>JALQZP010000074.1 GCA_023258235.1 Terrimicrobiaceae bacterium | reverse complement strand
AATCGCCCGAATGGAAAAAGGCCTGGTCATCCTAGAGATCGCCACCGGCGCCGGCCCGCTCCTCGGCTTGCTCGGAACCCTCTCCGGCCTCGTCTCGATCTTCGCCGAGCTCGGCGGTTCGGGCGACCCGGTCATCGTTGCGCGTGGCATTTCCGAGGCTCTCAATACCACCATCGTCGGCCTCGCCGTCGCCGTCCCGAGCCTCATCGCGCACAGCTACTTCACCCGCCGCATCGAAATGATGGCCGTGCAAATGGAATCCGTCGCCGCCGACCTCCTCGCCAAACTCTACCAACCCCCTGCTGGGGCCTGAGACTGCGATGCAGTTCTACACCCGCAAGCGCCGCAACCTCTTCGTCAATGTCGTATCCCTCATCGACATTCTTGCGATCCTGCTGATTTTTTTCATCGTCTCGACCACCTTCCGAAAAAAACAACCGCAGGTTCAGATCAACCTCCCGACTCGAAGGCCGCCGAAACCGCCGCCGCCGAGCAGAAGGAACCCATCGTGCTGCGGGTCAAAAGCGCCACCGAGATCTCGGTTGACGACAATCCGGCCACGTTGGAAAATCTTCCCAACATGCTCTCGGAGGCGCGACAGAAGTTCCCTGGTCGCTCGGTGGCTTTGCAAGCCGACCGGGAGGCCCCGTTTGGCGTGGTGGTCAAGGTACTCGACTCGCTGAAAGCCGCCGGCCTCAAAGATATCCCTGCATTCACCCAACCCGATAATCCTCAAAAATGATCCTTGAAATCACCACCTTCGACCATCCCGCCTTGCGCACTCCCGGTGCCCGTGTCGAAAAAATCGACGATCGGATCCGTCAACTGGCCGTGGATATGATTGAGACCATGCAGGCGGCGGAGGGACTGGGCCTTGCCGCCCAACAAGTCGGGCTACCGCTCCAGTTCTTTGTTCTCGACGTTCCTCAAATGAAAAAGCGACCAAGTGCGATGCGAATGAAGGGACGCGCCGTGGACTTCGAATCCCTGATGCCGCTCGTTTTGATCAATGCGGAAGTGGAGACCTTCGGCCGCATCCATATTGAATCCGAGGGCTGCCTGAGCTTCCCGGAGATTTCCGCCGACATTCCCCGCCATCTTTCCGTACGGGTGAAAGCCATGACGATTGAAGGCGAGACACTGGAGTTCGAGGCCGACGGACTCCTGGCCCGCGCCGTTCAACACGAACTCGATCACACCCGTGGCGGTCTTTTTATTGATCGTGTCTCGCTGGCCGATCGCGCGGAATTGCCCGAGGATATCCGTCGTCTCAGTCGTCCCGCCAATCCGATCTTGACTTGATCTGCGCACGGAGGCGGTGTTTTAAATCACCTTCCCATTTCCAACTTATGAAAAGAATACTCCTCTGCTTGTTTCTCGGTTTGACAATGTCCGCGCATTCAGCGACAGACACGGCTTCCATGCAAGACATCCGCATTATTCTCACTACCAGCAAAGGGCCGATTGAAGCCACTTTGGAGCCATCGAAAGCCCCCGTCACCGTCGCCAACTTCCTGAATCTCTCGAAGCGCGGTTACTACAACGGCCTCACCTTCCATCGCGTCATCAAGCAATTCATGATCCAAGGCGGCGATCCCACCGGCACAGGCAGTGGTGGACCCGGCTACCGCTTTGAAGATGAAGTCAACAGCGGACTCAAACACGACCGTCCCGGTATCTTCTCCATGGCCAATGCCGGTCCAAGGACCAATGGAAGCCAGTTCTTCATCACCCACGTGCCCACACCCCACCTTGACGGAAAACACACCGTTTTCGGTCATGTGACCAAGGGGATGGACGCCGTGAACGCCATCACCGGAGGTGACAAAATCGAGAAAATCGAAATCCTCGATTCCACCGATGAACTCTTTGCGGCTGAGAAAAAGCGCATCGATGAGTGGAATTCGGTCTTGGATCACAAATAATCCCGCAGGGACCATTTCCGCAGTCTGCGTTTCTCTTCAGAGCAGTTTTGGAAATTTCGCATCCGTTTTTTACAGCCATAAAACTCTGTGACGCTTTGTGTAAACTGAACTTGAGTTAGAAACATTGGCTGCAGAAAAAGTTGAACCGCTCTCAACTGCCGAGTGTGAGATAATGTCATCTCTTCTCTGTAAATCCAACACTGCAATAATGTGCCTATTACATTAACTGCAAACAGGTTGATTTGTTTTTTGGATCGACTGAAATAGCGATCCATGAAAATGGATAACCACTTATCTGGAGGTTGTAGTATGAGCGCGCGATCGCGCATGTTGATTTTCCTGTCTACGTTGATTTTGGGGGCCACAGTGATTGTCGAGCTTTTTGCAGGTAGGACATTGTTCGGAACCGGCGGGCAATTTGGTTTGTTGACCAACGATATTTGGAGCGCGGCTTGTTCACAGCGGTTGCTGGATCCATATTCTTTTTCGCACATCTGCCACGGCATGGTTTTTTATTTTCTACTTTGGCTTGTGGCGCGGCAGATCCCGATGCCTTGGCGGTTTTTTACCGCGTTGTGCTTCGAGGCCGGCTGGGAAATCCTCGAGAACTCTCCGTTCATCATTGAACGCTATCGCGAAGCCACTATAGCGATTGGCTACGCTGGGGACAGTATAGTGAATTCGTTGAGCGACATTTTGATGATGTCGATAGGCTTTTTTGCTGCTTGGAAACTCAGGCTCCGCTTGGCGGTCTGCCTCTTTCTTTGCATGGAAATTGGTTGTGCGATTTGGATCCGCGATAACCTATCGATGAATGTCTTGATGCTTGTAAAACCCGTGGCGGCAATCAAGGAATGGCAACTTAGCGGCAGGGTTGGGAAATAGGGGTGGTTGGTGAAGTGTGTCACGAGGCCCTGCAAACCGAGCCGAGCTTACCGCTATGCAGAATGTGTTGCTGTTCAGTAGAGCTCTTTGAAGGCTCAAAAAGTAAAAATAAAGGGTCAGCCTACTTGCCGAGCAGAGGGAGGATGAGTTCCAGAGATTTTGTGTAGAGTGGATGCCGTCCCGAGCGGCTCAGTTCGGAGAGAAGGGTGTCGGCAATTTTGCTGCGGCCGGCCGGAAGGATCTGGCGGGTGTCGCGGGTTCCGGGAGCATGAATGCGGGATTCAAAGAAATCGCCGCTTTCGGCCAGCTCAAGCTCGAAAAGGGCATCGCCGCAATGGATCGAGAGCAGAGAAAGATTGGGGCCTGGAACGTCATCGATGACAAAGGGGATCGCAGTTCCATCCGCCGTCAGGAATGAATCGCCCTCGCCTGAGGGCTTCCAGTTCAAGCGTGATGCCAACCAGCCCAATAAAAGCAGGCCGGTTGTTCGTTTGCCCGGCGCGCATTGGAGGCGAAGGGATTCGACGCGGCTCAAGCAGGGAAATGCGGAGGCATGGTCGAACATACCGGCAAGGGCGAAGCGCCAAGCGTGAAGGCGTGTCCAGTCGAGGTCGCAAAGCACCCTGCCGGTGGTATCCGAGGAGGAAAGGTGGCGAATGATCGAAAATTGGTGCGCGGGATTTTTCCACGTGCTGCTGTCAAAAATGAGGCGATCGACCCAGCCCCAAAGTTTCTCATCCAGTGGTTCGGGGAACTCCGCTTTCCACCATAGGCAAAGGGGGAGATCGGAGTCGAGGTGCGAGAAGACAATGTTGGGGAGCGCATGTGCGCTGTCGCCATCGAGTCTGAACGTGATCTGTTCGGAGCAGATCTGTCGCTCTCCTTTGCCTGCGAGATGGCAGTGGGCGCTGATCCAGGCTTTGGCTTCGGAAACCGGGGCGTGGGGGTTGGCCATGATCAAAATCGCACGGCAGGCGTGCTTGCCGGCGACGGCCGAGATGACTTCGGTGTCGGCGGTGAGGGATTCCGTGTCTTCCGTGTAAACGATGAAATTGATCAGCGAGGCGCGGGTCTTGGTATCATCGCTGGATTCCCAGAGATGCCCGAGTTCCTTTTCGATTTTTCCGATTTCCACCGGAAGGCCTGGATCAAAGGTAACGTTCACGGAGTTACAGGCGTCTCCAGGTTGAGGCATGGCGCGTGATGAGTTCATCGGCTTCGCCGGGGCCCCATGAGCCCGAGGAATAGAAGGCAAGGTCATCCGAGCGGGTCGCCCAAGCGGCGTGAATGGCATCGACAAATTTCCAGGCTTCCTCGACTTCGTCGCGGCGGGCGAAGAGAGTCGGGTCGCCGCTCATGGCGTCCAAGAGCAGGCGCTCGTAGGCCTCCGGGGTCGCCTTGCCGAAACTCGTGCCGTAATGGAAGTCCATCTTCACCGGCTCAATGCGGAGGCTGGATCCGGGCATCTTCGCGCTCATGCGGAGGGAAATGCCCTCATCCGGTTGGATGCGGATCACAAGAACGTTGTCATCGATGGATTCGCCGGTCGCCTTGAAAAGCACGGGCGGGACGCTTTTGAAGTGGATGGCGATTTCGGTACCGCTTTTGGGAAGGCGTTTGCCGACGCGGATAAAGAAGGGAACTCCCGCCCAGCGCCAGTTGTCCACATTCACCTCCAGGGCCACATAGGTTTCGGTGGTCGAACCGGGATCGACATTGAGTTCGTCGCGATAGGCGGCAACACGCTTGCCATTGATGGCGCCGGCCGAGTATTGGCCGCGGATGACGTGTTTAAAAACATCATCGCCGGTGAGCGGCCGGAGCGAGCGGAGGACTTTTACCTTCTCGTCGCGAATAGAATCGGCATCGAGTCCGGCGGGCGGTTCCATGGCCGTGAGACACAGCAATTGAAGAAGATGGTTTTGCACCATGTCGCGGAGAGCGCCGGATTTGTCGTAGTACCCGGCGCGGCCTTCCACGCCGAGCGGCTCACTGGCCGTGATCTGGACGTGGTCGATGTAGCGGGAGTTCCACATGGCTTCAAAAATCGAATTCGCAAACCGGAGGACCATGATGTTTTGGGCGGTCTCCTTGCCCAGATAATGGTCGATGCGGTAGGTCTGCGACTCGTCGAATGCGTTTTGAACGAGGTCGTTCAAGCCGCGGGCGCTGGGAAGATCGGTGCCAAAGGGTTTTTCCACAATCACGCGCGCCCAGGAACCCTCGCGGGCCTTGTTCAATCCGCTTTTGCGGAGATTTTCCAAAATAACCTCGAACTGGTCGGGTGAGGCGGCGAGGTAGAAGAGTCGGTTTCCGCATGTGCCGCGTGCGGCATCGAGTTCATCCAGTTTGCGGGCGAGATCCTGATAGCCCTCGAATTTATCAAATTCACTGCGGTGGTAGCTGACGCACGAGGCGAAACTTTTCCAAAGTTCGTCATTGAGACTTTGCCTCGAAAATTTCCGCGCGGCCGCTTCGAGTTCGGTGCGGAAAACCTCATCCGTTTTGTCGCGCCGGGCAAACCCGACAACACTGATCGCGGGAGGAAGAGCCCCGTCGGCGGCGAGATTATAAAGGGCTGGGATGAGCTTGCGGTGCGTCAGGTCGCCGGTCGCACCGAAGATCACAAGGGTGCACGGATCGGGCATGGTGCGTGAGGTGAGTCCCTCCCGCAGTGGATTTGTTCTCAAGGCTTCTGTTGGCATGAATAGTAACGATTATAGTTCCGCTGAACGCAGATCAATCGGGAAAAGCTGTGTCCCGCCCGTGCCGCCGACATCCTGTGGTCGGCTGGATGGGGCGGGTCGCAGGTCAGGAGTGAGTCATGTTTTTGGCGACGACCCACTGGTCAAACTGCTCGGAGGTGAGGAAGCCAAGCGCGACGGCGGCTTCCTTGAGGCTTGAAGCGTCTTTGTGGGCTTTCTTGGCGATCTGTGCGGATTTGTCGTAGCCGATGTGGGGATTGAGCGCGGTGACGAGCATGAGGGAGTTTTCCACATAGCGCGCGATAACGTCCAAATTCGGTTCGATGCCGACGGCGCAGTGGTCGTTGAAGGAATGGCAGCCGGCGGCAAGGAGGCGGACGGAGTGCAGAAAATTATGAACAATAAGAGGCTTGAAGACGTTGAGTTCGAAATTGCCTTGGGATGCGGCGATGCCGATGGCCGTGTCGTTGCCCATGACTTGAATCGAAAGCATGGTGAGAGCTTCGGATTGGGTGGGGTTCACTTTGCCTGGCATGATCGAGGAACCGGGCTCGTTCTCGGGAATGGTGAGTTCGCCCAATCCGCAGCGGGGGCCCGAAGCCAACCAGCGGATGTCATTCGCGATTTTCATCAGTGCGCAGGCGAGGGATTTGATGGCCCCGCTGGCGATCACGAATTCGTTGTGTCCGGAAAGCGCGGCAAACTTGTTCGGAGCGGAGGTGAAGGGGAGTCCTGTGAGCTTAGCGATGTGGGCGGCGGCGCGGTCGCCGAATT
The DNA here is from genome assembly GCA_023258235.1 of Terrimicrobiaceae bacterium. Lineage (GTDB taxonomy): Bacteria > Verrucomicrobiota > Verrucomicrobiia > Chthoniobacterales > Terrimicrobiaceae > UBA967. The sequence goes on along the minus strand of JALQZP010000074.1, from coordinate 3,870 downwards.
CGGGATGCGCGTTCAATCCAGTTCCCACTGCGGTGCCGCCGATGGCAAGTTGGTAAAGGCCGCCAAGAGAAGCTTCGATGTCCTTGAGGGCCTGATCGAGCATGGCCACGTAGCCGGAGAATTCCTGGCCGAGCGTGAGCGGGGTGGCATCCTGAAGATGGGTGCGGCCGATTTTCACGATATCCGCAAATTCAGTGGCCTTGGCATCGAGGGTATTCCTCAATTTTTTCACGGCGGGAATGAGAACTTCGATCACGACAACAGCCGAGGCGATCGACATGGCTGTGGGAAATGTGTCGTTCGACGATTGCGACATGTTGACGTCGTCATTCGGATGGATCGGCTTTTTGCTTCCCTTCTCCCCTCCGGCAATGGCGATGGCGCGGTTCGAGATGACCTCGTTCGCATTCATGTTGCTTTGTGTGCCCGAGCCGGTCTGCCAGATGCGCAGCGGAAAGTGGGCGTCGAGCTTGCCGGCGATCACCTCGTCGGCGGCTTGCGAAATGAGTTCGCATTTGTCTTTCGATAGCTTGCCCAGATCGGCATTCGCCAATGCGGCGGCTTTTTTGAGAACACCCAATGCCTTGATCATTTCGGGCGGGAGGATGTCCTCGCCGATATCAAAATGGATGAGGGATCGTGCGGTCTGTGCGCCCCAGTAGGCATCATGTGGCACGGGTATTTCTCCCATGGAGTCGGTTTCGAGTCGGTGCGTGGCGGGGTTGTGTGGCTGAGTGATCATTTGGAATGTTGGGTGTCGGAAATTTCAGATGTGGCGTATGAGATCGCTTTTATCGAAGCGAACTTTCGGCAGGGCGGCGTATTTGTCGGAGGCCGAGCGATAACCGGCGCAGCAGGCCACGACGGTGTTGAATCCCTTCGCCGGGAGATCAAGGATGGCATCGTATTCCCGAGGATCGAGCCCCTCCATTGGACAGGCGTCCACGCCAAGCAGGGCAGCGGAGGTCATGAAATTGCCGAGGGCGATGTAGACTTGCCTTGCCGCCCACTCGCGGGCCCACTTCGCACGCGGGCCGTTGATGATGTCTCCCATCATCATGTCGCGGTAGAATGCCAGGGAATCGAGGGGCACGCCGCGGACATCGGCGATGCGGGCGAGAAACCGCTCCACATGGGCCGTGTCGATTTTCTCGGGTATCGCGAAAACAACGTAGTGCGAGCAGTCGGTGACCTGGGCTTGGTTCCAGGAATGGACGCGCAGCCGCGCAAGAATATCGGGATCGGTGATAACAAAAAATTGCCAGGGCTGGAGGCCGTAGGACGAGGGAGTGAGAACCAGAGCTTCTTCCAGGGTTTTCCACACCTCCGATGGAATTTTTTTCGAGGCATCGAATTGCTTGGTGGCATAGCGCCAGTGAAGGGATTCGAGCAGTTGGTCGTTGGAGATCGGGTTCATGCGCAACGCATGGGAATGCCGCGCGCCTTCGACATCAAGCGATTTTTTCAATCTTCGCAGGGTCGTGAGGCCCAAGATACGGCACCGGCGAGGGGGATATCAGCCCTCGGAATCGTCGCCCAAATGTTGGCCGCTGCGGCGACTGCTTCCGCATCCCCGCTTCGAAGACGCTATGAAGTCGAAAAATTCCAAGGCCTCGGGCTTCCATTCCGAGAGCCGGGCTTCGGCAATCGCCTCGCGAACTGTTTTTTGGCTGCGGAAGACGAGTTGGAATGCGCGGCGGATCTCCGTGCGGGTCGCGGCGTCCACCCCGCAACGGCGCAGGCCCACGATATTGATTCCATTAAGGATGTTGAAAAAACTACCCAGAGTGAATGGCGGAATGTCTTTGTTAAGGCGTGCGCCGCCCGCGATCATCGACCTCCTGCCGATGCGAATGAATTGATGGTAAATCGATCCACCGCCCAGCACAGCGCCTTCGCCGACTTGCACATGGCCCGCAAGAAGGCAGTTGTTCGTGATAATGACGTCGTCGGCGACTTCGACATTGTGCCCCAGGTGGCATCCGACCATGAGAAAACAGCGGTCGCCCACTTTGGTCGCCGTTCCCGCCTTGGTTCCACGATGGATCGTTACGTATTCCCGGATGCGGTTGTTGTTTCCGATGATGACTTCGCTTTCGATGTCGGGTGAGTATGCAAAATCCTGTGGAGCCCCACCCAGGATGGCTCCGTAGCCGACAGAGTTGTTGTTGCCGAGTGTGATTTTCCCTTCCAGCACGGCATGGGCTTGAATCGTGCATCCCGAGCCCACCCGGGCCTGCCCTCCAATGATGACGTGTGGACCGACCTCGATGTCGTCCGCTAATTGCGCTGTGGGAGAGATGATGGCTGTGGGATGGATTTTCATATGAGTCCGGCTTCGCGGAAGCTGTAAAATGGTGATCGACCGCCCTCCGGCGAGCCGAGGATGACATGATCGAGAAGTCGAATCTGCAATAGATTCGCTGCTTCGAGAAGGTTTTTTGTGACACGGTAGTCGGCCGCGCTGGGTGACGGATCGCCGCTCGGATGGTTGTGCAGCACCACGACACCGTAGGCGCTGTGGATGAAGGCGGGCCGAAAAACCTCCCTCGGATGGGCCAGGCTCTCATTCACCGAACCGCGTGTGATTTCTTCCGCGCGGATCAGCCTCAACTTGGCGTCCAAAAGAAGAACGCGAAGGGATTCCTGCCTCAGCGCCATGAATTCCTGGCCGAAAACATCGAAAATTTTTTGAGGGGTATCGAGCATGGGGGCAAGGGTATCGCCGCGTGACAGGCGTTTCCCGATCTCGAAGGCTGCCGCCAGCTCGATGGATTTGGCCGGACCGATGCCGCGTCCTTTTTTCTGAATCTCCTTCGGTTTGCAGCGCGAGAGTTCTTTGAAGCCGCCAGCTTCGCGAAGCAGGTCGGCGGCGATTTGAATGGCGTTTTTTCCAGGAAAGCCGGTGCGAATGAAAATGGCCAGCAACTCCGAATCGGACAAGGCTTCGAATCCCAACCTCTCGGACTTTTCGCGTGGTCGGTCGGTCGCCGGCATTTCTTGAATGCGCATTGTTTCCATCGCCGCAGATTACGCACCCCCGTTTGCGCAAATCCAGCACGGAACGCTCCGGGGCCGCGGGGTGCGCGATTTTGATTCCCGGAGCGTCATGGCGGGGGAAACGAAATAAGGCGCATTTTGTCTTTGACAGATTCGAGACAGCCGCTAGGTTTTGCGTTCCTCTCGAAATTGGGAGACGACGCGATCCGCTTTTTTACAACGTAAAAAAACGGCCTGCGTTATCGCCTTTTTCCTTGGGAAAAACCAAAAAAATACGCTGTTCGATGTGCAAAACTGCGACTCCGGTCGCCAGATGCCCATGTAGCTCAGTCGGTAGAGCACGTCCTTGGTAAGGACGAGGTCACCGGTTCAATCCCGGTCATGGGCTCCACCAACATCGCTCGGCAACCAACAACAAACCGAAAATTCAAGATGGCTAAAGAACAGTTCAAGAGAAATAAACCGCATATCAACATTGGCACCATCGGCCACGTTGACCACGGTAAAACGACACTCACCGCCGCGATCACGACCGTCCTCGCTAAAACCGGCGGCGCAACGGCAAAAAAATACGACGAAATTGATGCAGCTCCTGAAGAAAAAGAGCGCGGCATTACGATCAACACCGCCCACGTCGAATACGAAACCGAAAAGCGCCACTATGCGCACGTCGATTGCCCCGGCCACGCGGATTACGTTAAAAACATGATCACCGGCGCCGCCCAGATGGACGGTGCTATTCTGGTTTGCAGCGCGGCAGACGGCCCAATGCCTCAGACCCGCGAGCACATCCTTCTCGCCCGCCAAGTCGGCGTGCCTTCCATCGTTGTTTTCATGAACAAGGTGGACATGGTCGACGACAAAGATCTT
>JALQZP010000073.1 GCA_023258235.1 Terrimicrobiaceae bacterium | reverse complement strand
CGAGCGAATGCGCCAATACCAGTGCGGAAAAGAAACGCGTGCTCGTTTTTTTCATACAACGGTCGGGTCCAACTTCGGCGTTGCTCCTTCTTGCGAACAAACAAAGGCGGCGACTTGGCAGGCGCGGCGGTTGATTTCCGCGAGGGGGAGGTTTTGCAAAAGACCCATGCAAAGGGTGGCGGTGAAGGAATCCCCAGCACCAACGGTATCGACGACCTGAGTGGGGAAGCCAGGGTGCTCAGCGGATTCGTCGGCCGTGACGAGCACGCTGCCCTCACCGCCGCGCGTGTAGGCGACGAGGCGGAGGTCAAACATCCCGCGAAGGGTTTGGAGTTGGTCGATCACTTGGCCGGTGAGTTCGAAAAACTCCGCGAGTGTCGGCAATTCCTCGTCGCTGAGCTTGAAAATGTTCGCGTGGCGCAGGGAGGTTTCGAGGATTTGCTTGGAGTAGAAATTCTGGCGTAGGTTCACATCGAAAATCCGCAGCGACTCGGGGCGCATGGCATCGAGGAAGGCTTGGATCGTGACTCGCGAGACCGAGCTTCGCTGGGCTAGCGATCCGAAGCAAACAGCATCGGCGCGCGAGGCGAGATCGCGGAGGTTTTGGTCGAAGCGGATGTAGTCCCAGGCGACCCCGGCGAGGATTTCGTAGGTGGGCTTGCCGTTATGGAGGGTCACATTCACGCGCCCAGTGGGGTGGGCGGTGTCGGTTTGGACATGGGCGTCCGGCAGGTTTTTCGAGGCGAGAATTTGGCGGATTTCCGAACCGTCGGTATCAGCCCCCACGGCGCTCACGGGGTGGGCCGAGGCGCCGAGTTGGCCGCAGTGGTGGCTGAAATTCAGCGGGGCGCCGCCGAGTTTTTTCCCATCGGGGAAGACATCCCATAGCATCTCCCCGATGCCAACAATGACCGGTGCGCCTGCCATTTTCCTAGCGGAGCCAGAAGTAGATCACACCCAGCGAGCCAAGCAGGATCAGTGTGACGATGCGCGGGTCGCTCACGGCTTCCACAGGACCCTTCATGAAAGCCAGCGGGTGATCCCAGCAAACCTTGGCAACTTCCTTCTCGTCCATCGCAGGCGTGAAAAGGCTGGTGATGATGTAAATCGCAAAACAGAGAACGGCGATAAATGGACCAACAAGCATGAAGGGAACGCCCAAGCCGATGGCGGGATCGGAGACCAGGCCCATGAAATCGGGGTGGGCTTTCTCGCCAAGGAACATCCGGCCCACGCCCGGCATATCGATGATGAAGTAAAGCACGCCGATGAGAGAGCCGAGATACAGGGTGGTCATTGCCGCCTCTTTGGTTCCCCGTTTCCAAAGCACGCCGAGGACAAAAACGGTGGTCACGGCGGGCGCAAAGGTCATCGGGATTTTGTTGATGGCTTCGAAGATGGTTCCGAACTGATCGCCTTGGGTGGACCACAATATGGCAAGAACCATGATGACCGCCGTCGCGATGCGACCGATAAAGACGACGCTTTCGTCGGAGGACTCGGGACGCATGCGTTTGACCATGTCCATCGAGATAAGCGTCGCGCAGCTATTGAGCGCCGCCGCCATGCAGCTCATGAGGGCCGCCGCCATGCAGGCCGCGAGGAGGCCTTTGAGCCCGACCGGAACGAGATGGTTGATCAACTCCGGCAACATCGTGTTGAAATCGGGGTTGTTTGTTCCGGGCACATTGTGAAGCTGAAATGCCCCCTTGCTCCAGAGCACGTAGCCGATCACGCCGGGCAGAACCATAAGGAAGACGGGGGTGATTTTCAGGAATCCGGCAAACAGGGCGCCATTCTGTCCGTCCTTCAAGCTCCGCGCAGCAAGGACCCGCTGCACATGGGTCTGATCCGCGCACCAATACCAGATGCCGAGGATCGGATAGCCGAGAAGAATACCGAGCCAGGAAAACTCACTAAGGTGACCCTTGGCATTCACCAACGGGTGGAGCATTTTCATGTGGTCGGGGGGGAGTGCGGCGCGAAAACCGGCGATGTCGTGGACACCCACGGATGGCAGTGCAAACAAGCCCAACACGGTGACAAGCGTGGCGCCGAAGAGGAGCAAAACCACTTGGATATTTTCCGTCATCACCACAGCCTTGAGTCCTCCCAAAACCGTGTAAACCACGGTGAAAAGAGAAAGGACGATGATGGTCCAGATCATGGGAACACCGAGGAAACTCTCAAACACCTTGGCCGCCGCGAAAAGACTGATGCCAATGTGAATCAGAAGTGCTCCAAGCAATCCAATCACCGCCATGAAGGTGCGTGCCTGTGGGCAGTAGCGGCACTCGAGAAATTGAGGCAGGGTTTTAACTCCCGAGTTGATGTAGAAGGGGGCAAAGATCAGTGCCAGGAGGATCAGCGTTGTACAGGCCATCAACTCGAAATTGCCGATCACCATGCCGTCCTTGGCACCTCCTGCGGCGAGGCCGACGAGGTGGATTGTGGAGATGTTCGAGGTGAATACCGCTGCGCCGACCGTGAACCAGTTGAGCGAGTGACTCGCGAGGAAATATTGATCCGAGGTGGCTTCGCGACGGTAGCCGACCCAGATGCCGAAGGCGGTGATGCCGACGAGGTAAATGGCGATGACCGCCACATCAATCATGGATATGTGCATGGTGTTGTTTGGGGTTGGTGTTGGGTGGAAATCAATCGAGGTCGATCACGACCTTGAGGGTCTTGTCGGCCTCTTTCTCGATGAAGTGGTAGGCTTTTTCGTAGTCTTCAAAAGGGAAATGTTTTGTGACCAGCAAAGTGGTTTTCATGGCTCCCGAGGCGATCCATTCGACCGCTTGGGCATAGTCGTCCTGGCGATACATGAGAGTGCCGATGAGGCTGATCTCGCGGTCGCCAACGGTGGACATATCCACGCTCGGTTTTCCCCCAAAGACGCCCAGCACCACGATGTCGCCGCCCTTCTGGATGTTCTGAATCGCATCGTCGAGCGAGCGTTCGTGGCCCACGGCCTCGAAGGCGACATCGAATCCCTCGTCGCCAAAGAACGCTTTGCACTTCTCGGCGAGGTTTTCGTTGCGGACATTGCAAACCCCGTCGATTCCGCATTCGAGAGCCTTTTGAAGGCGGAAGTCGCTGAGGTCGGTGATGAGAACTTTTTTCGCGCCCCGGCATTTTGCGGCTTGGGCGACGAGGTTACCGATCGTGCCCGCGCCGGTGACGAGGACATTTTTCCCCTTAAGCGACGGCACGCGGTTTGTGGCGTGGGCGGTAACGGCGGCCGGCTCGATGAGGGCGCCCTGCTCGAAGCTGAGGCTGTCGGGGAAAGGAACGATGCGCTCCTCCGGTGCAATGAAGAGGTCCTGCGCGCAGCCCGGGGCTTGGAATCCGCGGACCTTGAGCGTGTCGCAAATGTTGTAGTCGCCTCGCTTGCAGGGATTGCATTTTCCGCAGACTTGCTGCGGGGCGGCGGTGGCTTTCATGCCGGGCTTGACCTTGGTGACACCCGCGCCGACCGCTTCGACGACGGCCGAAAACTCGTGACCCTGGATCACGGGATACGGCGTGTAGGGATGCTCGCCGTGCCAGACATGGATATCGGAACCACAGACGCCGATTTTTTTGATGCGGAGGAGGATTTCGCCGGGACCAACAACAGGTTCCGGGGCAGTCCGGAACTCGATGTGTCCGGGTTGGGTCATGATGGCTTGTCTCATAGGTTTATTTTTTTTCCATTTTCCAGCGGTTGCCGGCGCCGGAGACCAACATCACATTTCCCCACGCGGTGAAATCGCCGGTGCGGACAATGGTTTTGGCCTGGTGGCTCCGTTGTTTGAACTCGGTGTGCGGAATGGCTTCGACCTCCACGCCCTTGCCAAAAGCCTTCGCGGCCGTTTTGAAGTGGGTCGGATTGTGGTCGCGGGTTTCGTTGGCCATCACGATTTTCTCGACCGAGTGGACCTTGCGGAGTTCGGCCAGCACCTCGAGCACGGACGGAACGCCCTCGCGGAGTGCGATGTCGATGACTTCCACATGATCCGGGCAGGCGAATCCCGCATCCACCACCATCATCAAGTCTCCGTGGCCCTGACGGGTCAGCGCCGAATCGATGTGGCCGTTGAGCATGCCGACTTCTTTCATTTTTTCCTCCCGTGAGTGGTGGCGAGATGCACGGCGTGGTGGGCATTCCACGAGGTTTTGAACTTCTGATACCCGTCGCGCGTGAGGAAGACCTGTGAGTCGTCCCAGAGTTGGCGCCAATCGCCGTCCGCCTCCGGCCACAGAAAAACCTGACCCCAAATGAGACGGTTGTTCGCATCAATGCCGGGATTCGCATCAGTGCCATCGCCACTGATCCGGAGGACTTGCTCCGCGCTGAGGATGTCTTTTGTCGCTGGAATCAGATTTTCATGAATACGTCCGGCATTCGTGGACATCACAACGTAGCCGCCGCTGTGGTTCTCGCGTTGGGCGGCCCATGCGAGGCAGACTTGTCCGGCCGAAATGCCGCACTCGCGTGCGATTTCCTGAATGACCGGATCGTGCATATCCGACCGATGCTCCTTGAATTTATCGCGGCTCGGGCGCTTGGGCGATCCCATCGCCATGTAGCCGGTGCAGGCGATGCCCTCGGATTCAAAATAGCGGCGAAGTTCCGTTTGCTGAAAAAGCGGATGGAGTTCCATCTGGTTGCAGACCGGGCGATCCTCTGCGGCGACATCGCGCAAGAGGAGCTCCATCGTGGCACGGGTGTGATTCGAAGTGCCAATATCGATGATTTTTCCCGCTTTCTTGAGCTTGCAAATTTCTGCCCATGTTTCGAGAAACGCTTCGTGGATATAGGGCACCGCGTCGGGATTCCGTTGGTCGCCCGTGCAACCCGGCGCATGCACATTTGGCCAAGGCCAGTGGTTCAAATACAAATCCATCTCGTCGATCCCGAGATCGCGCAGGGAGGCTTCCAGCGCGGGCGCGACGTCCTTCGGTTTCATGTGGCCATTCCACAGCTTGCCTGTGATGAACAAATCCTCACGGGACTTGATGTATCCACGCCGGATCGACTCGCGAATGGCCTCGCCAACGAGATCCTCATTTTCATAGGCGCGGGCGGTGTCGAGATGGCGCCACCCCAGCTTTATGGCCTCGATCGTGGCATCCTTCATGAGGGCTTGGGCCCAATCGGAATGGAAAGTTCCATACGCCGCGACAGGCATCTTCCTACCGGTCGAGAGTTGAATATTACGGACGGTTTCGGGCGGAATCGGTTGAGAGATATGATCAGTCATGGGGCTTGCGATACCATCCCTACCACTTGCCCCTCAGACGTGAATATAATCATTTTGCGTTATTATTGTACCAATATGCGTTGATATGGAGAGGCTCCTGGATAGTATTTCGGAACTTTCACGATGCCTAAAAAGAAGAGAAACATCCTATTGGCGATCACAACGACCCATCATGGTCTTTATCGTGGTGTGGCGCGATTTGCGCGGGAACACAACTGGCATCTCACAACCGACATGCTCTATGCGGCCACGATCCCGTATGGCTGGAAGGGCGATGGCATCATTTCCCATGTGGGTTATTGGAGCGAGCTTGCAGACTTCATCAAATGTGCGAACGGGCCGAGGGTCGAACTCACAAGTGTTCGCCGCGATCTGGGCATTCCGTATGTCGAAGGTGACAACCGGGCCATCGGCGCGATTGCCGCACATCACTTCCTTTCGCGAGGATATCGGAATTTCGCATGGTTCCCCTTTACCAACGACTCAATCAACAACGAGCGCCGCGATGGTTTTGCAGAGTCACTGGCCAAAGAAGGATTTTCTCCCAAGCATCTGCCGCCCTTGCATGAACTCAAGGACTTCCAATGGAGCGGAAACTGGCCTAAAAATATCGCCAAAATCGCTGCCGCGATAGCCTCGTTGCCAAAGCCTGTGGCGATTTTTTGCTACAACGATTGCGCTGCCGCGAATGTGCTCAACGTGTGTCAGGAGTTGAGAATCCCAGTGCCCGAGCAAGTTTCCATCGTCGGCGTCGATAACGATGAGCTTCTTTGCGAGGCGGTCACCGTTCCACTGACAAGTGTGAACCATGATCTGGAGGGGCTTGGTTATCAGGGAGCCGCCCTCCTTGAGCGAATCATGAATGGAGAAAAAGTTTCTCTCGAAGCCCCCCGGATCGCGCCCCAAGGGATCACCCTTCGTCAAAGCTCCGATATGCTTGCGGTGAACAACATCGAAGTCGCCCGCGCCCTTCGCTACATCTGGGACCATTTTTGCGACTCCGGACTCCAGGTGAGGGAAGTGGTCGCCAACACAAAACTTTCACGGCGTCCCCTTGAGATTTTATTCAAAAAAGAAGTAACCCGCACGATCAACCAAGAAATCACACGTTGTCGTTTGGAAAAAGTCAAAGCCCTGCTGCGTCACTCGGATCGCAGTGTTGGTGACATCGCGAGCATCTGCGGCTTCGCACGACCCAACCATCTGCACCGCGTTTTCAGAGAACACACCGGGCTGTCGCCGAGAGAGTTTCATAAAGTCCAAGCGCGTCCCCCAAAGCTATCGCCCCGTCTGGATTGAGCTCGGAGCAACAGGTTAGCGAATCGTATCGTCTCAAAAGCTTGACGCGCCTGCTACAAGCGGCAAAAGACAATGGCGCTTAGGGGTGCCTCGATTCCTTCCGCAGGCAGGAAGCTCTTTCCCCTCTTTTCCAAAGTTCGCCGCCTTCGAGCGAGTGGAAACTATCTGACGATCGGAACTCCCTTGAGAAGGAGGCTCTCGACGAATCCGGTGTGGTAGGCGCCACGGCGGAAGTCGGAATTTTGCATGATGGCCTGCTGGAAGGGAATCGTGGTCTTGATGCCTGTGATCATGTATTCACCCAATGCTCGGGACATGCGGTTGATGCAAGCGGTGCGGTTCGAGGCGGTGGCGATGACCTTGGCGATCATGGAATCATAGTTCGGCGGGATCGGGTAGCCGGCGTAGGCGTGGGAATCGATGCGGATGCCGCGTCCACCGGGGGCATAGTAAAGATCGATATTGCCGGGGCAGGGTTGGAAATTTCTTTCGGGATCCTCGGCGTTGATCCGGCACTCGATGGCGTGGCCGCGCGGTTGAGCATTGATGACGTGGGCACTGAGATGCTCGCCGGCGGCGATTTGGATCTGGTGCTTCACGAGATCGCATCCATAGACCTCTTCGGTGATCGGGTGCTCGACCTGGATGCGGGTGTTCATTTCCATGAAGTAGAAATTCCCGTCGTCATCGACGAGATACTCAATGGTGCCGGCATTCTGGTATCCGACACTTTCGCAAAGTTTGATCGAGGCATCGCCCATCTTTTTGCGAAGCTCGGGGGTCATGAGCGGAGACGGGCATTCCTCCACGATCTTCTGGTTGCGGCGTTGCAACGAGCAGTCGCGCTCACCGAGATGCACAACGCGGCCGTGCTGGTCGCCGAAGACCTGGAACTCGATGTGGTGGGGATTGACAATAAACTTTTCGATATAAACGGCCCCATTGCCAAAGGCTTTTTCAGCCTCCATGCGGGCGGCATGGTAACCTTGAACGAGACTGCCCTCGTTGCTGGCGATGCGCATTCCGCGTCCACCGCCACCGGCGACGGCCTTGATCATCACTGGATACCCGATCTTGCGGGCCACGCGAAGGGCCTCGGCCTCATCCGCAATGGTGCCATCACTGCCGGGTGAAATCGGCACTCCAGCGGCACGGGCACAGTCACGGGCGGAGTTTTTATCACCCATCATCCGGATCGCTTGGGCGGTCGGGCCGATAAACTTGATATTGCAGGAGGCGCACACATCGGCGAAGTGGGCGTTTTCGGCTAAAAATCCATATCCGGGGTGGATGGCATCGACATCGGCGATCTCGGCGGCACTGATGATACGGTCGATCTTCAGGTAGCTGTCCGCGCTCGAGGCAGGGCCGATGCAAATGGCCTCATCCGCAAGTTGGACGTGAAGGCTGTGGATATCGGGCTCGGAGTAGATGGCTACGGACTGGACGCCCAGTTCCTTGCAAGCCCGGATGATGCGAAGTGCGATCTCGCCGCGATTGGCGATCAGGATTTTTTTGAACATGGGAGTGGGGCGACTGCGTTATTTCAAACGGAAGAGGGCCTGTCCGAATTGCACTGGCTTGCCATTCTCGGCACAGATCTCGGTGACCGTGCCGGAGACTTCGGCTTTCACTTCGTTCATCACCTTCATTGCCTCGATGATGCAAACAACGGTATCCGGGGTGATTTCCTGGCCAACCGAGATGAAGGCGGGCGATTCGGGTGACGGCGAGGCGTAAAAAGTACCAACCATCGGGGATTTGATCTCGATGCCGCCAGTGGCTGGGGCGGCAGCAGCGGCTGCGGCAGGCGCGGTCTCCGTGATGGCCAAGGGCTGTGCCGGTGGCTCATTCCATTGAACAAGCGGTTGTGTACTGATGTATTGGGGCGAACCCGGAGCACCAGACGTTTTGAGTGTGATCTTGAAGCCTTCCTTTTCCATTTTGAAAACGGCAACGCCGTTTTTCTTCATGAGATCGATGAGTGAGCGAATTTCTTTGATGTCCACGGTAGGTAGGTTGTTTGACTAAGATTCCAGAATGCCATGCCGGATCGGAAGGGGTCAAGCCATTGAAGTTCGCCCAATTCAAAAAGCCGATGGTTTTTTGGGTGTGACCGGTGGGGGCGTGCATGGTAAGTGAAGGAATCAGGATGTTTCGTATCGCTCTCAAAATGCTTTTCCGTGATCGCGCCAAATACGCGATGTTGGTCTGCGGATTGGCTTTTTGCTCTTTGCTGATGTGCCAGCAGTCGTCTGTTTTTTGCGGGTTGATGACCTGGACGACAGCGACGGTGAGGAATATCGGTGCCCCCGTGTGGGTCGTGGATGCCAAGGTCGAGCAGGCGAACGAGATCATTCCGATGCGCCAGATCGAGGTTGATCGCGTGAGGGGAATTCCCGGCGTGGCTTGGGCTGTGCCTCTTTATATAGGTATCGAGCAAGCGCGCCTCGCGGATGGATCTTTTCAAAACATCCAACTTGTGGGTCTCGATACCGGCACGCTCACCGGGCGGCCGATGGATATGAGGGCCGGCCGGATCGAGGATCTCCGCCTCCCGAATGCCGTGGTGGTCGATCAAGTCGCGGTGGAAAAATTTCGCCGAAAGGGGATCAAGATCGAACTTGGAACGACATTCGAGATCAACGACAAGGAAGCGCGCGTGGTCGGGATCTGCCATGTAAGCCGAAGCTTCCTCGGCCAGCCGTATGTTTACACAACCTACGACCGGGCGATGGAATACGCGAAACCCTCCCGCAAAATGCTCGGCTATGTGCTCACCGCGCCGGTTCTGGGGGTCTCGAACGAAGAACTGGCCAAACGGATCAGCACCCTGCCCGGACTTCGTGCCATAGCCAAGGACCGGTTCTTTTGGGATACGATCCGCTGGTATATCAAAAACACAGGCATTCCGATCTCCTTCGGCACGGTGGTGATACTCGGTGTGATCGTGGGCATAGCCATTGCGGGCCAGACATTTTATTTGTTCGTCCACGACAATCTGCGTTTCCTTGCGGCCTTCAAAGCCATGGGGGCACCGAACTCCACGCTCGCCGGGATGGTGCTGCTGCAGGCTTTTTCGGTCGGCTTCATCGGCTACGGGATCGGCGTGGGCCTCGCGAGCTGGTTTGGCAACACAGTGCTTGCCAAGGAACAGCCTCCTTTCTACATGCCATGGCAGGTTCCTGTTTTTGTGGCTGGGGTGATTGTTTTCATCTGTGGGTTCTCGGCCTTGATCGGGCTTGCGAAAGTGATGCGTCTGGAGCCTGCGGTGGTCTTCCGATGAGCGCGCCGTCCCCGATCGCGGTGAAGGTGGAGAACGTGGTGAAGAGTTTCGCGAATGGAGACTCGCGCACGTTCGCGTTGAAGGGGGCAAGCCTCGAGGCGCGCTTCGGTGAGCTTCTCATGATTGTCGGGCCGTCGGGGTGCGGAAAAACAACCCTCCTCAGCGTGATCTGCGGCACGCTGAAATTCGAGGAGGGCGATGTCGCTGTTTTTGGCCACGAGCTGCGTGCGATGCGCGGCGGCGACATCACACGCTTCCGCCGCGAAAATATCGGTTTTATTTTCCAGCAGTTCAATCTCATCCCGACACTCACAGCCGTGGAAAACGTGGCAATCCCGCTCATCTTGAAGGGGGTCTCCGCCGCACGCGCCGAA
>JALQZP010000072.1 GCA_023258235.1 Terrimicrobiaceae bacterium | reverse complement strand
ATAGACGGTGACGTTATCGCAAATCACAATATTGATAACATAACAACCTATTTTTCTCTACTTGATAATTATCCAATCCCGGACTAGCTCTTTTATAGATTACAAGGTATCCCTTTTCTTTGAAATAATCAAAAATTTCATAAAGACACGGTATATTAAAATAACCCAATGGAATTTCTCCGTGTTCCATATTATATTTGTTTGTTATAAAAACAACTGGTTTGTCAAATTTATATTCGTCATTTTTATAATAATCCTTAAATGGGGGACAAATCCATTGACTATAATCTAGAACTCCATTTACTTGATATTGTTCTTGTTCTGTTAGATGATGATACTCTTTACCTACAACTGCCATTGAATTATGATGTATCCATTTATTTGGAACTCCTACTAAAGCGCCCGCCATGGAGCATCGTTTTTATACAATCGAAAAAGGGGGCTGACAACTGAAAGTTGAGGGCCGCTGAAATTTTCGGGCGGGTGCGTGATGCGGGGGATTGCGAAATGCGCGGGATTCGGAGAGACTCCGCGCCGATGAAAAAAATTGTCGTTGCTTATTCGGGAGGTTTGGACACCTCGGTCATTCTCAATTGGCTCAAGGAAACATATGGAGCGGAGATCATCGCGTTCTGCGCGGACGTGGGCCAGGCCGAGGAACTCGACGGACTAGAGGAGAAGGCACTTAAAACCGGTGCGCAAAAGTGCTACGTGGACGATCTGCAGGAGGAATTCGCGCGCGACTTTATTTTTCCGATGCTCCAAGCCGGGGCGATCTATGAGGGGGAATACTTTTTGGGCACCAGCATCGCTCGTCCGCTCATCGCGAAGCGCATGGTCGAGATCGCTCGTGCGGAGGGAGCCACAGCGGTGGCCCACGGCGCCACGGGCAAAGGAAACGATCAAGTCCGTTTCGAACTCACTGCAGCGGCGCTCGCCCCAGAGATCGAGGTCATCGCTCCTTGGCGAGACAGCCGCTTCCGGGACAAGTTCCCTGGACGCGCGGAGATGATCGCCTATGCGGAAGCGCACGGGGTGCCGATCGCCGCCAGCGCGAAGAAACCGTATTCCATGGATCGGAATCTTCTTCATATCAGCTACGAGGCCGGAATCCTGGAGGATCCTTGGTTCGATGCGGGCGACCTCAAGAACCGTGATTATTTTACGACACTCTCGGTTCTGCCTGAGGATGCTCCTGACAAAGCGGAGATG
This sequence comes from Terrimicrobiaceae bacterium, assembly GCA_023258235.1. Taxonomy (GTDB): domain Bacteria; phylum Verrucomicrobiota; class Verrucomicrobiia; order Chthoniobacterales; family Terrimicrobiaceae; genus UBA967. The sequence continues at coordinate 9,111 of JALQZP010000072.1, read as the reverse complement.
ATCGAGCTCGACTTCGAACGCGGAAATTGTGTCGCGGTGAACGGGGAAAAATTGAACCCGCTCGCGGTGATGCGCCTTCTCAATAAAATCGGCGGCAAGCATGGTGTTGGCCGCGTGGACATGGTCGAGAACCGCTTTGTCGGCATGAAAAGCCGTGGTGTGTACGAGACCCCGGGGGGAGCGATCCTGCACTTCGCACATCGCCAAATGGAGTCGCTCACGATGGATCGTGAGGTCATGCATCTGCGCGACAGCCTGATTCCGAAATACAGCACGCTCGTTTACAATGGATTTTGGTTTGCGCCGGAGCGGGAGGCGATCCAAGCCCTTGTCACGGAATCCCAGAAAAACGTCTCCGGAACGGTGCGTCTGCGTCTCTACAAAGGGGGCATCCACGCGGCAGGTCGCAAGAGCCCCGTGAGCCTCTACAATCCCCACATCGCCACGATGGAGGCGGATCCGACAAAGGCCTACGACCAAGATGACGCCACGGGATTCATCCACCTCAACGGTCTTCGACTCAAAGTTGCCGCCGGGGTTCACAATAAGAAATAATTTTGGTGCGGCGCCGCTCTTGAGGGCGATGCAGCTCACGCGGTCTTGTCCTTTATGATCCAATCCATGTGTCATCCCATTGAAATCGAAAGAAAGTTCCTGCTCTCCAGCGATGCGTGGCGTGAGCCGGCGGCGGGATCGGGGCGCCGGATTTCGCAGGGGTATCTGAGTGCGGACGGGGGACGAAGTGTGCGGGTGCGCCTCGATGGAGTGAAGGCCACGCTCACAGTGAAGGGACCGCGTGTGGGAATCAGTCGACCCGAGTTGCAATATTTGATTCCGCTGGAGGAGGGTAAGACGATGCTGGGGCTCTGCTACCGACCTCTCATCGAGAAGACCCGCTACAACGTGTTTTACGAAGGCATGAAATGGGAGATCGATGAGTTCCATGCGGAGAACGAGGGGTTGGTGGTCGCGGAGGTCGAGTTGGAGCGTGTTGATCAAGTGATTGCTTTGCCCGATTGGGTCGGAGAGGAAGTGTCTGATGATCAGCGTTATTACAACTCTTGCCTCGCCAGAGTACCCTTTTCGACATGGAGTTCGTAAAAAATAAGGAAAAAACACCATTTTCTTTGCATCGACTAACTGGCATTTCCTGTTCTAAGTTCTACATCGGCAAAAATGATCACTTCACCATCCTCTTCGGCACGTTCCGGGCCCAATCCCATCCTGCTATGGATGTTTTCATCCATCGGGAAAAAAACCATCGTGGCAGCGACCGGCATCCTGCTTGTCTTCTTCGTTTTCGGGCATTTGCTCGGGAATTTGACCGTCTTTTTGGGACCGGATGTTCTCAATGCGTATGCGCAAAAGTTGCATGATCTCGGGCCTGCTCTTTGGGCGATCCGCGTCGGGTTGCTGGGCATTCTCGTGGGACACATTTACTTCACCATGCTTTTGTGGAAGGAGAACCAGCGTGCCAATCCCAAAAAATACATTGCCGCAGATCCTATTAAAACGACGGTCTTCTCCCGCACGATGCGTCTGAGTGGCTTGGTGGTGCTGGCTTTCGTGATCTTCCATCTGGCCCACTTCACTGTTCGGGTGGTCGATCCTTCGTATCTAGTGATGCGCACCCAGTTGAATGGTCATGAAGTTCACAACGTCTACGCAATGGTCGTGAAGGGATTCAGCAATGCTCCCGTAGTGGCGATTTATGTTATCGGGCTATTTCTTCTCACCTTCCATCTCAGCCATGGTATTTCGAGTCTGTTTCAAACCCTCGGCATAACCAACCGCCGCATTCGCTCCAACTATGAACTGGCCGGTCGCGCAATTGCCTGGCTGTTGTTCTTGGGATACGTTTCCATACCGATTTCTGTTTTATTCTTCGGTCTGGGGAAAGGATTCGCACAATGACACCCGACGCACACATTCCCGCAGGTCCTCTCGACGAAAAGTGGACGACCTATAAAAACAACGCGAAGCTCGTGAGCCCTGCGAACAAGCGGAAGTTCGACATCATTATTGTGGGCTCCGGTCTCGCGGGCGCATCCGCCGCTTCGACACTCGCCGAGCAGGGCTACAACGTGAAGTGTTTCTGCTATCAGGACAGCCCGCGTCGTGCCCACTCGATTGCCGCGCAGGGTGGCATCAATGCCGCAAAGAATTACCAGAACGATGGCGACAGTGCCTACCGTCTCTTCTACGATACGATCAAGGGCGGCGACTTCCGCGCCCGAGAGGCCAATGTTCACCGCCTCGCCGAGGTGAGTAACCACATCATCGACCAGTGTGTTGCGCAGGGTGTGCCCTTCGCTCGCGAATATGGCGGACTGCTGGACAACCGTTCTTTCGGCGGTGCCCAGGTTTCCCGTACTTTTTATGCCCGTGGTCAGACGGGGCAGCAGCTTTTGCTAGGGGCCTATGCGGGGCTTAGTCATCAGATCGCCAAGGGGGCGGTCAAGATGTATCCGAAAACGGAAATGCTCGACCTCGTTCTTATCGACGGTCACGCCAAGGGCATCGTCGTTCGCGATCTCACGACGGGCGAGATATCCAGCCATGCGGGAGATGCGGTGCTTCTCTGCTCGGGTGGATACGGCAACGTGTTTTATCTTTCCACGAATGCGCGTGGTTGTAACGTGACGGCCACTTTTCGCGCCTATAAGCGCGGGGCGTTTTTTGCGAACCCCTGTTTCACGCAGATTCATCCGACTTGCATTCCTGTGAGTGGTGATTACCAGTCCAAACTCACTTTGATGAGTGAATCGCTTCGCAATGATGGGCGGATCTGGGCGCCAAAGCGCAAGGAGGATTGCGGCAAGGATCCCTCGCAAATTCCCGACGATGCGCGTGATTACTTCTTGGAGCGGAAATATCCCAGCTATGGCAATCTCGCACCGCGCGATATTTCGTCACGTTCGGCAAAGGAGGTTTGTGACGAGGGCAGGGGAGTCGGGCCTGGCGGCTTGGGTGTGTATCTCGATTTCAGCGATGCTATCAAGCGCCTTGGGCGTAAAACCATTGAAGAACGTTACGGCAACCTCTTTGAGATGTATCAAAACATCACTGGCGAGAACGCCTACGAGCGTCCGATGCGCATCTACCCTGCCGTCCATTATACCATGGGTGGGCTTTGGGTAGACTACAATCTCATGAGCAATATTCCCGGCCTTCATGTGCTGGGTGAGGCGAATTTTTCCGACCATGGAGCGAACCGCCTTGGCGCGAGCGCTCTCATGCAAGGGCTCGCTGACGGTTATTTTGTGATTCCCTACACGTTGGGCAATTACATGACCTCGCAATTTGGCAAAAAGGTCGATCCCAAGCACCCTGCCTTTGCTAAAACCATCGAGGAAACAAAGGCACGTGTCCAAAAATTGCTCGATATCAAAGGCAATCGCACCGTGGATAGTTTCCACCGCGAGTTGGGTCTCATCATGTGGGACTACTGCGGCATGGCTCGCAGCGAGGAGGGTCTCAATCTCGCCATCGACAAGATTCAAAAGTTGCGGACCGAGTTTTGGAAAAACCTCAAGATTCTGGGAACACCCGATGGCATCAATATGGAACTCGAGCGTGCCGGTCGTGTTGCCGACTTTCTTGAGTTTGGCGAGTTGATGTGCCGCGACGCCCTCATGCGCAACGAATCCTGCGGCGGACACTTTCGCACCGAGTATCAAACCCCCGAGGGTGAGGCGCTCCGCAATGACGACGAGTATGCGTTTGTTGCCGCTTGGGAATACCAAGGAGAGAATCAACTGCCCACACTCAACAAAGAGCCCCTCGTTTACGAGAAGGTCAAATTGGCCACCCGCAGCTATAAATAATCGCTACCTATGAAATTCCATCTCAAAGTCTGGCGGCAGAAGGACGCAAACGCACCTGGCACTCTGGAAAACTACGAAGCCGATAACATTCCGGCCGACGCTTCTTTCCTTGAGATGCTGGATATCGTGAATGCCGGCCTCACGGGAAAAAACATCGAGCCCATCCAGTTTGACTCCGATTGCCGCGAGGGCATTTGTGGTAGTTGCTCTCTCACCATCAATGGTGTGCCGCATGGACCTGGACGCGGCACGACTTGCCAAGTTTACATGCGGAAGTTCAAGGACGGGGATACCATCACTATCGAACCGTTCCGCGCCGAGGCTTTTCCTGTCCAACGTGACCTGGTCGTGAACCGGAGTGCATTTGACCGTGTGATTCAAGCCGGTGGATATATCAGCGAGCGGTGTGGATCCGCGCCGGATGCCAATTCGGTGCCGATCTCCAAAGTGATCGCCGATGAGGCCATGGATGCCGCAGCGTGTATCGGCTGTGGGGCCTGTGCCGCAGCCTGTCCGAACGGTTCGGCTATGCTCTTCGTGAGTGCGAAGGTGACGCATCTCGGCCTGCTCCCGCAGGGCAAGCCGGAAAATGGTCGCCGTGTACTCGGTATGGTCCGCCAGATGGATGAAGAAGGCTTTGGCAATTGTTCCAACTACTATGCCTGCGAGGCCGTTTGCCCCGCCAGCGTGCCAGCCGCTTTTATTGGTCGCATGAATCGCGAGTTCACTGCCGCTTCTGTCAAAGAAATTGTGGGGATGAACGTGTGATGTGAGTAGATGGCAGCTTTGGCTCTCGTAATGGAGATCGTTTTTCCAAATCGACGGGTCATAGGCGAATTTGCCCACTTTCGTTTTTTTGTTCAGTGAATATTCCAAAAATTCTTTCTCTTGAAGATAGCCCGATGGTGCAAAGCCTCATCGAGAATGCTTTCAGCCGCTATGAGGTGGAATTGCATTTTGCAAACAATGGCGAAGAAGGCCTGCACATGGCCCAGAGGCTTGTTCCAGATGTGATTCTTTTGGATCTGAAGATGCCGGTGATGGATGGAGTCGAGTTCCTTGAGAAGCTGAGGGCGGAACGCCAGTTCCAAGTCACACCGGTATTCGTGGTCTCAGGTCAAAATGTCGCGGACTATGTTATCAAGCTCGCAAGGTTGCGTATCAGCAGTTTCATCCTAAAACCGTTTGATGACGCAGACCTCATTGCAAGGGTCGGGAAGATTGTGAAGCTCTGGCCGCTTTCAGGAAAAGTCGCCACTTCAATCCCAGCAGCGAGTCCCGTCGGCAAGACTCCTTCGGCAAGCGAGACACAATCCCTCAACCCGCAGGCCCTAGTTGACAATGAGCCCAAGCCTCAGATCAAGAGCGCCAAGCAGATTCTCATCAGAGTCACGACATCGACTTTCGAGCATGGGGAGCGCCATACCACCGGGGAAATGATCATGACCCTTGGTGACAAAATCGACGACTATATCCTTAAGCTCGGATACTCGAATACGCATGTTTTGGGTTTCGTGCTGGAGTTGCTGACGGTGGGCAAGGTGCGTTTGGATTTTCGCGCTTTCAGCGACAGGCTCGAGTTGCAGGATCCCGATCTTGTAATGTCGCGCATTGAAGCCACAGCTCTCTTTGACGAGCATATTAAAATGGGCCAATGTAAAAAGACGCCGCCCGGTGCCGAAGTGACGCAAAAAATCATCCTTCCCCCTCACTAATGAGTTTTTTATAAAAAGGAAGCGTGAGTCCAATGATAAGGCTTTTATGCGATAGGGTTCCGCCCCTAGTTGACAAGAGATACTGCCCATCTAGCCTAAGGCCAATTTCATGGTGAACCCCATATCTTCGGAATCTCATCGCTTTGTCTCGGCGGCTCCCGGCTACTGGCCCGATGTGTCTTCTGCGGACTGGGCTGACTGGCGCTGGCAGCTGAAAAACCGGGTCACTTCGCTTGCCGCTCTGGAGCAGCACTTGAATCTTAGTACCGAGGAGCGCGCTGGTGTTTTGCTTGCCGGTTCGAAATTGGCGCTGGCCGTGACGCCTCATTACTTCAACCTCATTGAGCGTGATAACCCCGGCTGCCCAATTCGGCGGCAGGTGATCCCGCGTATCGAAGAGGGATATGATTCTCCCTTTGATATGGCCGATCCCTGTGGTGAGGATAGTTCGATGCCTGTGCCGGGACTTGTGCACCGCTATCCAGATCGGGTGCTTTTCCTCGTCACCGACCGATGCGCATCCTACTGCCGGTATTGCACCCGCAGTCGTGTGGTGAGTGGGGTGGGGGAGCAGGAGTTGGTCACCGACTTTGAAGAGGCTTTTCGGTATCTGGAAAAACACACCGAAGTTCGCGATGTGCTCCTTTCCGGGGGTGATGCGCTGCTTCTTTCCGATTCCAAGTTGGAGGGCATCTTACAGCGGTTGCGCAGTATCCCGCATATCGAATTTCTCCGCATTGGCACGCGGGTTCCCATTTTTCTTCCGCAACGGATCACGCCCGAACTTTGTGCCATGCTTCGCAAATACCATCCGCTTTGGATGAGTGTGCATGTGAACCATCCGCGCGAGCTGACCACCGAGGTGAGAGATGCATTTGGGCGTCTCGCAGACAGTGGTATTCCTCTGGGCAACCAAAGCGTGCTTCTTGCCGGTGTCAATGACGATCCTCTGATCATGCGCGAGCTTGTGCACAAACTTCTGCTCTGCCGCGTGAGGCCCTACTACCTCTATCAATGCGACCTGATTCGTGGTTCATCGCACCTTCGCACTCCTGTCGCGAAAGGGATCCAAATCATCGAGTCTCTGCGCGGCTTCACGAGCGGCTATGCGATTCCGCAATTCGTCATTGATGCTCCTGGTGGCGGCGGCAAGGTTCCGGTGAATCCCGATTACGTTGTCTACCACGATGCCGAAAAAATCGTCATTCGCAACTTTGAAGGAAAAATCTTCGAGTACCCCGAGTGGTCGCCCCAGCCGGTATCGAATCATCACGAGTCCGAATTTGCCATCGCGGGTTGAGCCCTGAAAGCTTTCGACGCCTCTTGTCCATAGAGAACGAAAATCCATTGACGCCGCTTTGGGCCCCGATTAAAAACTTCGCCTGTCTTGCCCTTTTTTAGGGTTTAAACTCAACGCTCTTCCGAGATATAACCCGTATGAATATTGATGCCGCCATTCTTGCCGATCCCAGTAAAAGAGGGACGCTCATTCTCGAAATTCTCAATTATTATGTCCCTGAGGTGATGCAGACCATGGCGGGATTGACCGTTGTGCCCGGTACCGGCAATCCTTCCGCTCCTCAGCCTTCTTTGCTGAAGGGTGTTACGGGATCCATTGGATTAAGTGGAAAGGTGACCGGAATTGTCTATACTGCTTTTAAAGAAGAACTTGCGCAATCGGTTGCTGAAAAAATTCTCGGTGGTGAGGCTTCTGGACAAGACGTTAACGATGTCGTTGCCGAACTCACCAATATGATCACCGGCAACTTGAAGTCGCAGCTTTGTGATATGGGCTATAACTGCGCACTCAGCATCCCAAGCGTGGTTCGCGGAGATGACATCTCCGTATCGGCGAAGACAGCATCAGTCAGCGTTCGAAACGAGTTTGTATTTGATGGAGGACTGGGATGTCTTACCCTGCAAGTTTTTGCAACTTTGGAGAAATAATATTTAAAAAATATGAGCGCACCGAAAATTCTTAGTGTCGATGACAGTCGAATGATTCACACCCTGATTGGAAAGGGTTTCAATGGTTACGATGTGCAGTTGGTTTTTGCCAGCAATGGTCAAGAGGGCTTGGATGTCGCGGCCCGCGAAATGCCGGATGTGATCCTTCTCGACGTGACCATGCCTGTGATGGACGGTATCGAGTGTCTGGGCAAACTCAAAGCCGACCCCGCACTGAAGGATATTCCAGTCATCATGCTGACCGCCGAAGCCGGCAAGGAAAACGTTCTTAAAATTGCGAAGATGGGTGTGCGTGACTACATCGTAAAGCCCTTCTCCGAGGCCGGGATCATTGATCGTGTGTCACGCTTGGTGGACCTTAAGCCCAAGGGGGGAGCTGCAGCTTCGGCTCCTGCTACTGCCGCCGCTCCTGCTGCTCCTGCAGCTCAAGCCGCCGGCGCTAAAAAGCAAAAAACCGTTACCGAAGCGATCAAGGTTCTCGTCGTCGAAGAATACCCGGCGATCATTGAGTCGATCACCAAGGCTGTCTCCAAAATCGGCTGGAATGTCGTGGGCTGTGCCAGCCCTGCCGAAGCCTTGCCTCACGTGGCCGCAACAGTGCCTCCAAATGACACCCCGGACGTAATCCTCATCAGCTTGGCTTTTCCCAACAAGGCTGCGCTTTCATTCTATGCCAGTGTGCGCTCCAATCCGCAGTTGAAGACTGTACCTGTGATGGGACTCTGCGTTAAAACGGCGACCTTTGAGCAAAATGACGCCAAGGAGACGGGCTTCGCCGGTTCCATTACCAAGCCTCTGGATCTCGTGGAGCTTCCTGATCGGTTGGTGCGTGCGATGAACCTCGACAATACCCCACTTTTTTACAGCTCCGAAGACGATGTTCAGATCTTGAGCATTCCACAGAATCTGAGTGAGCTTGGTTCGATGGACCTTGTTCGGTACTCCCGCCCCAAGCTGTCCGGATTTGTCAATGCCGGCTATGCCAAGCTCATCCTGGATCTCAGCGGTGTCAAAAAAATTGAAATCCCGCTGCTTCGTGCCGTTGCTTCGATCCTGAGCGAGTGTAATAGTCTCGATATCGCTTGGCGCATTGTGGGATCGGATGACGATGTGTCCACTCTGCCGACGGTTCTCGCAACGAACCAAAAAGTCGCTTCGCTGAAAGATATTCCGAGTCCGTTTGAGGGTAAGAGTTCCGTCGATGTCCACCCCACACGGGCTGCGGCAATAGCTTCATTCTAATTTTGGACTAACTCGAGTGAGTGCTTTCTCCCATTCCGGTTAATGTCGCTAAGCCTTTCAATACCGACTCCCGCAATGAGGGAATCCCAATTACTGGCTTTCAGATCCTGTGGGCGCCAGTATGCATGTGATCTTTTGTGGGTCAAAGAAGTCCTCCGAACCCCGACTGTTACGCCAATCAACCTGGTCGCTCCCTATGTTAGGGGTGTTGTTCATTTGAGGGGACAAATCCTCACTGCGCTCGATCTCGAGTCGAGATTGGGCCATGAAAAAAATGAGACACTGCCTGTGGATCGGTGCATTGTTTTCAAAACGGCGAACGATATCGCGAGGTTGTCCACACCTCCCCAGGATAGTGA
>JALQZP010000071.1 GCA_023258235.1 Terrimicrobiaceae bacterium | reverse complement strand
TGATACTCAAAAGTTATCTAATCCCGAATCCGGCTTTTAAAGTGAAATTTCGGGGTTGGCGGTGATGGTTTTTTTCACACCTCTACTATTCATCTACCACTCGGCTCAAAACGACCTTTTTAAAAAGCCGTTTTCGGGATAAACGAACGATGAGAGCACGTTCCCTGGCAGAGCATTTTCGGTTCCGCCTAGTCGCTTTTCTTTTGCAGTTCCTGAGAGTTTTTTTAGAACGAGAGCCCTAGCAAGGTACTGATGATGTTGTTTGTGTAGCCGCTGCCGCCGAAGTTCACATTGTAGAAAACCGAGGCACTCCAGCGGTCGGCGAACTTTGCGCTCACCCCGGCTCCGCCGAAGATGCTGTTGCGATACGGGGCGCTGGTTTCGTAGCCAAACGATGGGCCGCTGCCGCCATCAAGGGAGGAACTAATTTTGCGCGGGTTGTTCAGGAACTCGTGCATCCAGAAGCTCCCGCCCGCAAAAGTGGGCTACCACGGAGGACAGCCCTCCAGATTTCGCGTGGAGGGCGATGCTTTGCCTTGCTCACTCCCTGCTCGCTGCGCCCTTCGGGCCATCTGCGATGCGCGTCCTCGCCACCACCCGGCAGCTCGGTTGTTGGCGCCTTTTTTTCCGCTCTGGCGTGCGGCGCATTCATTGATGGCACATTGACACGCGAACACATGTGGCACACATTTAGCACATGCAGTTGGAATTCGACCCAGCCAAGGAAGCGGCAAATTTGGCCAAGCACGGCGTGGATTTTTCCACGATCCTGCGGGTTTTTGAAGACCCTGACCGGTTGATCGTTCCAAACCAGAAACATAGTTCGGAGGAACCGAGGTTTTATGCCATCGGCAATGATGGTCGGGGGATTTTTTCCGTAAGATTCACGATTCGCGGCGATGCCCTTCGCGTGATCGGTGCCGGATATTGGAGGAAGCAAAAGAAAGCCTATGAAAACCAAAAAAAATAAACCCATCTACACAGTGGAACCCGCTGATGAGGGCTGGAAATTCGCGGAGGAGCCTGCGCTCAATCAGAATCAGCAAAAGGCCCTGGGAATTCCCGACCCCGCTGCAGCCGCGAAGATGAAAGTGGTGCGGAAGCCGGCACGTCCGGCACGCATCAACATCCGCACCACGCATGAGACCATTGCAGGGTTGCGGGCCCGGGCAGAGGAAGCGGGGTTGCCCTACCAAACGCTGGCCGCCAGCGTTCTCCACATGGTCGCCAAGGGGGAGTTGAAGCTGAGCCTGTCGCGTGTGGGTTGATCGCTCCCGTCTGGAGGGCGATGCTTTGCCTTGCTCACTCCCTGCTCGCTGCGCATCAATTCCGTCATCCTATCCGAAAAACCGATCGGGGCTTAAGCTTTTTTAAGCGCCTCGGTTTCGAGCACCTCGCGACGAACGCTCTTTCCGCGAAGTTTGGAAGCCCAAAGCACGACTGGCGAAGCCACATAAACAGAGGAATAAGTGCCGACGAGAATGCCAATGAGGATCGCAAACGAGAAGTCGCGCAGGACGGTTCCACCGAAGAAATAGAGCGCTCCGACCGAGAGAAGCGTGGTGCCGCCGGTAAGCAAGGTGCGACCAAGCGTCTCGTTGATGCTGATATTCATGAGGGTTTGGATTGTTCCTCTTTCCCCATTCTTGAGGCCTTCGCGAATGCGATCGAATACGACAATCGTATCGTTGATCGAGTAACCCGCGATCGTCAGAATCGCACCCACCATCACCAGCGACAACTCGCCGCCAATGAGCGAAAAGACACCTATGGTGATGATAACATCGTGAAGCAGGGCCACCACGGCCCCAAGGGCAAAGGAGAACTCGAACTGCAAAGTGACATACAAAAAGATGCCGACCATACCCAAGCCCAGAGCGACAATGGCTGTTTTTGCGAATTCCATCCCGATCTGTGGTCCGACCGTGTCTTGACCGATCGAGACCACGCCACGATCCGGGAATGCCGATTCCAATTGCTTGAGCAATTCACCCGACGTGCCTTGGGGACTGCGGAAGGTGAGAACCTCCTTGATGCCCTCGCGCTCAAATTGGATGACAACCCCCGGATCATTGATCACGGCGCGCGCTTCGGGAACCGTGATGGGTTTCGAGGAATCCACGAGCAAAAGATCACCGCCACGAAAATCGATGCCGAAATTTTTCTCACCACGAACGGCAAAGACGCCGATGGATCCGCCAATCAGCAGAATCGAAAAAATCGCGGCCAGATGCCGCTTGCCCAAGAAGTCGAATTTTTTATCCGTGACAAGGTCGAGCATGCGAAGGGATTTGAGCCCCCCTTTCTCCACCAACCAACGGAAGGCCGTCCTTGTGAAGAGGAGTGCCGAGAACATCGAGGCGACGATGCCGAGAGTGAGGGTCACCGCAAATCCCTTCACCGATCCGCTGGCCTGCCAGAAAAGAATGACTGCGGTAATGAGCGTCGTGACGTTGGCGTCGAAAATAGCACTGAACGCCTTGTCATAGGCACCGGACAGCGCGGTCGGAAGGGATTTTCCCGCCGCCATCTCCTCGCGCAAGCGCTCAAAAATAAGAACGTTGGCATCCACCGCCATACCAATGGTCAAAATGATGCCCGCGATACCTGGCAGGGTCAGCGTGAAGTTGAACATCGCCATCGTGCCCATCAGGAGAACGAGGTTGATCAACAGCCCGGCAATCGCGACCAAACCCGCAAACCGATAGTAAAGAAAAGTGAAGGCCATCACCAAAACAAGGCCGGAAACACCCGCCATGATTCCGCTGCGGATCGAGTCCGAACCAAGCGTCGGTGACACACTCCGGGTTTCCTCGATTTGGACGGGAACACGCAGGGGATTCTCCAAGGCGCTCGCCAGTTCGCGGGCCTCCTTGTCACTGAAGTGGCCAGTGATTTGGGCGCGTCCGCCGAAATGATCGGTCTGGAGAACCGGAGCAGAGATCACTTCGCCATCGAGAAGGATGGCCATCTGGCGGCCCTTGTTCTGCCGGGCCACCTCATCGAAAATTTTTGCCCCTTCTTCGTTGAGTGTGAGAGACACACCATAACCTTGTTGGTCAAAATAGGCGAAGGCCTTGGTCACATATTCTCCGGTCATCGCGGCACGGCGCTTCACAAGGATCTGGATTTGCTCCTTGGAGGTCTTCGAGATTTTATAGGGCTTGAGTACAAAGGAGGGATCCATCACCTCTTCACCTGCTTGGATACGCTTCACGCGGGCCTCGCCGCCATCATCGACAATGGCGAACTCCAGCTTGGCCACACGCTGGAGCTGGGATTTGGCCTCCTCGATTTGCTTGGTGTCCAATCCCGCAATTTGAACCAGGATGCGATCCTTGCCTTGGGGCGTGATGACCGGTTCGCTCACCCCATATTGGTCGATGCGCTTCCGGATCACTTCAACGGCCTGTTCGAGCAAGGCGGGGGTGATGCCGGTCTCCGTTTGGGGAACCAGGCGAATCAGGAACGAGGTGCCTCCCTGCAAATCCAGGCCGAGGCGGATTTTCTTCGTGGGCGGCACGATCTGCTCGGCACAAAAGGCCGTCAGAAGCAGCGTAAGAATCAGCCCCAACCAGCGTTTGCGCGAGGGAAGGTCGCTGGCAAAATACCAACCGAAAAGGACCAGCAAAAGCAGGCCGAATGCAAAAGTGAGAACAGGCGTCATCTTACGGGTATCATTTGGGCGGCGATGGACGCCACCGGGTTTTACAGGAAATTAGGCTGCGGGAGCGTCGGAGGGATTGAGCACGGCGGCCACGGCGGCGCGGTCAAACTCGACCTTCACGTTGTCGGCGATTTTAATAATGAGTGTTTTGTCCTTCACATTCGCCACCACCCCGTGAATGCCGGCGTTGGTTACCACCTGATCTCCGGTTTTGATTGATTCAACCAGCTTGGCGTGATCTTTGGCTTTCTTTTGCTGCGGGCGGATGAGGAGAAAGTAAAAAATGACAAAAATGAAAACCAGTGGCGCCATCGAGATGAGCGGGTTCGGTTGCTCGGCGGGCGCTGCTTGTGCAAGGAATAGTAGGGTCGCAAATTTCATATAATCAGTCGTGCAGGATATAAAAGCCACCCCCCTTGGCAAGAGCGATTGACAACTTGTCGCGGGATGTTTTGCGGTTTCGCTCCTTTCTTTTAACGCCGGAGCCGTGTAGTGAGGTGGGGAAATGAAGGGCAAAAAAGCGAACTTCACTGACCTCAAACCCTGCGCCATCGTCGGAATCGTCGATTCCCCGGAAGCCGCCACCGCAGCGAAACGTCTTCGCAAAGGCGGAGTGGACTACTTGGAATGGCGGGCGGATTTTCTCGGCGAAAAGATCCCGAAGTCCACCATACCATGGATTGTGACCGCCCGCCATCCGCTCGAAGGCGGAAAGAACGCGCTTCCGCTCACCCGAAGAAAAGAAGTTCTCATGAGCCTGCTTCCATCGGCCTCGCTGGTGGATCTCGAGGTGCGATCGTTGACCGGACTTCAAGATGTCGCCGCTTGCGCCCGGAAGAACGGCATCGGAATCATCGCCTCCTTTCATGACTTCGAAAAAACTCCTGTCACTTCGCGCATGCGAGACGTCATCCGTCGAGCGAAAGACGCCGGTGCCAACGTGGTGAAAATCGCCACACGCACCACCACCCCGAAAGATGTGGCGCGTCTTCTCGATCTGTGGGACGGCTGCCCCTTGCCCCTCGCGATCATGGGCATGGGTCCACTGGGGATGAGTTCGCGCTTGCTGTTTGCGAATTGCGGGTCGGTGCTCAACTACGGATGGCTGCACCGCCCCAATGTTCCCGGCCAGTGGTCCGCTGCCGAACTCCGCGACCTGACCACAAAAATCACCGTTGACAAATAGGCCCAAAGCGTCGAAATAAAAGCTTCTTCGGTCCTTTTCTTCTCCCGAGGAAAAAATGGTGGTCGTAGCTCAATGGCAGAGCTCCAGGTTGTGGTCCTGGCTGTTGCGGGTTCGAGTCCCGTCGATCACCCCATTTCCCCATTTTTTCTGCGAGCCCTGAATTATTCGCGTGATCGCTCGCCGTGTTTCTGTTGTTTTTACTGATAAATTCATGGCCAGCACATTTGGAACTTTATTTCGCATCTCGACCTGGGGCGAGTCACATGGCGGCGGAGTCGGAGTGGTGATCGATGGGTGCCCTCCCCGACTGCCCCTGTCCGAAGCGGACATCCAGCCCGACCTCGACCGCCGCAGGCCCGGCCAAAGTGACATCGTCACGCCTCGCAAGGAGGAGGACACCTGCAAGATTCTCTCGGGGGTTTTTCGTGGCGTCACACTCGGAACGCCGATCTCCATTTTTGTTCCCAATACCGATGCGAGGCCGGAGGCCTACAGCGAAATGGAAACCCACTTTCGACCGTCACATGCCGATTTCACTTACCAGAGCAAATACGGCGTTCGCAATTGGGAGGGCGGTGGACGTTCCTCCGCGCGAGAAACAATCGGTCGCGTCGCCGCCGCTGCGGTCGCTAAAAAAGTTCTCAACGCGCTCTATCCCGGCCTTGAAATCCTGGCTTGGGTATCCCGCATTCATGATATCGAAGCCAGTGTGGATGCGGATGCCGTGACGTCCGCCGCCATCGAGTCGAATGCCGTGCGTTGCCCGGATCCCGTGGCTGCTGAAAAAATGATCGCCCGCATCAAGCAGGTGCGCAGCGAGGGAAATAGCGTCGGAGGCCTCATCGAGGCCACGGTTCGAGGTATGCCCGTCGGCCTTGGCGAACCTGTTTTCGACCGTCTGGAAGCCGATTTGGGAAAAGGCATGCTCAGCCTTCCTGCCACGAAGGGATTCGAAATTGGATCGGGCTTCGCTGGCACTCTTCTCACGGGCGCGGAACACAACGACGCCTACGAAATCCGCGATGGAGTGGTGCGCACCACGAGCAACCGCTCGGGCGGCGTGCAGGGAGGAATCAGCAATGGCGAACCTCTCCTCTTTCGTGTCGCATTCAAGCCGACGGCCACGATTTCCCGCCCGCAATCCACCGTCACCATCGAAGGCAAGGAATCGACCTTGGCGGCCCGCGGTCGCCATGACCCGTGCGTGCTTCCGAGGGCCGTGCCCATGGTCGAGGCGATGACTGCTCTCGTGCTCTGCGACCACGTGCTGCGTCAGCGCGCGCAGGACATCCTGCCACGTTGAAAATGACCCCACCGCTGGCGTCTCCATTTTGGCAAAATGCGCTTCTTTATGGAGCTTGTCTATTTTTGCTCTGGGAAGTCTACGGCGGTTGGCGCAGGGGTATTATCCGCTCGGGCCTCCACTTTGGCGCCTTCGTTTTATCGGGATTTCTCGGCATGATGGTCGGACAAGCGATTGCCGCTGTTGTGGCCATCGTGATGCCCGGGGTGGCCTTTTTCGTGGGCCTTGGCGTTGGCTTGGGGGTCACGCTCTTTGTGCTCGCAGCGTGCCTTTTTCTGAGCGCGATTTTATTCAAGAGAACCTACCAACAACCACCGGGCTTCGTTCGAACCCTCTTCGGCTTGGGTGGGGCTTTTTTCGGACTTCTCACCGGGGTATTTATTTTATGGGGGGCCGTTTCTCTCGTTCGCGCCTCGGGTGCGCTTGCGCAATCCAGCATCGCGGGACGAAAACCGAAGGACGCTCCGGCTCTCGCTCAAGGGCTGGCCACACTCAAAGCCTCGCTGGAAATGGGATCTGTCGGCTCGGTTATCAAGTCCGTGGATATCCTCCCGAACGACGCCTACGACCACATTGTCCGGCTCAACAAATTGACCACCGACCAGAATGCCCTGGTGCGATTTTTAGACTATCCGGGCGTGATGAAAATCGTCGCCCACCCTCGCATCCAAGCGATCCTGCAGGATCGGGAGCTGGTCGCAGCTTCGGAAAAGCAGGATTACGCTGCCCTTTTACGGAATCCCGCCCTGATGCAAGCGGTCAGCGATCCCTCGCTACAGAAGCTCATCATGGGCCTCGACCTGCAAAAAGCGCTCGATTACGCGATGCCTCCCGATCAAAGTCCCACCACTTCCAAATCCAAACCATGACTGATTACATCACCACCATCGGCCTCGAGGTTCACGTGCAACTCAAGACGCGCAGCAAAATGTTTTGTTCCTGCGCCGTGGAATACGGAGCCGAGCCGAATACCAATGTTTGCCCAGTCTGCATGGGCATGCCCGGTGCCCTGCCAGTGATGAATGAGGAGGCCCTCAAGCTTACCGCGCTTGCGGGATTGATGCTCGGATGTGAGATCGGCCCGGTCTGCAAATTCGACCGGAAGAATTACTTCTACCCCGACATGCCGAAGAACTACCAGATCAGCCAGTATGATCTGCCATTCTGCCTCGGCGGCGCAGTCCCCCTCCACGATCTCGCTTATCCGAAGGATGCCCAAAAATCCATCGCGACACCGAATAAAAACATCCGCCTCGTTCGCATCCATCTCGAAGAGGACGTGGCGAAGAGCTTCCACATGGAAACAGCCACCGGCATCGACTACAACCGGGCCGGAACACCGCTTCTCGAAATTGTCGGCGAACCCGACATCTCCACACCGGAGGAGGCGTTTGCGTATTTGACCGTCCTGCAGCAGGTCATGATCTACGGCGGCATCAGTGATGCCGACATGGAGAAAGGCCAACTCCGCTGCGACGTGAATGTCTCGGTGCGCCCGGTTGGCACCGATAAATACGGCACGAAAATCGAGATCAAAAACCTGAACTCGATCTCCGGCGTTCGGCGTGCGCTGATTTTTGAGATTCCACGCCAAGTCGAAATCCTTCGCAATGGAGGAACACTCCAGCAGGAAACCCGCCGCTGGGATGACGTTCGAGGCGAGACCACCCTCATGCGCATCAAGGAAAGCGCCCACGATTACCGCTACTTCCCCGATCCCGATCTCCTTCCTGTCAAAACCGCCGGCATCGTCGAAGCCGCCCGCCTGCGCAAGCCCGAGTTGCCATGGGAAAAGCGCGCGCGCTTTGTGAGCGATTTCGGCGTCAGCGACTACGATGCCTCTGTTCTCGCCAACGACCTCGCCCTCGCATCCTACTTCGAAACCGCCGCACGCGGCGCCAAGAAACCCAAAAATGTCGCCAACTGGATCCTTAACGATCTCCTGAGCGCGATGTCATCGGCCTCGGTCGGCATCGCGGACTGCCCCATCGCGCCATCGTCCCTCGATGAACTGGTCAACCTCATCGATGCCGGTTCGATCAACTCCAAGCAGGGCAAGGAAGTCTTTGCGGAGATGTTCTCCACGGGAAAATCCGCCACGGCCATCGTGGAAGAAAAGGGACTCAAGCAGGAGAGTGACACCGGTGCCATCGAGGTCCTTGTCGATGAGGTGATAGCGGCGAATCCTGGACCAGTCGCCGATTACAAAACTGGAAAAACCTCCGCGCTGAATTTCCTCAAGGGCCAAGTGATGAAACTTTCCAAAGGCAAAGCCAACCCAGCCCTCGCCGGCGAGATTCTCGAAAAGAAGCTCGTTTAGGCCCCGGATGCTCGCGCAGTGGACATCGTGGATGGAACAGGCGATGGCCTGGATCGAGCAGACCGGTCCGGTCGGCTGGGTTTGGTTCGTGATTCTCTACACGCTCTCTTGCGTCCTCTTCCTTCCGGGTTCCGTGTTGAGTTTTGGAGCGGGAGCGGTCTATGGATTCGCGGGTGGCACGCTCCTCGTCTCCATCGCCTCGGTGGGCGGCGCACTCACAAATTTCCTCATCACCCGCTATTTGCTCCGAGGTTGGATGGAACACCGCTTCGCTCGCAGTCGAAAATTTCAAGCCCTGAACCACATCGCCACCCGGGATGCCTGGCGTATGATCATCCTCACCCGCATTTCCCCGATTCTCCCGCATAGTCTGGTCAGCTGCGCTCTTGGGCTTTCCCGCGTTTCTTTCTGGCGCTACATCGCCGCATCGTGGCTCGGCTTTCTTCCCATCAGCGCCGCCTATGCTTTTGCGGGAGCCGTAATCGGCTCGGCCGCGAAGGGGGGAATCCATCAAGGCCCTATGGCATGGACGATCTATACCACCGAAATTCTCATTACCCTCGTTGTCACCATTTGGATCACCCGGGCGGCGCACCAGGCGCTGGAATCCTTTGCACCGGAAGTCGTCATTGACGAACCCGAAGCTAGCTAGCCGAAGACGTCCACACTCGCCCTGAGTGTATTGAGGTGCACCTCGACAACCTTCGAAATATCCTCGGTGTATCCCCCCGCGAGCACCCAAGCGACCGGGAGCGAGTGGGACTTGGCAAACTGAAAGACACGCCGATCACGCTCCATGAGGTCGGCATGATCCAAATCCAAAGGCGAATAAGGATCGTTCCTCAGCGGGTCGGCCCCCGCCTGATAGAGAAGAATATCGGGCCTCTCCCCGCCAAGGATCCAATCCAAATGAGCGTCCAAGGCCTGCATGAGAACGTTCCGATCGCTGGAGCCCGAAGGAACAAGGGGAACGGAAATGTGATTGTCCCCATCCGTGTGATGCCTTGTGCGAACATCGCGATAGGGAATATTGGCCGCATAATCGTTCCCGTAAATCGACAGCACTCTCATCCAGGAACGCTCTGCAGCCAATTGAGCGGTGCCATTTCCGTAATGAAGATCGAGATCCAGTACCGCAGCACGGCGGATCCGGCCCGAAGCCCGCAGGGCTTCAAGCGCAACAACCAGACCGTTGAAAGTGCAAAAACCCTCACCGTGATCAAAGCACGCATGATGAAACCCACTCGCCAACGCACCGGAAACGCCGTCCGAGAGAGCCTGGCGGGCTGCGGCAAGAACACCACCGCCGGTCAGGCATACACTGGAAAACAATTCCGGACTCCATGGAAATTTCTGCGACTCCGCAAGCGATCGCGGCTCACCCGTTTTCACCGCTGAGATATACCTGGGAGCATGCACTCGCAGCAAATCAGCTTCCGTGACCGGATCGGGAGAAACGATGGCGATGTGAGGGAAGGCTTTTTTGGCCTCCGCAGCCACCAATGCGAATTTCGAGATCGGCATGATGTGCTTGCCGATCGGCGCCGCAAATCCCGGATCGTGAAAAAGAGTCATCGCGCGGTTGGAGCTTTAAGGGGGATATGATCCGTGGGGGCTGGATAGGCTTTCAACGATTCGTAAACCTGATGCATATCCGCAGATCTGAACTCGGCTGCATACATTTTGTAGAGGGCTTTCACGTTGTGGAGAATCTCGGCCCCCCGCACAAAATCTTCCGCTTCGAGCCCAATCCGTCGAAGCATGAGAGTGAGCGGCAATGGCTGTGGACCTGAAGAAAGATCGATCTCCGCAGGGTCCCGAAAGTCGGGCTGGAGATAGCTCACACGCGAGGGATCGACCTTTTTGAAACCGGCCTTTTCGTAGGCTGTGAGGCGAACCAAGGTGGCCGAGCGCGTGGGATCGAAATGTTCCATTTCCCCTATCAGTGTCACGGGCGAAGTAACAGGCAGTTGGAGCGACTCGAGAGAATGCATTGCCGACGTAAACAAAAAACTCTTACTTGTAAATTATTAAATTAATTCATATTTAT
>JALQZP010000070.1 GCA_023258235.1 Terrimicrobiaceae bacterium | reverse complement strand
CCGATCTGATCATCCATGTGCGCGACATTGCCCACCCGGAATCCAAGGTGCAGTCGGAAGATGTGATCGAGATTTTGACCTCGCTGGGGGTGCGCCGGGATACGCCGCAGATCGAAGTCTTGAACAAGATCGATCTCTTGCCCGAGGAAGACCGCGAGGCGATCATCGCCCGCGCCGCGCGCGATGATCATGTCTGCGCCCTGTCGGCGGTCACCGGTCCGGGGCTGGACACCCTGATGGAAACCATCGCCGGGATGCTCGACGGGGTGAAGCTTGAACAAGAGATCGTGCTGGGCTTTGCCGAAGGCCGCAAACGCGCGTGGCTGTTCAAGGAAGGTCTGGTCGAGGACGAGCGTCAGGAAGAAGACGGTTTTCACCTGACCGTGCGCTGGACCCGGCGGCAGGAAGCGGCGTTCAACAAGCTTCAGGATAAGTTCCCTCTGCTTGTCGCTACACTTCCATGCCTCTCCATTGGCAGGGCCGTTGAGACTGTGACCTCCATTGATGGATGATCCGTTTTGACGGCTTACCTTTGCCGGTGTCTGCTCGTTGATTCCATACCCTTGCTCTGGCACAAAGCCAGTAAGCTGGATTTCCTCATCTACGCTCTTTTGAAGCGTCTGATAAAGGCGAGAGCTTTCTCCCGCCACATCGTCGATGTTGCTAATCTCGGTCTCGACGCAAACCGAGAACTGATGACTCGAATATCCAGGAAGGCCCAGACGCTTCGAATAGTTGGCAATAAGTTTGAGTGCCATGTTGGTTTTTCTTTGGTTGTGCCTTGGAAGCACTCCAGAAACAAAAAAGCCCCGAGTGAATATATCTCACCCGGGGCCTTGTATCGCCTCTGATTGTGTCTTCTGTGGCGGTTGTTTTGTCAGGCGGCTGTTGCCGACACTTCTCTTGGTGGGTTAAATGGTACCGACACCATTCGCTCGAGAGCCTCTTGGACAATGCGGTCGTTAAGAACCGTCATTGGAACCTGAAGCTCTTTGGCCATGTAATAGAGTCGAGTAACCAATTCGCGCTGCAATGGAGGCGAGTAGTAGCCTTTCCTTTTCATTGTTTCCCTGTTTGCAGAGATAATGGATAGAGCATAGGACGGACTGGAGGCCTTTTGCAGACATCCCGCCCGCCCCTTTGCCTTACTCTTGGTCGTCGCTCGAATCTAACGCATCAATAGCGATCTTCGCAGCGGCTCCCATAATTGTGAGGACGACTTTAACCCAATCCATTTCCCCTCCTTTGGTTGATTTCTTTGCCGTGTTCAGGCCACTTGGCACTGATCAACAAGGCAAATTACTGAAAAAAGAGCCCTTCAAAAACGGAAGACTCTTTCTCATATAATTATACCCGCTTACGCGTCTTTTTGAGGGGGGGCGGGAAAGCCCCCAGTAGTTTTCGTGACAATTCGTGACAAACTAAAACGCGTTTTAGGGAATTGATGGGAACTTGCGTTTTTTGAGGTGCAACTCGTGGAGCTAGGTTTAATGCGAATCTAGGGGCGTTTTCCGTAGAAATAAAAAACCGGAGTCTACGGGGCTCGAACCCGCAACCTCCGCCGTGACAGGGCGGCGCTCTAACCGATTGAGCTAAGACTCCTAAGAGGGCGGAAATACTAGACGGGGATGCTGGGCTGTTGCAATCCTTTTATTCAATAAATTTCCACAGGCGAGCGCTTGCCGTCTTCCGGGCTGCGCAGGGCGGCTTTTTCGGGTCCAAGGACGGCGATGCGAAGATCGAGGATTTCGGCATCCACGGCTTGAAATGCCTCCAGACTGAAAGGACTCGGTGCGGCCAGCTTGGCTTTGCAGCGTGCTACGTACTCGAGCGCGTGGTCGAGTTTTTTGCCCATCGAATCAATCGCTTTTTTGGCAGTGGCCGCCATTTCGACGCGGTGGCAGATCATGAGGAGGTCATTTCCGACCTCGATGCCAAGGCGCATGGTTTCATCGAATCCGTAGTGGTTTAAAATCGCGCCCATGTCGAGGTCGTCGGTCATGACGAGTCCTTCGAAACCCATGTCCTTGCGGAGCAGGTCGCGGATGATGACGGGTGAGAGCGAGGCCGGGCGATCCACCGGATCCAGGCCCGAGACGGCAATGTGGCCGATCATCATGCTGTCGACCGAATGAGCGAAATGGCGGAAGACGGCGAGTTCATGGGCTTCCATGAGGTCCTTGGAACGCTCGATGCGGGGGAGTTCATGGTGGGGGTCGAGTCCCGCCGAGGCGTAGCCGGGAAAGTGTTTTCCGCAACTGAGAACGCCGGTGGCGCGAAGGCCATCATTGAAGGCGCTGGCTTTTTGAATCACCTCGGCCACATCGCGGCCATAGCATCGGCCCCGGAGCGAGTTGTCAGCTTCATCATCGAAGGAAATATCGAGCACGGGACAGAGGTCGAGGTTGAATCCGAACAAGCGGAGGATGCGTCCGGTGATGTCTCCGTGGCGACGTATGAGAGCGAGGTCCCCGCAGTCGCGGAGTTGCTGGGCGTTGGGGGGCTCGTTGCCGATGAGCTTGAGTCGGGAAACTCGCCCGCCTTCCTGATCGATGGTGATGATCGGTTCCACCTTACTGAGATCGCGGAGGTCGTCGATGAGCTTGCGGAGTTGCGCGGGGGATTGAATATTGCGTCCGAAGAGAATGAAGCCGCCGGGTTGGACCTCGCGGAAGAGGCGGGCGGATTCGGGATCGAGTTCGGCGCCGGGGACGCCGACGAGCAGGAGTTGACCGGGATTGTGAGATGGCATATCGACGGGAAAACAGATTTTATACGGTCTGTCGAAATGATTTCATCACAGAACATCGGATTGTTTGGCGGAAGCTTCGATCCCATCCACCATGGACATCTCATCCTGGCGCGGGAGGCGATGGAAAAACTCGGCCTTGAGCGGGTTGTTTTCATTCCCGCAAACATCTCTCCCCACAAGCTGGATCGGCCGCCGGTGTCTGCGGCCGTGCGTTGCGAGATGCTCGAGGCTGCCATCGAGGATGAGGCTGGTTTTTTCTGCGATCGATGCGAAGCGGAAAGACCGGGGCCCTCGTTTGCGGTGGATACGGTGAGGCTCATGGCATCGCGATTTCCAGGTGCGCGGCTTTTTTATTTCATTGGCGAGGACAATGTGGCCGGGCTGGAAACGTGGAGGGAAATCGATGTTCTGCGGCGGATGGTGAGTTTCGTGGTGCTGACAAGGGGCGGATTTTCGAACGAGGGGGGATTCCCTGTGATCTCGCGCAATGTGGATATTTCCTCGACGGATATCAGGAATCGCATTGCCCATGGGCTCTCGGTGCGGTATTTGCTCCCTGACGCCACATGCAAAATCATCCAACAATATCGACTCTACCGGAATGAACACTGATCCGGAAAATATAGCCCGCACGTGTGCGGCAGCGGCAGCGGACAAAAAAGCGGGGGATATCGTGCTGCTCGATATGAGGGACATTTCGGGTTTCACCGATTTCTTTTTGATTTGCTCCGGATCTTCCGAACCGCAGTTGAAGGCGATAGCTTCTTCGATTCGCGAAAGGGTGAAGGAACTTCACCAAACGAGGCCGCTTTCCGAAGACGGCTATCCCGGGAGTCAGTGGGTCGTGATCGATTTCGGGTCTGTGATTTGCCACATCTTCTTGGAATCGCGGAGGGAATTTTACGATCTCGAAGGTCTCTGGAGCGACGCCAAGCGCGTGAACGTGGAGGGGTAACATGGATCAGGTGAAGGATGTCGAAATCGAGTGTCCCTACTGCGGGGAGACATTCGGCATTCTTGTGGACACCGGTTTTACCTCGTTGGAGATGATTGAGGATTGCTCGGTCTGCTGTCACCCCATCCAATTGAGCCTGCGGTTTTCCGGTGGGGAGATCGTTTCCTTGGAAGCGAAGCCATCCTGATGTTGCATGATGGCCGCTTTCTTTTTTGATCGTCCGGGTAGTCCCGCTTCGCGTTCCTCGAAGGTATTGGCCGCGCTGATTCTGCTTCTGGGGTACTCCCTTCTTTGTTGGTTGGCATTCTCGAATTCGGTTCAAAACTGGGACAAGGTGTGGGCCTACCGATCCACTTTTATGCAGGGTTGGGCCAATACGATCGGCATTTCCGCTGTCTCGTTGGTTCTGAGTATGGTGATCGGCGTGCTAACGGCTTTGGCCCGGCGGTCCGGGTTTTTGCCGTTGCGCTATTCGGCCGTGGCGTATGTGGAAACCATCCGCGGACTGCCCCTCGTGGTGCTGGTGCTTTTCGGATTCTATGGCGTGGCGAACGCGGTGGGATGGCATGACCGCATCTCCGTTGGCATCGCGATCCTGTCCCTGTTCAGCGGTGCCTACATTGCCGAAATGATTCGATCGGGTATCGAGAGTGTCGGGCGCTCGCAATGGGACAGCGCCCGCGCCATCGGGCTCACGTCCGCTCAGACATACCGGTTTGTGATTTTTCCCCAGGTCGCACGACAGATCCTGCCACCATTGGCGGGCCAGTTTTCCTCGCTCATCAAGGACTCGTCATTGCTCTACATCATTGGAATATCCGAGTTGACCTTTGCGGCGAATCAGGTGAATTCGGCCACTTACAGTACGTTTGAGAGTTTTATCCCGCTGGGATTTTGCTATCTTGTCCTGACTTTGCCGATTTCGCTCTGGAGTCGATATCTGGAGGGGAGGGTGCGTTATGAAACGTAAGGTTTTTCCATTTTTTGCACTGTTGCTGCTCACCGGTTGTGCGTCCGTCGAGATGTTCAATCAGGACGAGCCCCCCGAGTATATTGTGACACGGCGGGCGGATTTCTTCAGGAACGGACCCGCGCAGGCTTTTCCCCCCGAAAAAATCAACAGCGACACGCACCTGTTTGTGCTTAAAAAAGACTCCGGTTTCGCTTTCGTCCGTCTCTTGGATAATCGCACCGGATATATCGCGTGGGGGGATTTGCATCCGGCACCACCTCCCGTGCGTGAGGTTCTGTATGATCCAGGGACCGTGGATGAGATCGTCGAGGTTCCCCTTCCCGACTTCAGTGTGGTTCCTGATGAACTTCCCGCAAAGCATCACAAGCCATGAAGATCGCCATGCATGGTGTGAGCAAGGCGTTCGGCACTCAGCGCGTGCTGGATGGTGTGACGCTCGAGTGCGAGTTCGATCACACGTTGGCTCTCATTGGTCCCTCGGGCGGGGGAAAATCCACTCTTTTGCGCCTGCTCGCGGGTCTGGATGTCGCCGATAGCGGCACCCTTTTTGTAAATGGCTCTGAGTTGCCCCAAGACGAGGGGGCGCTTCGCCGATACCGCCGGCGGGCAGGCATTGTCTTTCAGGCCTACAATCTTTTTCCGCATCTGAGCGCGTTGGAAAATGTGCTTTTGCCGCTGACCAGAGTCCATCGTCTCAGCCGCTCGGCTGCTCTGGATCGCGCCTCCGCCGTTCTGCGCCGATTCCAATTGGAAACCCACGCCCACAAGCAGCCCGCCTTGCTGAGCGGTGGGCAGCGTCAGCGTGTGGCCATCGCGCGCGCGTTGGCGACGGAACCCGAATTCCTGCTTTTCGATGAACCCACCTCCGCGCTCGATCCCGAAATGACGGCGGAGGTGCTTGATGTGATTGCCGAGTTGAGGGAGTCCGGAACGCCTCTCATTCTGGTCACCCATGAAATGGGCTTCGCCCGCCGCTCGGCGGATCTCGTTGCCTTTGTTTCGAACGGGGGAATCCAGGAATGTGCGCCCGCAGCCGAGTTTTTCTCGGCGCCCCGCTCGGAGGAAACAAAACGATTCCTCGAGAAAATCCTCAAATACTGAATCCGATGGTTGTCGGTTGATTCCGGGCAGGCGACTTCATTGGTTTATACTCTTTCCCAGTACCGAAATCTGCGGTATGTGCTGCGGGGAGTTTAACGATTTTCATGCCGAAAGAACGCCTACGCCTCAACGAACTGGATCAGTCCAAATCCCTCACGCAGGAGGAATACAAAAGCCAGATCAAGCAATACCAACTCGAGCTCCTGTCCATGCAGCTCGAGTTGCATGAAAAAAAAATCCCCGTTGTTTTTGTGCTGGAGGGGCCTGATGCGGCCGGGAAAGGCGGCGCGATCAAGCGCGTCGTCGAGCGCCTTGACCCGCGTCTCTTGCGTGTGCATTCGATCAACAAACCGACGCCGGAAGAATTCGCGCGGCATTATATGTGGAGGTTTTGGTCAAAACTGCCACCGCGCGGCGAAATCGCGATCTACGATCGTTCTTGGTATGGTCGGGTGTTGGTCGAACGGGTGGAGGAGTTTTGCACGGAGTCCGCATGGCAGCGTGCCTATAATGAGATCAACGAATTCGAGCGTCAGCTCATCGATGATGGCACCGTCCTGATCAAGGTATGGCTTCATATCACGAAGGACGAGCAACTCACCCGGTTCAAGTGCCGTGCTGCGGATCCCTACAAGCACTGGAAGATTGGTGACGAGGACTGGCGGAATCGCAAGCGCTGGAGCGAGCACATTGTCGCAGCGGAGGAAATGTTTGAAAAAACCAGCACCGACATCGCGCCATGGACGATCATTCCGGCGAATTACAAATGGCATGCCCGCGTGAAGACGATCAAGACCGTGTGTCAGGCGATGGCAAAGGCACTCGGCCGTAAGAGTCCGGCTTAACCCGAAAACGGATTTTTAGACAGGATTACAGGATTTACAGAATCGGAGCGCAGCTGAGAAAGACTGCCAACGGCTCCCACCGGGCGATCAAAGTGAGTCAATTAAAAAGAGCAGTTTCCGAAAGCGGCGAACCCCACAAAACGATCCAATTGGATTTGCCCTAATTCCGCTGGATTCGGTCTTAACCGAGGGGCGAGGGATACTCGCCTTGCGCTGCCAGCGCCGACAGCGCTCCCGCAACAAGCGGGCGATCCTCGCGATAGGTGACGCCGAACCACTGGCTCTCCACGGGTAGCACTTTCACGGTTGCTGTGCCGCCTTCAATCATCTCGGCCACAGCGCTCGGAATATAAAACTCGGATTTTTGAGCACCGCTGTTTTTTTCGAGAAAGCGGACCAAACCGCGTTCGAGCAAGGGAAAGACGGCTGGAGTGAACCCCCAGCAATTCATCGAAACCCTTTCGCTGCCGGAGAAGCGGGTTCCATCGCCTTGATCCCCCACGCCATTTTCATCGCGCGCGATGAGGGTGTGTTCCTTCACGCTTTGCAGGAAGCCGGAGGCATCCATCGCGCAGACTCCGCGGGATACTGTTCCGTGGGTTGAGAGAGTGGTGTCGAGGCGATATCCGGCCATGCAGAAATCGGTGGCATCGGAATTCAAGCCGCCCAAAAACGAACCTACATCGGCAATGGCCGGGCGGCCGTAGAAGTCGTCCGCATTGATGGCGAGAAACGGCGTGTCCACCGCCTCGCGTGCGCACCAGATAGCATGACCGGTGCCCCAAGGTTTCGATCGGTCTTCGGGTACGGAAAATCCGGAAGGCAGATCGTTGAGTTGTTGAAAAACATAGCCGACATCGATGTGATCCTCAAAGCGGTTGCCTACGCGCTCGCGAAAATCCTCCTCGAAATCCCGCCGGATCACAAAGACCACACGGTTATAGCCGGAGCGGATCGCATCAAAGACCGAGTAGTCCAAAAGCGTTTCTCCGTGCGGTCCGACGCCGTCCATTTGTTTGAGGCCTCCATACCGGCTGCCCATGCCTGCCGCCAAAACGAGTAGTGTCGCTTCCATAGAATAAAGATGAGTGTTCTAGATCCGCCCTTAGGAATGTGCAGATCAGTCTACAAATTGGTCTCGGGTTTCGATTGCGGCAAGGAGATTTGCCCTGATACCATTGCCCCACAGGCGGGACACCCATGTCCCTCTCCTCAAATCCAGAAGCAAACGGCTTTTGGTATGACATTCCTTTGAGGAGGTCTTTGTTTGTTGAGGGCAAAAGGCAGTAGCGGTGCTTGTCACGAAGTGCCTTCATACCCTCGTTCCATAGACTTTGCTGGTCTTTGGTGCTTCAGGCCTTTTTCAAGAACTCGCAAAAATTCTACGAGAAAATATTGCAAATTGGGAATTATATCCCAATTTGTATAGAATGATCGATCGTTTCTATCGTGGTTTGGTGGAGGGGAAGTTGGAGCGGTATCCGGTGGTTTCTTTGCTGGGGCCGCGTCAATGCGGAAAGACGACTCTAGCTAAAAAATTAGGCGGCAGATACTTCGATATGGAGATTGAGGGGGCGTTCCTGCGATTGGATGCGGACTGGGATCGCTTGATGCGCGGGAAGGAATTGGTGGTTATCGACGAGGCTCAATGCGCCCCAGAGATATTTCCCCGTTTGCGTGGCGCGATCGACTCGGATCGCAAGCGCAACGGGCGTTTTCTTCTGCTGGGTTCGGTTTCTCCCGCCCTCATGCAAAATGTCTCAGAGTCCCTCGCCGGGCGGATGGGGTTGGTTTCCATGGGGCCTCTCACTTTCGCCGAGTTGGCAGGGCCGCTTGGAGCGGACTGCTTGGAGAATCTGTGGCTGCGCGGTGGTTTTCCGGATGGCGGGATTCTTGATGCCAGCCGATTTTCCGAGTGGCAGAAGGATTATTTGGAGTTGTTGGCGACGCGGGATTTACCGGAGTGGGGCTTCCCGGCGAAACCCCAGCGTACGCGCCGCTTCTTGAGCATGCTGGCGGCCGTTAATGCCCAGCCCCTCAATGCCTCCAATCTCGCCGCCGCGCTTGGAATCGATCACAAAACTGTCATCGGATATTGCGATTTTTTGGAGGAAACCTTCCTCATTCGCCGTGTGCGTCCCTGGTCTGGCAACATCACCAAACGTCTTGTCAAAACACCCCGCCTCTACTGGCGCGACAGCGGCCTGCTTCACGCCCTCATGAATGTGCAAAACATGGAGCACCTTTACAGTCAGCCATGGGTCGGGCACAGTTGGGAGGGTTTCGTGATCGAGCAAGTTCTCGTCACGCTAGGTTTGTGCGGCATGAGCGCAGAGCCGTATTTTTTCCGAACATCCGACGGCATCGAATCCGACCTTGTGCTGGATTGGGCGAGGGAACGATGGGCTATCGAGATCAAACTGACTTCGGATCCGACAAGAAGCATGATCCAGGGTCTTCAAAAAGCGGCTGATCTCATTGGGGCCTCCAGTCGGATTCTCATTTGCAAAACGGTGGAGGAGATTCGCTCGAAAAAATTGCTAGTCACCAATCTGCCGATGTTCCTCGAAGAAATGGCAAAAATGTCGAAAGCTCAACCGTCAGTAACGTCACTACAAAGATAACCCCCTTTTTTATCAGCCCAAACTGCATCTTTTGAAGTAGTTGCCGACTCCCATTCCCGCGTGAAATCAGCTAAGAATGTCTGCCGAAAAAAACATTGACGCCCACACTCGTGTTTGGGAGATGTTTTTCGATGAAAAAGCCAACCCTCCAGCATCTTATCACTATCCTTTCATTTGCCTTTATCCTTATGATGGGAGCGGGGCGTATATCTGCACAGGTGCCGAGCCTTTTGGAGTATGACGGCTTCATAACCGGAAACATTACCGGCAACCGCACGATCGGCGTGAGGATCTACAGCGCTTCGACAAACGGCACGCTCATTTACAAAGAGACGATTGGCACGGTGAAGCTCACCAATGGGGAGTTCTATTTTCAGTATGGTCAGAACGGCACGCTTGGAAATGGAACAACCCCTACAGGAATTGCGGCGGCACTTACAAGTTCCGAACACTGGCTGGCAATAACTGTCAACGGAACCGAGCAATTACCGCGACAGAGGCTGCTCTCAGTCCCATTTGCTCTGCGAAGCGGCAATTCAGGAAACACGGTTCTTAGCGGCACAACCAACCCCGCAACCAACTTGGGAAGCAACGGGGATTTCTACATCAACACGGCGAATCGGACAATCTTCGGACCCAAGACCTCCGGAGTGTGGGGAAATGCAACGGCTCTTGTGGGCCCACAAGGCCCTCAGGGACCTGCTGGCGCACAAGGTTTGTCAGGAAAGACCATTTTAAGCGGAAGGATCAACCCCGAGAATTTCGTGGGAAATGACGGAGATTTTTATTTCAACACCACCAGCCGGACGATGTTCGGGCCGAAGACAGCGGGAGCATGGGGAAATGCAACTAATCTGTTTGGCCCGCAAGGACTGAAGGGAGATACCGGCAACACAGGTCCTGTCGGCCCCCCTGGAGCGACTGGTCCGCAAGGCACGGCTGGAAAGAGTGTGTTAAGCGGGACCGCGAACCCCTTGAGCAGTGTGGGAAATGAGGGAGATTTTTATTTCAACACCGCCAGCCGGACGATGTTCGGACCCAAGATAGCGGGAGCATGGGGAAACGGAACGACTCTGGTCGGGCCACAAGGCGCGAAGGGAGATACAGGCAACGCAGGTCCTGCCGGCCCCGCTGGAGCCACTGGTCCGCAAGGCCCGTCCGGTCCCAAGGGCGACACTGGAAATGCCGGTCCCGCCGGTCCTGCCGGCCCGCAAGGCCCTGCTGGTGCGATTGGGGCGCAAGGCCCACAAGGCCCAAGCGGTCCGCAGGGCACGGCTGGAAAGAGTGTATTGAGCGGGACTGTGAATCCCTTGAGCAGTGTGGGAAATGACGGAGATTTTTATTTCAACACC
>JALQZP010000006.1:33465-33754 GCA_023258235.1 Terrimicrobiaceae bacterium | reverse complement strand
CAGTGCCAATTTCTACAGATGGATCTGTGACCGTAGGTTTCGCAGGTGAAACCATGAGGGAGATTGGAGCGAACTATACGGTCTCAGCCATTCCAGCCAGCGGAATGATCTTTAAAGAATGGAGAAAGAACACATCGTCTCTGACCTCCAACTCGACATTGAAATTCACCATGGAGCCGAATCTCAAGCTCACCCCTGTGTTTGCTCCCGACTTTACGAGGCTCGCGGGCATTTACAATGGGTTGGTAGGGGATGGTGAGATCGGAACGGGTTCCGCACAGAACATGCA
>JALQZP010000006.1:0-33455 GCA_023258235.1 Terrimicrobiaceae bacterium | reverse complement strand
GTGAAAAATGGCTTCGTTACTTTCAGTCTTGCTTCGACTGGAGTTGTGAGTGGCAACTTGAGCATAGAGGGCCAAACCAATGCCTTCGCGGGCAATTTTGCGACAAATAAAACGGTTTCGATTTCTATAATGAGGGCGAATACAACGGCTGCCCCCGCCTTGCTACAACTGACATCCTCGCTGCCGGGTGAAATCTCGGGCAATATAACCGTGTCTGGCAATAAGCTTCCATTTAGGGCGTTGCGTGCGGCCTATTCCGAAAATGCCACAGTGCATGCTCTCGGAAATAGAACTTATACGCTAGCAATCCCTGCCCCCGCTGGAGTTTCGGCTGGGTATGGATTTGCAACTGTGTCCATTCAAGAAAATGGTTTTGCTAAAGTTCTCGGCAAGTTGGCTACTGGTGATGCCATTTCTGCTTCCGCGGGTATAGTTGACTCGGGTGATGGAAACTGGGTGCTCCCGCTCTATTCAACAGGCAATGGCGTTGTCACAGGTGAAATCGTAATACCCAAAAATCCTAGTGCCGGGACTGCGGAAGTGGCAGGGTCCATTGAGTGGCTGCGCAAACCGAATGCCTCGACGGCACTTTTCCCTACTGGGTTCCTCAAACGCTCAACCATTGTTGGAAGCAAGTATGCTGTCGTTACAGGAAAATCCTTCCTAAGCGGAAACGCGACCGCGGCAAACTTTACTCTCGGCATTGATCCCCTGAAAAAGGTTTTACCTGCGGTAATTTTACAAAAAGGATCTTGGTCATCGAGTAATGTTCCTGCTTTTACTCAACCCATTACATCAGGGCTGATCATGAGTTTCATCCCCGCTAATGCAAATATTCAAGGTACCTTCAACCGGACAGTAAATGCGGCTCCTGTTTCGACGGCCTTCCAAGGAGTCATGTTTGCAAGTCCGCTTTCATTTGGGACGGGACAGCCAATGATAAGAGGGGCGGGATATTTCCTAAGCGGAAACCAAACCGTACCAGTACAGATCACGGCTCCTTAGATTTCGGAGGCACTCCCCTAATCCACGATCGCCATGCAGTCGCCGTAGCTGAAGAATCGGTAGCGTTCGCGAATGGCTTCATTGTAGGCACGGAGGGTGTTTTCGTAACCGGCCATGGCGCAAACGAGCATGAGGAGTGTCGAGCCGGGGAGGTGGAAATTCGTGAGGAGAGCGCCGGTATGTTGAAACTCGTAGGGCGGGCGGATAAAAATGCGGGTGCGTCCATCGTGGGGAAGGATCGGGCCTGGGGGTTGGGATTCGAGCACGCGGGTAGCCGTCGTGCCAATCGCGAAGACGCGTGAGGCCTCGTTGATCGCGGCGGCGGAATCGGAGTTGATCGAGTACACCTCCTCGTGCATCGTGTGCTCGCGGATGTCTTCGGTTTTCACCGGCAAAAATGTTCCCGCGCCAACATGGAGGGTGACGAAGGTGTGTGGGATTTTAGCCAGAATTTCGGGAGTGAAGTGAAGTCCGGCCGTGGGAGCCGCGATAGATCCGGGGCACTGCGCATAGACAGTTTGATAGCGCTCGTCATCGGCTTCATCCGCTCCTCGTTTGAAGTAGGGAGGCAAGGGCATGTGGCCATGAGTTTCCAGATCCGGCATAGTGTCGAATTGGATGATTCGTTCGCCTTCGGGAAGAACGTCCAGAACCTCGGCGACCGTGCCTGCGATGGGAATGCGAACGCCAAGTTTGAGCTTGCGGCCCGGTCGGGTGAGGCATTTCCATTTCGCGTCGCCAAGAGACTCGAGAAGAAAAATCTCGATAGCGGGAGATTCTGAGAGGAGGCGGGCCTTGATAACGCGGGAGTCGTTCAGGACAACGCGGTCTCCTTGTTTTAAAAGGGTCGCAAAATCGCGAAACATCCGGTGCTCAATCTCGCCCGATGTTCTATGCAGGACGAGCATGCGCGAGTCGTCGCGGCGCTCAGTCGGGCGGTTGGCTATGAGTTCCGGAGGAAGCTCGTAGTGGTAATCACCGAGGCGGTCGAGCATGCTTTAGACGGCTTTGGTGATGCGGGTGAATCCGCAGCGGGCGGCGGCGGCGCCCACCAATTCGGCGACGCGGCGTTTGAGTCGGCGCGCTCTCAAAAAGAGGAACAATTCAAACAGCACGTAGGGAATCCACGGCCAGAGGGAAGCCTCCGGAATGAAAAATTGTTGATACGAGAGAATTCCCAAGAGAATGAAACTAAGCAGGAATGTCGTAGCCACCATGCGTGTGCGGAGGTGTACGCGGGTGAGGCACTTCGGCCCGCCGTGGTATTCCGTGACCGAGCGCATTTGGATACCCCACCAAAAACTACCGTAGATCTGGACGTCCCAATTTTTCCAACCGGTATCGAGCGAGTAGTTCCAGCCTTCGCTTTCGAGGGCTTGGATGCTTTCCTGCAGGAGGCGCTCGCGTCCGTGTCCGTCTTCACTCCAGAAGCGGAGGTTCGTAATGCTGCCCCTGGCGGGTTTGAAATCCTTTTCGACACTGGCGATAACGGCCGGCGGGGTGCGCTTGAATTTGAGCCAGGTAAAATAGCGGGCCCATCCGCGAACGAGGGGCTGGGCGAGGGCTAGGAAAGCCACCAGCAATCGTGCGGGGATCGTGTCGTGCTTCGCCTCCAGTCTTGCATGGATCATGTAGGAAAGCGCCACGAGCAATGTGCCGCCGAACATGATGTAGGGGACGATGCGCAGGAAGGGGAGGGGAACAGAGATGCCCAAGACAAAGAGGGTGAGAGCCAGCCACTCGATGCTGCTTAGATAGGCTGCGATCTCGGATTGAGGGGTGGGGTAGATGGATTGGAAGAGCCCCTCGCCGAAGACGCCATGATAAATGATGGGCTTGTTGACCAGCCAGGTGAAGCGGGGCGCGCCGTAGATCTGGCCTTTCCACTTCGCCGTGCCGGTGGGGCCGAAGAAAACCAAGTGCTGGAATCGTAACATCGATTCGGCCTCCCCGTAGCCTTCCTGTTGTTTCCGGAAGGCTTGCAAAGTGAAGCGGCGGTAGTGCCAGACAATCGCTGCGGGACTAAAGGCGATCACGCCGCCACTCTGTTGCAAGCGCCAGCAGAAGTCCACATCGTCACCGGCTTTGCGGTATTCGGGGTCGAAGCCTCCGACTTGATCGAAGGCCCAGCGGTGAAACGCCATGTTGCAACCAGGGATGTGCTCCGCGACGACATCGGTGAGAAGGACGTGGTTCGGACCGCCCGGAGCAGCGGACACGCAGGCTTGAACCCAGTTTTCCGCCGGGGGCGAAATATTGGGTCCGCCCACCCCGGCGTAGTCTCCGCTGAGAAGCGTGCCCATGAGGTAGTAGAGCCAGTCGGGATCGGCCATGCAGTCGCTGTCGGTATAAACAATCACATCGCCGCCGGAGGCATGGGCGCCGACGTTTCGGGCGAAGCTCAGGCCCTTGTTTTCTTGGCGGATATTTTTGATCCAAGGATGCCGGGCGGCGATTTCTTGTGTGTTGTCGGTGGACCCGTCGTCCACGAGGATGACCTCATAGCTCGGGTAGTTGATCTCCTTAAGCGATGTCAGGCAACGATCGAGCGTTTTGGCCCCATTATACGAACAAACAACAACGGAGGCTTTTGGATACTCGCGCAATTTGACCCGCGAGGTCATCGACCCTTCACCGTAAAAGAGAGTTTTAACGGTATCAAAAGCGGGTTTTTTGGATCGGTCGCGGCGGACGAGGCCGAACGACCAGTCTAAAATTTCCTGTCCACCCCGGAACCATTCGTCCGTCCAAGCATAGACGATCGTGCCGGCGAGACCGCCGCGCACAACGCTTTCAATGTGCCAGCGAAGCATTTCCGCCTGCTCGCTTTCCGCATGGCGGATCGTGTCCATGCCGAACTCCCCGAGGATGAGCGGTTTGTCCTCGGCGAGGTTTTGCAGTCGGGCAAGGTAGCGCTCAAAGTCATCCTGCCGATGTAGATAGACATTGAATGTGACAAAGTCGCTGTTCTGCGGAAGGAGGTATTCCGTCGGCGGGTAACTGGCGTAAGAGAACAGGGCCTTGGGATCGGCGGCGCGTCCGATCGCTATGAGTTGCTCGACAAACTCAGTGACCTGACGCGCTCCCAGCCAACGAACCATCGTGCTCGGGATCTCATTTCCGACGAGATAGCCGAAGACCGCCGGGTGGCCGGCATTTTTGGAAACGCCCTCGCGAACCGCCTTTTTGGCTTCGTTGCGGATTTTGGCATCTTTTAAAAACTCAAGATGCTCGGCCCACGGAATCGAAATCAACGCGCGGATGCCGAAATCCTGGCAAAGATCAAGGAACCAGCGCGGCGGGACATAGTAGATACGAACAAGATTCACGCCGGCCTCGACCATCAAATCCAGATCGCGTGCGGCACTTTCCGGGCTGCCGAAGTGCTCGCCCTCTCCGTCCGGAGCAAATGGACCGTAGGTGACGCCCTTGATGAAAAACTTTTTGTCACCCTCGAAGAAAAATTTGGCGCGCACGCGCACTGGCTGCATGTCAATCACCCCGTGAAATTAACAGTCTCTCACGTTAAAAGGCGAGGGTGGATTTGTCGGCAGGCTCGCATTGCACTTGATCGGGTCTCTGCTAGCCTTTCAGGAATGTTAAGGGTGTCACTTTTTCTCTTCTGTGTTTTCCTGTCTCTCGGACTGGAGGCCGCAGAGGTCGCTGAAAGCTTGGTTCGGATCGAGGCGACATTCCAAGAGCCCAACTACAAGGCTCCGTGGAGCCCCGGTGAGGTCTCGTCGGGCGTTGGAGCCGGTTTTATTGTGCAAGGCGACCGGATTCTTACGAACGCCCATGTGGTCAGCAATGCCAGCTTTCTCACGGTCAACAAGGAGGGCGATCCGAAACCTTATCCGGCGAAAGTATTGTATGTGGCACACGATTGTGATTTGGCCTTGCTTTCTGTCGACAAAGCCGAGTTTTTCAATGGAACGACAGCCTTGGAGTTGGGGGATATTCCGGCAATCGAGTCCTTGGTTTCTGTTTACGGATACCCCATCGGAGGGAAGCGTCTGTCGGTTACGCGCGGCATCGTTTCGCGCATCGATTTTCAGACTTACTCGCATTCCGGGATGGATTCCCATCTCACGATCCAGATTGATGCCGCCATCAATCCCGGTAATAGCGGTGGGCCGGTGATGCAAAAGGGCAAGGTCGTAGGGGTGGCCTTCCAAGGTTACAGCGGCGATGTGGCTCAGAACGTCGGTTACATGATCCCCACACCTGTCGTGAAGCGATTCTTCAGGGACGTGGAGGATGGAAAGTATGATCGCTACGTGGATCTCGCACTCACGTTTGATAACCTCTTCAATCCCGCCGCAAGGAAGGCGCTAGGGTTGCCCAACGATGATGTCGGGGTGCAGGTCGGCACCGTCTACGGGGGTGGTCCATCGGACGGAATTATCAAGTCTGGTGATGTTTTGATGGGCATCGACGGTCTCCGCATCGCGAGTGATGGAACGATTAAGCTCGACGGGGAGTCAGTGCCTCTCACAGAAGTGGTCGAAAGAAAGTTCAAGGGCGAATCAGCCTCGCTGGACATCCTTCGTGAAGGATCATCGCTTCAAGTGAAAGTGCCGCTCAGCGCCCCTTGGCCCTTTGCGTTACAGTCCAAAGCCTACGATGAAAAGCCCCAGTTCATTGTCTTCGGGGGCTTGGTTTTTCAACCGGTGGATCAAAACTTCATGGATGCCTACAAGCCGGGAAATCTCCGGCTCGATTACCTTTTTGATTTTTTTGTCGAGGATGGGATCTACCGGGAACGGCCCCAGTTGGTTGTTTTGAGCAACATCCTTGCGGATGCGGTGAATGCATACGCCAAGGATTTCCTCTTTGCCGTGGTCGATGAAATCAATGGTCAAAAAATTCGCCGTATTAGCGATGTGGCGTCCGCTTTTGCGAAGACCTCGGATTACTATGTGATTCAAATGCTCGGTATCGGTCGACCGCTTGTATTGGAGCGCAAGGCCGTTGAGGAAGCGCGCTCCCGGATCCTGCAGCGCTATGGAGTGACATCGGAACAATATATCAAAAAATGATTCGCCAAATCGCTTTCCTGCTTTTGCTCACGCCTCTGCTGGCCGTAGCAGAGCCAAAATCGCCTTTTAACCACCCCTATGCGGCTGCGGAACCATCCCCTTCGCCGCTTGAAAAGCCGGGGTGTAATGAAACTCAAGACAGCCGAGTGGTGGCAGAGCGCTCGATCCTGCGCGTGAACTCCACCAATCAGGCCTACGATTTTTTCCAGCCCTGGTTGAAAAAAAATCCCGTCAGTCGGCGGGGGGTTGGAGTTCTTGTGCAGGGCGGATGCGTTCTGGTTACGGCGGAGTTGGTGATGAACTCGAACTTCGTCGAACTCGAAAAAGCCACCACGGCAGAGAAATCCTCCGCGACCGTGGAGCGGGTGGATTACGATTGCAATCTGGCACTCCTGCGACCGAATGATCCCGGATTCTTGGAGGGGATGAAACCTTTGACGTTGGAGAAAAGCCTGCGTGTCGGGAATGAGGCCACCGTGCTTCAATTGGAGCCGAACGGGGAGATTGCGGAGACAATCGGGCAGATCACCACGATCAGTGTGGGTCCCTACCCGTTGGAAAATATCGGCCTTCTTGTTTACAGGCTCCGGGTGCCGCTCCAGCAGCGCGATGGGAGCTTCATGCTTCCCGCTGTTTCGGATGGGCATCTCGTTGGTTTGTTGATGCGGTTCGATGCGCGCAGTCAGTCTGCGGATCTGATTTCCACGCCCGTTATCCGGCACTTTCTGGATTCCCCCGCGAAAGCCCGTTTTCCTCGAATGGGGCTCTCGTTTTCTTCACTGCGCGACCCGCAATTCCGGCGTTTTATTGGCCTTAAGGAGCCCGGCGGAGTTTATGTGAACGAGGTTTCGCCTCATGGTTCCGCAGCCGAAGCGGGAATCAAAAAGGGGGATGTGATTCTTGCTGTCGATGGGAAAGCGATCGACCAGGATGGAAACTATGATGATCCGAATTTCGGGCGTGTCTTGTTCAGTCATCTCACAAACACCGTTGCCACTCCCGGTTCCGAGGTGACCTTCACCATATTCCGCAAAGGAAAATTGATAAAAATCCCTGCGCATATGAGTGTGCCCGATCGGGCCCATGTGGTGAGTGATGCCCAACTAGCCGATCACCCCCCCGATTACGTCGTGCTTGGTGGGTTCGTATTTCTGGAACTTTCCCGTCCGTATTTGCAGGAGTGGGGTAACGATTGGGTGAATAACGCCCCGAAGAGGCTTGTTTACTACGATGCGTTTCAAAATGAGCTTCCCGAGGACAGGGGCAAGATCGTAGTCCTTGGTCGGGTCCTCCCTGTGCCTGAAACACTGGGCTACGAGCCACTTCAAAATCTGGTGGTCACTCAAGTCAATGGGAAGCCTGTGCGCAGCCTCGTTGATTTAGCCGAGGCTGCAAAAAAACCAGTGAAGGGGTTTCATAAAATCGAATTCGAAGAGGATCCCAAAACGGTCTTTCTTGATGCAGCGTCCGTGGAAGCGAATCAAAAGGCGCTTGTGGAGCAGTATTCCTTGCCCGCCTTGCAGCGTCTAAAAGGAAAAAAATCTCCCTGAAGTTGTGAACGATCGAAATCGCCGGCATCTTGGCAGTTCACTCCTCTGGGCCGTTCTTGCAACCTTCCTCGGGCTCGGTTCATTAGTCGCCGAGCAACCGTTGCAATCCATCCCGGGCTGTACTCTCGTCCAGGCTCCTTGGGCCGACGGCGATAGTTTTTCCCGTTCATCTTCCGGATGGACGCACGGTGACGGCCCGCCTTTATGGCGCGGATTGCATCGAGTGGCATGTGAATGATGAAACCGATGCGCGTCGCCTGCGGGCCCAGCGGCGCTATTTCGGGATTGGTGGCGATGACACCAATGCCTCGATGGCCAAGGCGAAATTCTTTGGTGAGCTTGCTGCCAAACGCACGCGGGAGTTGCTCGCCAAGCCATTCACGCTGCACACAGCTTTCTCCGATGCGCGCGGCGGGTCGGCTTCCGAGAGATTCTATGTTTTTATTACCACTGCAGACGGTCGGGATCATGCCACTGTTCTTGTGGAGGAGGGGTTGGCGCGAGCCGTGGGTTTGGTGAGGCGTCTGCCCGACGGAAGCGATGGGGAGGAGTATCGCAACAAACTCCGGGATATCGAACTCACGGCGGCCGCAGGGCGGCGTGGAGTCTGGGCGAGCACGGACTGGAATCGCCTTTCCTCCGATCGTGCTGTCGAGCGGGCCGAAAACGCGGAACTCGCGTCCTTTCTCAAGCCTGCCATCCCCTCCGGAGGCATCAACCTTAATACCGCGACATTAGAGGAAATCGAAGCCTTGCCGGGCATTGGAAAGAATCTCGCCGAGCGCATCATCGCCGCCCGCGCCGATCGGCCTTTTGTGCGCTTGGATGATCTTCTGCGGATCAAGGGAGTGACGCCGAAATTGTTGAGTAAAATCGCATCAAGCCTGCATTTCGATACGCCCGCGCCGTCTTCCCCAAAGGGAAACTAGTTTCAGGTGAATCGCAGGGATTGTTTGCTCCAGCATGTTTTTCGCAAAAAAACACCGCCCGAAATTGCAATAATTCTCTTGCTGTCCGAATCAGGCTGGAGCAAGGATGCGGAGATATTCATGACCCTATGAACCAAGAACCGGACGCACCAACCGACCTTTCCGGTCTGGAGATGGACCTCACTAAAAGCTTTCAACCAGCTTGGGTGAAGGAATCATCGTCAATTGAAAAGCTGGCGCGATTTGCAGGTTCCGACAGATCTTTCGAGTTCAACGAAAGAGAATCGCGCTTTCCGGAGAGTCGTGAATCGCGTCGAGACAGAAAACCGCGCAAGCCCACCAGTTCTCAGCGTCCGCGCGAGGAGGAGCGTTCCTTCTCTGCGAAGTCGCGCAAGCCAGAAGGCCGTTCATCGGGACCGCGTCCAGAAGGGAGGTCCGGGCATCGCGACGATTCGCGACGTGAAGCCCGTTCGCAACCCCGCGAGACCCTTCTCGAAGGCTGGGATGTTAAGTTCATTCCGGAGCCGCGTGGTATCGAGGGTCTTGCCAAGCAAATCAAATCCACGGCAAAGGCGTATGGTCTTTTTGAACTCGCCCGCTTGGTTCTGGAAAAGTCGCCTCGCTATCTCGTTGAATTCACTCGCAAGTCGGGTCCGGCTCTTTTCCGTTGCGAGGCCGATGGCACTCTCTGGCTCAGCGAGCGCGAGGCTTTATCCCACACCTTGGCCAGCCAGATAGCCGCCTTCTACACGACGGAAACCGTCACAGTGGAGGCTCCCAAAGGGGCCTTCCCTTATATCGCCCAGTGTGGAATGAGCGATGTTCTCATCGGGCCCCCCAATCACCACGATTACCAATCCAAACTTCGGAAAATCCACAGTGAACGTTTTGCCAACGTGCCATTCGATGTATACACGTCGCGGGTTCGTATGGTGCGCGACGAGGCGGTGATTCAGAAGTGGAAGGACGAGCAGTGCATGCAGACGGTCTATCATCCCCTCGAAACACCCGAGGGTGCTGAACCTGTCACGCTGCAAAATCTTGCCGAAGTCGAAGCTCATTTCTTGAAAAATCACGCAGCCACGGCCGTCCAACCGGTGGGGGATTCTTGCACGGTTCCTGGATCGGCGGCGGTGAATGATTCCGCCCAGCCGATATTTGTGTTTGTGCGTCGCGAGTTGGATAATCTCATTCGCTTCCCGCTGCCCATCGCCCACGTGATTGGGCAGGAACTCTCCTCTCGTGGACTGCAAATTTTCAAAGCTCACGAAAACGTGACCTACATTTCGGTGGCGAGGCCACGTCCGCTTGATCGTCAGGCGACTCCTGTCTCGGAAACCTTGGCTGCGATTTTGGACTATTTGGAGAGATCTCCGCAGCCTCCCCGTGCAGAGCAGTGGAAGTCTCTCTTGGCATTGCCCCAATTGGCTCCGAACGGCGATGATGCCGCACGCGAGGCGGCTTTGCTCAAGGAGCTTTTCTGGCTTTTACATCAGGGGCATGTGATCGACTTTGCCGCCAAGGGGATGGAGGTCGCTCGCCGCCCGTCGGCTCGCACAAAGGTGGCCCCGGCTGCGGGAGCATCTGTAAAGAAACCGCGTCCAGAGCCTCGTCCTCAAGGGTCTTCTTCTGCAGAGCCTGTTCCCGAGAGCGAGGTCAGCGCCGAGCTTTAAAAAGCACAGCCCATCCCGCGAGGAGGAATAATCCCCCGATCGGCGTAATGGCTCCAAGCCAGCGGGCATTGGTCACGGCGAGAAGGTAGAGCGAACCCGAAAATATCGCGATGCCGATGATCCACAGGCGAACCACGTTTTCGTTCTTTTCTGTCGCCCAAAGCCCAGCCACGGCATGGGTGATGTGGTAAAAAACGGCCGTTTGCCAGATCGCGGCGGTATCATTTGCGGCAAGGATGGCCTTGAGCCCGTGGGCGCCAAAGGCCCCCAGTGCGACGCCCAGAAAGCCGGTTATGGCGGCGATATTGACTTTTTGCATTGGCAACATGCTTGCACGGAATCCGGCGTGTCTTCAATATCGATCCCCGGTGGGCACAATCATACTTTCGATTTTGGGCGGCGTCCTCTTCTGTTATTGGATGGCTTTGCGTTTCTACGCTCCGCTTCTGGAGCGTCTCCTTGGGGTCGATGGAGGCCACGCCACAGCGGCGGTCCTGAAAAAGGACGGCAAGGATTTTCTGCCTACCAAACCCTACGTTTTATTTGCCCACCACTTCGCCGCCATTGCGGGAGCCGGGCCGATTGTTGGGCCAACGCTCGCGATGATCTACGGGTATCTGCCGGCGTTGATTTGGGTGGTGGCGGGAGCGATCCTTCTCGGCGGTGTGCATGACATGGTCACCTTGTTCATATCCTCCCGGGAAGAGGGGCGGTCGGTTGCGGATATCGCTCGCATCTATCTTGGCAATGGAGGGTATATCCTGATCGTGAGTTTTCTGGTGATCGGATTGGTGATGATAACCGCCACATTTTTGAACCTCAGTGTGACGGCTCTCACCAGCATGTATCCGGCCACGAAGGTGGGTATGGCTCCGCCTTCCCGGGATGCGCTCGCGGCCTCGCTCGCGCTTCCGCCGGATGCCATGGGGCTCCACCCTTTTGCCGGAGGGGGAGGTCTTCCCTCAGTGGTCGGACTTCGCGATGGGCAACCGGTCCTGCTCGCGAGGATCGGAGGCATCGCTTCGACCAGTGTGCTTTTTATCACCTTATGCGCCCCGTTCTTGGGATTTCTGATTTACCGGATGCGTTCCCCCGCTTGGTTGAACTATGCGGTGGCGGCGCTCTTGTCTGTAGCCTCGGTCGTTCTGGGATTTCATCTGCCGGTGATTGTTTCGTCCGATGCGTGGCGGTTTCTGATGACTCTCTATGTGGTATTGGCCTCGGCGATACCCGTTTGGTTGCTGCTCATGCCGAGGGATTTTGTGAATGTGCAGATTCTCTATGCGGGGATGCTGGCTGTGGTCGTGGGGTTGGTGGTGGCGGCTTTGGGCGGCGGGTTCCCCGGGATTCCTGCTGCTCCGCAGAATCTCGCGGAAACAATTCCGCTCTGGAATCTCCAGTCCGGCCTTCAATATGTCGGGCTGCTCTGGCCCATGCTTCTCATCACGGTCTCGTGCGGTGCCATAAGCGGGTTTCATTGTTTGGTCTCGAGTGGTACGAGCGCGCGCCAACTCGCTGACGAGCGCGATGCGCGTAAAGTCGGATACACGGGTATGCTTCTGGAATCCCTCCTTGCCGTGAGTGTGATTCTGACTCTGCTCATCGGCTTGGATTGGTCCAGCTATCAACAGATCACTTATGGAGAAAAAAATCCCATTCTGGCTTTCGCTTTGGCCACGGGGAGTTTGGTGAATCTGGCTTTCGGTCTGCCAGTCTGGAGCGGCACGATTTTGGGGATTCTTCTTCTGGAGGGCTTTGTTGTGACCTCTTTGGACGTCGCTGTTCGCCTGAACCGCTATCTGCTTGAGGAGGTGTGGAGATTTGTTTTCAAAAAGCCGCCTGCGATCGTTCTCAATATTTGGTTCAATACGGGGCTGTGCGTGGCGCTTATGTTTGCACTCTCCCGCTCCAACACCTTGCCGGTTCTTTGGCAGGTCTTCGGCTCCGCCAATCAAATGATGGGGGCCATGGCGCTGCTTGTTGCCGCCGTTTGGCTTCGCGACCATGGTCGGCGATCGGCCTTTGTTCTCGTTCCCGCCATCCTGATGTTCATCACCACGCTGTCGGCGACAGCGATTTCCCTTTTTCAGAATTATCAAACGGGCAACTGGGCGCTTGTTGCCGCCTGCGCCGTATTGATCTGCCTCGCGGCGGGGGTCGCCTGGATCGGGGGTCGCATCCTTCTACGTGCCCCCCGCTTGATCGAAAAATCAGGTAATTGAAGGTCACTCTCCCTTATAGGAGCAGCGGGCGCGGGGAGTTTCGTGGATCACGATTTCGGCGAGTCCGGGTAACTGGGGTTCCAGTTTTTTCCAAAGCCAGCCTGCCATCAGCTCGATGGTGGGGTTTTCCAATCCGGGGATGTCGTTGAGGTGCGAGTGGTCGAGTTGCTCCACAATCGGTCGCATGGCGGCGCTAATGAGGGCATGGTCGTAAAACCATCCGGTCTCCGGATCCACCTCACCCTCGACGGAAACTTCGATAGTGAATGTGTGGCCATGGATGCGGGCGCACTTGTGGCCGGCCGGGACTTTGGGCAGACTTTGCGCGGCTTCGATGATAAAATCTTTGGTGAGGCGAACCTTCATAAGCGCGTTGTTATAGACTCTCGGGCGACTCTTCCCAGTTCAATTTCACATCGGGTTGAAGAATTTGTCCTTGTCATGATCCTGTCGGCATGGCAACTTCCCCGCCTTCCAACAACAATAAGAAAAATAATGGCTAAAGCAGCAACTGAAATGGAGTCCCTGAAACTCCACGCAAAAGACACCGGCAGCGCGGACGTTCAAATCGCGCTCCTCACACAACGCATTCTATCCCTCACCGAGCACCTGAAGGTCAACGCCAAGGATCATTCCTCCCGTCGCGGACTCCTCAAGCTCGTTGCCACACGGCGCAGCCTGCTTGATTACCTCAAGCGGACCGCCAAAGCTCGTTACTCGGCGGTCATCGAGAAACTCGACCTCCGTAAATAACGCTCACTGAACTCCTGAAAGCCCCGGTCGTCATCGGGGCTTTTCTCTAATTACCACCCTGTCGTTTTTACCAACGGCACTTCGTATCTATTACTATGTCTCATTCCGTAACCGCTCAAGCGGGTCAATCCCCCATCACATTCGAATCCGGCAAACTTGCCAAACTGGCAGACGGCGCG
This sequence comes from Terrimicrobiaceae bacterium, assembly GCA_023258235.1. Lineage (GTDB taxonomy): Bacteria > Verrucomicrobiota > Verrucomicrobiia > Chthoniobacterales > Terrimicrobiaceae > UBA967. The sequence goes on along the minus strand of JALQZP010000006.1, from coordinate 20,105 downwards.
GTCACAGTCCGCTCCGGTGACACCATTGTCATTGTGACGGCGGTCTCCGCCACCACAATCAAAGAAGGGCAGGATTTCTTCCCTCTCACTGTCGAATACAAAGAAAAAGCTGCCGCCGTTGGCAAATTGCCCGGTGGATACTTCAAACGTGAGGGTCGCCCCACAGAAAAGGAAATCCTCACGGCACGCATGACCGATCGCCCATTGCGTCCGCTTTTCCCAAAAGGCTATCTGTATGACACCCAGGTCATCACTCTTCTTCTGAGCGCCGATGGTCAGAACGATCCCGATATGCTCTCGATTAACGGAGCCTCGGCTGCGCTTTGTGTTTCTGACATTCCGTTTGCAGGACCCATTGGTGCTGTTCGTGTTGGACGTATCGGTGGTGCCTTTGTTATCAACCCGACCCACTCCGAGCGCCTGGATAGCGACCTCGACCTTGTTTATGTCGGAGATGGCGAAAAGGTCATCATGATCGAGGGAGCCGCCAACGAACTCGCCGAAGCGGAGTTCACGGCCGCTCTCGATTTCGCGCGTGAAGCTGTCAAGCCCATCGTTGCCGCCCAGCGTGAGCTTGCCGCCAAAGTCGGCAAAGAAAAGCGCACCATGCCACTCTTCGAGGTCAATTCCTCGATTTTGGAAATCGCCTACCAGGTCGCCGGCGACCGAATTGAGTCCGCACTCTACACTTCAGGCAAAGTCGCCCGTAGCAAAGCGGTCGGCGCTTTGCGCGACGAGGTGAGCGCCGCCGTGCTTCAGCAATTCCCAGCCGCCTCGAAGTTCGACATCTCGCAGGCGTTTGATTACCTGCAGAAAAAAGCCTTCCGCATCAGTATTCTCGACCGCAAGCAACGTTGTGATGGTCGTGGTCTTCATGAACTCCGTCCGCTCTCCGGTGAGACCGGTCTGCTGCCGCGCACCCATGGATCCGCCCTTTTTGCGCGTGGCGAGACTCAGGCTCTCGGTATTGCGACTCTCGCTCCCGCCGACGAGGCTCAGATGATTGACTCCTACGGTGGAGGCCCTGACACAAAACGCTTTCTGCTTCACTACAACTTTCCGCCTTTCAGCGTCGGTGAGACCGGTCGTTTCGGTGGACAGAACCGCCGTGAGATCGGGCACGGTGCCCTTGCCGAGCGCTCGATTGAGCCAGTCGTTCCAAGTGAGAAGGATTTCCCTTACGCCATTCGCGTCGTGAGCGAGGTTATGGAATCGAACGGGTCCACATCGATGGCCAGCGTTTGCGCCGGTGTGCTTGCGCTCATGGATGCGGGTGTTCCGCTCCGTCGCCCTGTGGCCGGTATCTCTGTCGGTCTCGTTACCGAATTCGAGGGCGAGACACTCAAGCGCTACACGACGCTTACCGACATCATCGGCAGCGAGGATCACTTCGGCGACATGGATTTCAAACTCTGTGGAACGGAAGTCGGTGTCACCGGGTTCCAGCTTGATCTCAAATTGCCCGGAATCTCGCACGAGATCATGGCCGAGGCCGTGACCAAGGCCAAAGAGTCGCGCACAAAAATCCTGGGTGTCATGAACGGCATTCTTGCCAGCCCACGCGCTGAACTTAGCCAATACGCCCCGCGTATCGAAACCATCCGAATCAATCCGGACAAGATCGGCCTTGTCATTGGACCGGGAGGCAAGACGATCAAAGGCATCGTTGCCGAGACTGGCGCCGAGATCAACATCGAGGATGACGGATCCATCCACATTTACTCGAACAACGGTGAAAGCCTCAAGCGTGCGAAGGAAATCATCAATGGTATGACCAAGGAGATTACGATTGGCGAGATCTACCAAGGCACGGTCGTTTCAATCAAAGAATTCGGCGCATTCGTGGAAGTTCTGCCCGGTAAAGACGGACTTGTTCACATTTCTGAATTGGCCGATTTCCGTGTCAACAAAGTCGAGGACGTTGTGAAAATGGGCGACTCGATTTGGGTCAAATGCATTGGCGTCGATGACAAGGGACGCGTGAAGCTCAGCCGCAAGGCCGCGATGAAAGACCGCGACGAAGCTGCTGGCAAAAAAGACTAAAAACTCCTCAAAAATTTCCGCCCCGCCCCGATTGGGGTGCGGGCGGATTTTTTTTGATTTGGCCGTCCCTTTTTCCCCTTCCATTTTCCAGTGGGCGTTTTTCGTGTCTTGCCAAATGCGCAAAAAAAAGGCAGTTTTTCTCGTCTTAAAGCCTTCGTTTTCGTGAGGCTTGATATGCCACACAGATACTAAATGAATACTTCTCTCCCCGCCCGCGCTAATGAGGCACTGATTGACGAGCTTTATGAGCGGTGGGTCGCTGATCACGATTCCGTACAACCCGAGTGGGCCGCTTTTTTTGAGGGGTTTGAACTTGGACTCGTTCGAAGCCGCAAGGTGGAGGCTCGCGAGGCGGTGCAAGGTTCGGGTTCGCCACTCCAAGCCCGCGTGGATTTGCTGGTTGAAGCCTACCGCACAATCGGTCACACAGCGGCGCATCTCAATCCTCTGTCGAAATCCGCGCCAGCTATTCCCCGTTTGGAGCCTGCGGATTTTGGCCTAGGGGAGGCGGATTTGAACGAAGTTGTTTCTTCCCGAAACTTCCAGCAGGGCCGTGAGATGCCGCTGAAGGAGATGATTGCCGGCCTTCGGCAAACCTACTGCGAAACCCTCGGGGTGGAATTCACTCACATCCAAGACCCCGTCATGCGCGAATGGGTTGCCGATCGCGTTGAAAACCGTCGAAGTGATTCCCGCCAATCTCCAGAGGTGCATCGGGATATTCTTCGCAAATTGTATCAGGCGGAAACATTCGAGTCCTTCATCCATACCAAATTTGTCGGACAGAAGCGGTTTTCGCTTGAAGGCGGGGAATCCCTCATGCTCTCGCTCAACGCGATCCTTGAGGGCTGTGGATCGGTCGGAGTCCTCGAAATCGTCATGGGTATGGCGCATCGTGGCCGACTCAACGTCCTGGCCAACTTTCTCAACAAGCCCTTGGACGTCATTTTCAATGAGTTTCAGGATACCTTTGACCCGCAATTGGTCGGTGGCAGCGGAGATGTGAAATACCATCTTGGTTACCAGACGACGAGGGATGTGCCGGGCGGTCACAAGGTCGAGATTCGCATGGCGGCAAATCCGAGCCATCTGGAGGCGGTCGATCCGGTCGTTCAGGGCAAAGCCCGCGCCCGGCAGCGTGTGTTGCAAGACACTGTGGAGCGCAGCAAAGTTCTTCCGATCCTGGTGCATGGGGATGCCGCTTTTATCGGCCAAGGCATCGTGGCGGAGACATTCAATATGTCGCAACTCCCCGGCTATCGCACCGGCGGTACGATCCACCTCGTGGTGAACAATCAGATCGGTTTCACCACGCTCCCTGCCGATGCACGTTCCACGCGCTATTGCACCGATATGGCCAAAATGGTCGACGCCCCCGTCTTTCACGTGAATGGCGAGGACCCTCTCACGGTGATCGAGGTCGCTCAGATCGCTCTCGAGTTCCGCCAGAAGTTCCGTCGCGATGTGGTGATCGATATTTATTGCTACCGTCGGCACGGACACAATGAGACGGACGAACCGCTCTTCACCCAGCCCGATCTTTACTCGATCATCAAAGGGCATCCCCTCCTCAGCACCACATTCGCCGGGCAAGTGGCTTCGCTTGGAACCGTCACCTCCGAGGAGGCTGCGGAAATCAAAGCCAAGTTGCTCGAAAAACTCGAAGCGGCTTTCATCGAGGTGAAAAAAAAGAGCGAGTCGAAAAAGAAGAAAAGCGAATTCGCCGGTTCCACGGCGATATTCCAGCCGCCCTACTCCCACGAACCGGTCAACACCGCGATTACGGTCGCCACGCTCGACAAAGTGGCAGCGGCCATCACGACAGTTCCCGAAAATTTCAACGTCGTACCGAAAATCAAAAGGACGGTTATCGATCGTCGCCTCCAGGTTTGGAAGGATGGCGGACCTTACGACTGGGGATTTGCGGAGGCTTTGGCCTTTGGTTCGCTCCTCCTCGAGGGCACGCCGGTACGTCTCTCCGGTCAAGACAGCCGACGGGGTACATTCAGTCACCGCAATTCGGTTCTCTACGATGAGGCGACTCGCGATCGCTACTTCCCACTCAAAAACATTTCGCCCGAGCAGGAGACGTTTTGCGTCTATAACAGCCCGCTTTCCGAGTATGCCGTGCTTGGCTTCGATTATGGTTATTCGATGGATTTCCCATCGATGCTCTGCATCTGGGAAGCCCAGTTTGGCGACTTTGCGAATGGGGCACAGATCATCATTGACCAATTTATCGCCTCAGCCGAAGCGAAGTGGCGTCGCCCAAGCTCGATTGTGATGCTTCTGCCCCATGGCTACGAAGGTCAGGGTCCGGAGCACTCTAGCGCGAGGCTGGAGAGGTTCCTTCAACTGTGTGCCGAGGACAATATGCAGGTGTGCAATATCACCACGCCCGCCCAGTATTTCCATGTCCTTCGCAGGCAAATCCACCGAGGCTATCGCAAACCGCTCATCATTATGTCGCCGAAAAGCCTCCTGCGTTCGGAGGATGCGGCTTCGCGTGTGGAGGATTTCACCAACGCCCGGTTTGAGGAAATCCTGGACGACCCCACCATCAAGGATCCCAAAAAAGTGAATCGCGTGGTCTTCTGTTCAGGCAAGGTCTACTACGATCTCGTTCGTGGTCGTGAGGAAGCGAAGCAAAAAGCGACAACGGCGATCATTCGTTTCGAACAGATCTATCCGCTCCACAGCGAGCGGTTGAAAGCCTTGGCCAAACGCTACCCCGGCACCAAGCGCTACGTCTGGTGTCAGGAAGAGCCCCAAAACATGGGCGCTTGGAATTTCATAGCTCCACGCATAGCGGGGATCGTTGGATCCCTCGTCGGCTATGCTGGCCGGGAAGAGAGCGCCAGCACCGCGACCGGGTCTTCCGGAAAGCACAAAGAACAACAAGCCGCCCTTATCAAGCAAGCCTTTGAAGTCTAAAATCGCATGAACATCGAAGTTAAAATTCCAGCCGTTGGCGAGTCCATCACCTCCGGAGTGCTTTCCATTTGGCATAAAAAAGAGGGCGACAGCGTCTCCCGTGACGAGTTGCTCTTCACCTTGGAAACTGACAAGGTTTCGCAAGAAGTGATGGCTGCGGATTCAGGCGTGCTTCACATCAAGGTTCCCGAAGGTCAGGAAGTGAAAATCGGTCAAGTTGTGGCCGAAATCGCTCCCGGCGCAGCTGCAGCCCCCTCCAAGGCCGCCGCCCCGGCGCCGGCCAAACCTGCTGTGGTGGAAAAAGCGGTTGAACCCGCACCAGTTCCAGTTGCTGTCGTGAAGCCCGCTCCTGTTGTTTCGGCGCCCGTCGATGAAGCTCGCACCGTGCGGAAAAAACTCTCTCCCCTGCGCCGCAAAATCGCCACCCAACTCGTGATGGCGCAGCAAACCGCCGCTATTCTCACAACGTTCAATGAATGCGATATGAGCGCTGTGATGGCCCTGCGCAAAGAACTGCAGGAGGAATTCACTAAAAAACATGGAGTCAAACTCGGCTTCATGAGTTTCTTTATCAAGGCGGTGGTCGATGCGCTCCAAGCGATTCCCTCGATCAATTCCCGCATCGACGGAGACGATCTGGTGACGAGTACGGCTTACGACATTGGAGTGGCTGTCGGTACCGAGCGTGGGCTCATCGTGCCTGTCGTTCGCGATTGCGATCGCCTCGGTTTTGCGGATATTGAATCCCGCCTTGCCGGATACGCCGCAAAAGCCCGTGAAGGTAAAATCTCCTTGGATGACCTCAAAGGTGGCGTGTTCACCATCAGCAATGGAGGCACCTACGGTTCGCTGCTCAGCACCCCGATCCTGAATCCCCCTCAAAGCGGCATTCTCGGCATGCACAAAATTCAAGAGCGTCCGGTCGTCATCAAGGGCCAGATCGTCGCCCGCCCGATGATGTATCTCGCCCTGAGCTACGATCACCGTGTGGTTGATGGCAAGGAGGCTGTGACATTCCTGGTTCGAGTCAAAGAATGCATCGAGAACCCAGCCCGCTTGCTTTTGGGGGCTTGAAAAAACAGACATTTCGGATTGTTGCGATGCCATTTCTAGGAACCCTTGTAAATGGTGACGTCTCGTAGAGGCAGGAGGACGTCGATTTTCAAAATCCGGGCAAAAGAACGCTGGAGTATCCCGGTTGACGTGGATGTGATTTTTATGCCGACGCGGCGAGGTGGACCACGGCCGAGCGGATTGCGCGCTCATCGCCGACGTTGAATTCTTCCCCCGCAGCGATTTCAAAGGTGCGACCGTCCGGAAGGGCGAACTCAAGTATGAGGGGGCGAACACCCGGATTTTTTTTCACCGCGGCGAGAATCGTCTGTAAGGCGGCTTCATCGACAAGTCCACGTTCCAACCGTAATCGCACCGCTTTCACGGAGGCCTTCGGCTTGAGCGCCGCCATGGCTCCGGCTGTGGCCCGAACGGACTCTTCTCGGAGGGTGGCGCGGATATTGATGGAGACAGCGTTTCCAGGAACGAGCAGGGCGGCGTTTTTAGAAAAGGTTTCATCCCAAGCCGTGATTTCGAGTGAGCCGGTGAAATCCTCGAGCACCAAAATGCCAAAGGGCTTGCTGTCCTTTTTGGAGAACTTTTTTTCGATGCTCATAATGAGTCCGGCGAGCTTGAAGCTCCCGTTCTCCGTGGCTTGGGTGACTTGGGAGATGGTGTTGTATTTTCCGGAGTCGAAGTGCCCGGCGTAGCTGTCGAGGGGGTGTCCGCTGACGTAGTAGCCGAGGAGTTCCTTCTCGTATTTGAGCATTTCCAACTGGGGCCATGGGTCGACCGTTGCATTCACCACGGACGCCTTGGATGGCATCATGGGCATGTCACCGAAAAGCGAAACCTGCCCGCTGGCGCGATCGCGTTGCAGCGAGGCCGCCGAGGCCATCGTTGATTCGATCTCCGAGAAAAGTTGGGCGCGGGATTTGCCAAAGCAATCGAAGGCGCCGCACTTGACCAGGCTTTCCAGGATTTTGCGGTTCACGGTTCGTGAGTCCAGGCGTGCGCAGAAGGAATCAAGGGACACGAATTTGCCCCCCTTGTTGCGTTCCGCAATTGCGGACTCCATCGCGCCGGCTCCCACGTTCTTGATTGATGCCAACCCGAAGCGAATTCCGTCGCCTGAGGTTTCCGGAGAAAATTTAAGATCGCTCGAATTGATGTCCGGCGGGCGCACAGGGATGTCCATGCGCCGACACTCTCCGATCACCTCGGCCAGTCGCTCAGTCGTGCTGGCGTCGAAGGTGAGCATGGCGGACATGAACTCGCGCGGATAGTGGGCTTTCAGCCAAGCGGTCTGGTAGGAGATCCAGCCGTAGGCAGCGGTGTGGGATTTATTGAACCCGTATTCGGCGAACTTGGCGATGAAGCCGAAGATGGCATCGGCCACCTTTGGCGTGATGTTATTGTGCTTCTCGCAGCCGGCCACAAAGCGGGCGCGTTCCTTTTCCATTTTTTCCGCATCCTTTTTGCCCATGGCGCGGCGGAGAAGATCGGCCTCGCCGAGCGAGTAGCCGGCGAGAACGCTCGCCGCAAGTTGGACCTGTTCCTGATAAACGATGATGCCGTGGGTTTCCGCGCAAACCTTTTCGAGGAGGGGATGCAGATATTCGACTTTTTTCAGGCCTTTCTTGCGCTCGATGTAGTCCGGAATGAACTGCATCGGGCCGGGTCGGTAAAGCGCACCGACGGCGATGATGTCCTCGATGCATCCGACATCGAAACGTTTGCAGCAGCTCGTGATGCCCCCGCTTTCCATCTGGAAAACCCCGAGCGTTTCACCCCGGTTGTAGATGTCAAAAGCGGCCTTGTCGTCTGTGGGAATCGTATCGATGTTGAAATCCGGATTCGCAACGTGGATGAGCCTGACCGCTTCCTGCATGATCGTGAGCGTGCGAAGACCCAAGAAGTCCATCTTCAACATTCCGAGGTCGGTGAGCGGTCCCATCGCATATTGCGTCACGACTTCGTTTTCCTTGCCGCGGCAGAGAGGGATGAATTCGTCCAGCGGGCGATCGCCGATGACCACGCCGGCGGCATGGATGCCCGTGTTGCGGCTCAGGCCCTCGAGGACGGTGGCATAGTCCCAGAGTTGACGGACGGGTGCCTCGTTCTCGATGGCGGCGGCCAGTTCGGGGTTCTTTTCCTTGGCTCCCTGTAGGTCGATATTCAACTCGTTTGGGATCATTTTAGCGACCCGGTCGCCGTCACCGTAGCTCCAGCCCAAAACGCGGCCGACATCGCGAATCACGCTCTTCGCGCCGAGTGTGCCGAATGTGACAATCTGCGAGACCGCGCGTTCGCCGTATTTTTGACGAACGTATTCGATCACCTCGCCTCGGCGTTCCATGCAAAAATCCACGTCGATATCGGGCGGGCTGATGCGCTCGGGGTTCAGGAAGCGTTCGAAAATGAGCCCGTAGCGCAGAGGGTCGATATCGGTAATGCCGAGCACATAAGCAATCAGCGAACCGGCGGCGGATCCGCGGCCTGGTCCCACGGGGATACCCTGTTCCTTGGCATAGCGGATAAAATCCCAGACGATGAGGAAATAGCTGATGAAGCCGGTTTTTTCGATCACCGAAAGCTCGTAGTTCAAGCGGGTCGTCAGCTCCGCGTCGGTATCGACCCGGCCACCGAATCTCATGCGAAGCCCACCGTAACAGAGGTCGCGCAGGTATTGTTCGCGGCTGCGGGCATCTGGGGAGTCGAAATTCGGGTATTTCGGAACACCGAATTCCATCTCGAAATGGCAACGTTCCGCAATCCGAAGTGTGTTGTCACAGGCCTCTGGCAGCTTCACAAAAAGGGCCCGCATTTCCTCGGCGGACTTGAAGTAAAGTTCGGGGCTGTAGCGTTGGCGCTTCTCATCCATCACCATCGATGCCGACCCGATGCAAATCAGGACGTCGTGAGCCTCGTGGTGCGATTTTTCAAGGAAATGCACATCGTTCGTGGCCACAAGGCCGAGGCCGAACTCGCGTGCGAGCAGGATCAATTCCGGATTCACTCTCCGTTGGGCATCGAGCCCGAACTCGGTCAATTCGATGAAGTAATTTTCGGGCCCGAAAATATCACGATAGGCGGCGACGGTTTCCTTGGCTTCCTTCATTCGCGCACCGGCAAGAAGGGTTGGCACCTCGCCCTTCACGCAACCGCTGAGTGCGATGAGGCCCTTGGCATGGGCTGCCAAGCGCTCCCTATCGATACGCGGCTTGTAGTAGAAGCCCTCCAGATGAGCCGAGGTGACGAGTTTGACCAGATTGCCATAGCCCTCCGCATCCGTGGCCAAGAGCGTGAGATGGTAAGCAGAATCCTTGGCTGACGACCCGTTGCGATCCAGCATCGATCCCGGTGCCACATAGACCTCGCAACCAATGATCGGTTTGACTCCAACCTTGCGTGCGGCCTGATAAAACGGCACGGCTGCATGCAGGTTGCCATGATCTGTCACCGCCACCGCCGGCATACCGAGGACGGCGGCTTTTTTCACCAACTCACTGACGCGCACCGAGGCGTCGAGGAGGGAGAATTCCGAGTGGCAATGCAGGTGAACAAAAGACATGAGTGCTAACTTAACTCACTCCTAGGGCTTTTGTCCAACAAGGCCCGAAACAGAGAAATTAGGCAAAAATACCTTCGCCTCCCACCCGTGCGACACATCGCCGGATGCGGAAGACGTGGGCAGGACGGGAATGCGGATCGAGAGAGATGAAGTTGCGCGATCCCTGCCACGCATATCTCTCACCCGTAATCAAATCCTCAACTTGATAGACTTCTTCTGCGTTCAAGCCGAATTCCGCGAGAGGAACATGAACAAAGGCTGTCTGCGTGTTTCTGGGATCGACCGTTACCGCCACAAGCAAGGCCTCGTCGAGGGAAGCCGTGGTTTTGCTGAAGCAGAGGATTTGGTCATTCTCCACCGTGTGTGTCCGAAGGTTGGCGTATTCCCTCAACGCACGGTTTTCGCGACGGATTTTGTTCAAACGGGTGAGGTAGTCTTTGATATTCCCCGGTGCGTTCCAGTCGCGGCCCTTGAATTGGTATTTTTCGGAGTCCACGTATTCCTCTTTGCCTGGAACAGGCGCATTTTCGCACAGTTCAAACCCGCTATAGATGCCGTAGACAGGCATGGTCAATGCCGCGAGCGCGGCGCGGATCAAAAACGCCGGCCGCCCGCCTTGCTGAAGATACTCGGGCAGGATGTCGGGGGTGTTTGCGAAGAAGTTGGCGCGGAAGTACTCCTTCATCGGCCCCTGCGTGAGTTCGGTCAAATACTCGCTCAGTTCGTGCTTGGTATTACGCCAGGTGAAATATGTGTAGCTCTGCGTGTAGCCGACCTTGGCGAGTTCCTGCATCATGTTCGGCTTGGTGAAAGCCTCGCTGAGAAAGACCGTGCCGGGGTATTGTTTCTTCACTTCGGCAATGAGCCACTCCCAGAAAGCGACAGGCTTTGTATGGGGGTTGTCCACCCGGAATATTCCTACGCCGTGACCGCACCAGAAAAGAACAACGTCCCGCAATTCGTCCCAAAGTTCCTGCCAGTTTGGATTGTGGAAATTCAGCGGATAGACGTCCTCGTATTTTTTTGGCGGATTCTCGGCATACTTGATCGAGCCGTCCGGACGCTTGAAAAACCATTCCGGATGGGCCTTCACGTAGGGGTGGTCGGGGGAGCAGTTGATTGCAAAATCGAGCGCGATTTCCATGTCGCGTTTTTTGATTTCACCCACGAGCCAGTCAAAATCCTCGAGCGTTCCGAGTTCCGGCGCCACATCCTTGTGCCCACCGCCATTGACGCCCTGACGATTGTTCCCGATGGCGTAGGGAACGCCGGGTTCACCCGGTTCGCAGCGGAGCGAGTTGTTCCGGCCTTTCCGGTTTGTCGCGCCGATCGGATGGATCGGAGGAAAATAAATCACATCAAAGCCCATGGCTTTCGCATCATCGATCCGTCCGAGGCAGTCGCGGAATGTCGAACCCGAGTCCGCCTTGCCTTCGGCGGATCGTGGAAAAAATTCATACCAAGCGGCAAAGGTGGCACGTTCCCGATCGACCCAAACTGGGTGAAAGGGCTCTGATGTCGTGGATAGCGATCGGTCGGCGTGAATTTGCATCAGACCGCAAAGAACAGGATCGTGTGCGAGTTCGTGCGCTTGGGCGGCATCAGCGCCCTGCATCACAGAGGCCATTTTTTTCAATGTCTCCCCGTCCGGTGACTTGCCTGCGCGGGTCGCGGCAGCTCCAATGAATGCAGCCCCCTCGAGAATCTCGCTCTGCAGGTCACGCAACCCGGCGGCGAATTTTTTCTCGAGTTCGTGCTGCCAGGAAAAGAAGACGTCCCCCCAGGCCTCAATCGTGTATTCCCAAGCTCCCGGAGCAGTCACCGAAAGCGTGCCACTCCAGTTGTCGTTCAGATGCGGCGTCATCGGAGTCTCGCGCCAGGTTTTTGAGCCAACTTGCCGCCATTTCAACATCACGGCCATTTCGTCATGGCCATCTTTGAAAACATCGGCCCTGACGGTGATTGTCTCTCCGACCGCCCGCTTGACGGCGAAGCGTGCGTTGTCGAGCGAAGGAGAGATGCGGCGGATGACTGTGGTTTCGGGGCTTTTGTTCATGGCAAGGTTTTCAATTTTTGCAGGAGTGGTTCCAGTCCATCAAGCCCCGCCGCGACCTCCTGAAGTGATTTTTTGGCGGCCGGAATGTGTGAAAGAAAGGACGTGCGGCCTTTTTGGTGCCCGAGAAAACCATAGGCACCAAGGGCCTGCATGAGGCGCTGAAGGGCGCACCATTTGTAGGTGGTGTCAAACTCCGCATCCACGGCACCGCCATGGGCAATCAAGCGGCTTTTATAGTTGTCGAGCAATTCGTCCCGTTCGGAGTCTGTCAACGTCACATAAGGGTCGTATAAGAGGGAAGCGAGATCGTATTGAGGCAAACCGAAACGCATTCCTTGGAAGTCGATCAACCACGCGGATCCATCGGCGATCATGACGTTCTGGGATTGGAAATCCCGGTGCACCAACGTGCGCGGGAGTTCGGCCAAATGTGACGCGGCGTTCAGCAATGCGGGTAGTTTTGAAAGGCGCTCGACTTCCTCCGAGGGAATGAGGAAGTGTTTTTTCAAGCAGTTTTCAAAAAAATACCCCTGCTCCCAAAGATAGAGGTCCCTGTCAAAGACCCGTTCCAACTGGATGTTCGCATCGCCGACAAGAGCGGTCGCTTTCAGGTGCATTTGCAGCACGCCATCCAGCGTGGAGGAGTAAAGCGCCATGCGGGAGTCCCGCGATTCATTTCGAAAGCTCCAGAGATCGAGTTCTCCGAGATCTTGCATCCAGATCAATCCGTCAGCGGAATCATGGTGATAAATCTCGGGAACGGGAACGCCAGCAGTCTGAAGGAATCGCGCGATATCGACATAGTGGCGATTTTCTTCCTTTTGGCTGGAGTATTTGACAAAAATCATTGATTCCCCGCCCATGCTCACGCGGTAGAACTTGCGATCCGAGCCACCCTTCTCAAGGGCGACCACAGAAGGGTTTTGGCTGGGATTGAGCGAAAATCGCTCGCTCGTCAGAGAGATGACATCGGCGTCGGCAAGCATGGTTGTGATGACTGGGCAGTAAGCGTTGCCGTATTCCAATACCTCCCTTGGGCATTAGGAAAGCCAAATCACCTGTGAGATTTCGCAGTCCGGTGCTCTTTTTGTCCATTCTTGCGAAACGCCGGGTTCTGGGAGCCTGTGTCAGGACTTGCCGCATTGCCCCGTGGATAGGGAAAAATGATTTACATACTTTCCAGAATTGTAACTCTAATGGGATCAACAATGGCAACTGGACCCAAAAATCTTTATCAAAAGTGCAGGGAGTACAGGGACAGCGCGGATGCGCGCGCCCAGGGGTTCTACCCCTACTTCCGTTCTATTGAGGAGCCCCACGGCAACTACGTTGTTTGCGACGGGGAACAAAAGATCATGATCGGGTCGAACAATTATCTCGGTCTGGCCCAGGATCCCCGCGTCGTTGAAGCGGCCTGTGAAGCCACCCGTCGATATGGTGCGGGTTGCACGGGATCGCGCTTGCTCAACGGGACCATCAAGCTGCATGTGGAGCTCGAGGAGGCCTTGGCGGATTTTTTAGGGCGCGAGGCCTCGATTCTGTTTTCAACGGGATTTTTTGCAAACCAAGGGGCGCTTATTGCGCTGACCGAGGATGGAGATGCCATCCTGTGCGACCGGGAGAACCATGCGAGCATCATCGATGGCTGCCAGTTCGCCCCAGGGAAGCTCATCCCCTTCCGTCACAATTCCGCCGCGTCTCTGGAAAATCGGCTCAAGCGTTTGCCCGACGAGGCCGGTCGGATGGTCATTTTGGACGGGGTTTTCAGCATGTCCGGCGATATCGCCGACCTGCCGTCGATCATTCCCGTGGCGAAGCGTCACAGCGCGATGGTCTATGTGGACGAGGCCCATTCGCTCGGTGTTCTGGGTCGCCAAGGACGTGGCACGGTCGACCACTTTGGCCTGCACGATGATGTCGATATCGTGATGGGGACTTTTTCGAAATCCCTTGGATCCATGGGTGGCTTCATTGCTGGAAATGCCGAACTGGTGGAGTATCTCAAACACAAGTCCCGGTGCCTTATTTTCACAGCGGCACTTGCCCCTGCTATTGTCGGCGGCGTGATGAAGGCGCTCGAGATTATGCAGGAGGAAGCTTGGCGCATCGACCAACTCTGGCGCAATACCCGCAAGATGCATGAGGGGTTCAAGCGTATCGGATTTCAAATCGGAGAAACCCAAACCCCCATCGTTCCCATCCTCATTGGAAGCGAGGCAAAAGCCTTTGTCTTCACCCAGCGACTCTTCGAGGAGGGAGTTTTTGCAACCCCTGCGATCTACCCAGCCGTTCGATACGGCGAAGCCATCGTGCGCACAAGCTTCATGGCCACCCATACGGACAACGACCTGGACCGAGTGTTGGAAATCTTCGAAAAACTCGCCCGTGAACTAGGAACCTTTGATGATCCCGCCTACCTCAACCCTGGACGCCGGAAAAACACTTTCGATTTCAGTCTGTCGAACCCCGTCGCAGTGGAAGCGGTTTGAACGAACGGCGGAGACAATCCATCACGCCGATCCCGCCTTCGTGCCCCCGTTCCCGGGAAGCATAGCCAAGTTTCTTGCTCCGGATTCCGCATTCCAACGCCGCCATGGTTTGATCACAGCTTTTTTAGCCGAGAGGGACGGCCGCATCGTGGGGCGGGTGGCGGCGATCATCAATCGCTCCCATAATGAATATCACAAGGATCGGACCGGATTTTTCGGTTTTTTTGAATGTGAGAACAATCCCGCCACAGCGGCCGCGCTCTTGGACAGAGTCAACGAGACGCTCCTCGCTGCCGGCATGGACAAGGTGCGTGGGCCCTATAATCCAAGCATCAATGATGATTGCGGCATATTGCTGAATCGGTTTGACCAACCGCCCATGATGGGGCTGCCTTGGAATCCCGCCTATTACCCGAAACTTCTTGAGGGTCTGGGATTCCAAAAAGCCCGCACGCTTTACAGCCTTCATCTTCCGCTTCACCGTCTGAAAACGCCGGAGCGTTTCGGGCGGATCGTGGAGCACATGAAGAAACGCTCGAAACTCAAGACGCGAACCATGAATATTGCGCGACTCGAGGAGGAACTGGTTATCGTTCGAGACGTTTACAATGCCACGCTCGAGAGGAATTGGGGGTTTGTCCCAATCGCGATGGAGGACCTTCTTGCCGCGGCGGAAGACATACGAGCGATTGCCGACCCTCGCCTGCTTCTCATCGGGGAGTCCGAGGGGCGTGACGCCGGAGTGGCCATCACATTGCCGAATTTCAATGAGATCCTAGCCGCCACCAAAAATACACCTCACTGGCTCCGGTTGGTCCATATTTTCATTCTTATGAAAACGCGGAAGATCAAAACTTGTCGGCAGACCGTGCTGGGGGTTGTTCCCGAATTCCGCGACCGTGGCTTGCACGCCTGGTTGATTCACGAGCAATTTTGCGAAGCCCAAAAACATTTCACCGATGCCGCGCTCGGGTGGTTGGAGGATACCAATTCGGAAATCATCAAAAACTGCCGCCTTGTCGGTGGCGAAACCGACCGTGAATGGGCGATCTTTGAAAAATCCCTTACTGCCTGATCTGATAACGACTTTGACTGTATGGCGTCGCCTTGCGGTTTGTTTTTGGGGGCTGTTGGCGATTTCTCGGTGCCGATGGGGTTTTGAAAATCTAGAGCATTTTAAACTGCTCTAAATCGGATACCGTTACAAAATTAACGAAAGAGTCTTCCTCATCCAGAGGCTGTGATTCGGGGCTTCCGAGATGGAAAGATGCCAGCATTCAAGAAATTGCGGTATCTATTTACAACCCGCAGCTCTGGAAATCTAAAACAAGCGCAGGGGAATACGCTCGTTAGAGCTTCCGCAATAAGGGCAGAGAGGCAGTGGTTCCAATCTTTCGGCTGTGAATTCGCGGGCGCAGAGATGGCATTGAATGCGATCTTTTCGATCCTTTGCTGCGCGTCGCTTTCGGGCGATCTCATAGCAAATCCAAACAAAAAAAATCCCGGCAAGGAAGACGATGAGTGCCGTAAAGACGAGCCAGGGAAGCGGAATAGGGATCATGGCTTCTTCAGCGGATTGGGCTCCGAACCACATTGAAATTCCAGAAAATCCCAGACAATTCCGTTTTTTTCCGTTGGCGCAAAGCGAAGACCTCGCAGTAGCCGAAGGAGGTCGCGATCGATTGTTGGATCGCCAGAAGATTTCTCAGGTACAAGGAATGCGACGCTGCCATCGGAATCCACTCCAATGAGAAAAGTGGCTGTCTCGAGTGGGGCGGATGCGATGGAGGAAACCAAGGGTGTTGCAGGTAGGGTTGGTAATCGATCAGCTAAAGCAGGTCCAGAATGGAGTCGGGGCGGGAGAGAAACCGCCTCCATCTTTGGTAAGGGCGGCGTGGATAGTTTTACGTCACGTCTCAAGCTGGGGATATGCGCGGGAGAACTGGCTTCAACTTTACGTGTGGGTGGGAGAATGGCTGGTTTTTCCGATGAAAATTGCGGAGTGTAAGCCGTCGAAAACAAACTCTCCTCGCGGGGTAGTCCCCGCCCAGGGGCGAAAAGGGAGGGATCCGACGAAAGAAGCAGCCCCTCGACTTGTCTTTTTTGAGGGGAACCGTCTGGTAAAAAAAACAACTGGGCGGGCTTCAGTGTGTCCGGTGTGCCTTTTGGATAGGCGATCGTGAAGACAAAAAAAAGGGATCCATGCGCGAGGGCGGCGAGCACCAGCATGGCTGGAAGAAGCAGGTGGATGCGATGCCGTACAGGCCAGTCAAATATCAGGGGAGTGTTTTTCACTGCTCTTCCGATGTGGCGATAACGGTAGGGTATCCAAGCGAAAGTGAAACAGTCATAACCCGCGTTAGTTGTTCGACTGGGGATCTGCGGTCGGTTTTGATAATCACCGTATGGTTTCGCCCGCCGTATTCCTTCAGCTTGGTGCGCAGTTCATCTAGAGTGACGGCGTCATTTTCAAAATAAATCGATGACAAAGGCGCAGTGGCAATGCTGATGATGAGAGGGTTTCTTTGCGGGGCAAGAAGAAAGGGGGATTGGGGTACCTCGACCGTCACGCCGGGTTGCAACAGGAAGGACGTGCTGAGGATGATGTAAAAAACCAGCAGAAGCACGACGTTCAGGGACGGCGCTATAAACATCAGGGCCGGATGAAGACCGGGTGTGCGCTGGATTTTCACGCGGCGGTATCCGATTCGGCAGGCTCGTGGAGGACGTCCAGAATCTCAATCGAAGCGCGCTCAATGTCGTGGAGGACATCGTTCGACCTCGCGACTAGATAACTGTGAGCGACAAACGCTGGAATGGCGATGGTGAGTGCTGCTGCCGATGTGAGCAGACTTTCATAAACCCCTCCCGCAATCTCGGCGGCAGTGGCATAGCCCCCATGTGTGGTGATCTGTTGGAAGGCGGTGAGAAGGCCGAGAATGGTCCCAAGCAAGCCGACCAGCGGAGTCGCATAGGCTATCGTTGCCAGCAGTGCGAGATTGCTCTCCAAGCGGGGAACCTCGAGTTGACCGGCTTCTTGGGCGATGTCACGCAATTCAGATCGAGGGGCATTGTGTCGGACCAACATGGCAAGCAGCACTCGGGGAACCGGACCGGGCGAGGCAGCACATTCCCTAATCGCCTCGGCAAAGTTTTTTTTCCTCAGCAAATTGGCCAGTCCACGCAGAAAATCACCGGTTTGAATCGAAGCACGGTGGAAAAAAAGCAGGCGTTCGCAGAAAACCCCAAGGGCCGTGACACTACAGCCCAGAATAAGCCACATCAGCGGGCCACCCTTTTGCACAAGTTCCATCATAAGTTCTGGCTTTCTAAATCATCGCAGGCATCCCCGCAATGGGTTTTCAGGTTTCATTTGTCGGGGGAGGAAGGCAAAGGCGTGATCGGGTAACCTCTCCCAGCGCGAGGGAGACCTTTTCTCGAACCCCCGGTATAAAGCCGCGGTCGGCATGGAAGACGAGCATGGTATGACTGGCGTTTTGAAAAACACTAATGGGGCCCTTTTCCGTATGCAGCGTGAGTGCGGGAATCTCACCGATGCCCATGTCAGCCGAAGCTTCATGCATGGCGCGCGCCATCGCGGTGGCTTTGGAGCTAAGCGAAGCAATATCCAATCCTGCAGGGACATTTTGAGACGCGATAAATGCATCGTCGCTTGTCAAAAGGCAGGACTTGATCCCGGGCAGGTCGCCGCACAACTCCACGACCCGCTTGGTGCTTAATTTCTCATCGGTCATGAAAAGCGACTGCAAGGCATCCTGCTCCGGCAGGACTTCATCGCC
The DNA here is from genome assembly GCA_023258235.1 of Terrimicrobiaceae bacterium. Taxonomy (GTDB): domain Bacteria; phylum Verrucomicrobiota; class Verrucomicrobiia; order Chthoniobacterales; family Terrimicrobiaceae; genus UBA967. The sequence goes on along the minus strand of JALQZP010000006.1, from coordinate 2,156 downwards.
AAAAGTATCGAGCGCGGGAAAATCCGGCTTGATCGTAATGATCGCGTTCTCATCCGGAATAGGGCCCACGGTTTTGCGGCGGAATGTCGGCAAGCTGCTGATGAGGTCGGACAGCTTTCGTGCGGAGGGCTCGTCTTCAAGATCTTCTGCATGGCGCTCAGGCTCGGGCTCATCCTCGATGGCTTCAGGCTCGATACCGAGATCGATTTCTTCAGTGGCGGATGGTTTCGCAAAAAAAAGATTCAGGCTCGCGACCGGCGAGGTTAGTGGCGTTTCGAGTGCCTTCCATGCGGGCGTGCCTCCGCTAACAATTTGCTCGCGGAGAGTGTATCCAAGTGCAACGCGAGCCAGTGGGAGTCGGACAAACCCAGGCGCGGATTTAACGAAATCGGGAACCAAGCCGGCCAGCACATCCAAGGAAAGTATCGGCACGACGTGGCCAAGCACGCGGTCCGCAGGAAGCTTGACAGTTTCGGTCGGCAAGCATTCACGAAGCAGGCAGTTCGTTGGTATCAATGGCTCCAAATCCGCCAATCGCATGGAAATCGTGCAGGCTGGAGCGCTGCCATATACGATGGAAGGTTGGTTGGCTTCGGGTGTGATGGTAGGCATTTCTGTTGTATCCTTCGCTGACTCAGGTTATCTCCATAGGCTTTAAATTAGCAATCCCGTGGAATTCGACTTTAAATTCACTAGCGATGGGCTCATTCCCGTCATCGTCCAAGAAGCCTCCGGCAAGGAAAGGCCCTCGGGTCGGGTTTTAATGTTTGCATGGATGAACTCGGAGTCCTTGGCCAACACCCTCAAAACCGGTCTCATGACCTTCTGGAGCCGATCCCGACAGAAACTCTGGCTCAAGGGAGAGACCAGTGGGCACACCCAGCGCGTTGTTCGCTGGTTTGTGGATTGCGACAGGGACGTCCTTCTTTTCGAGGTGGAGCAAACAACCGGTGCCTGCCACACCGGGTACGAGAGCTGTTTTTTTCAGGAACTGGATCGCAATGCGCTCCCGCTTGATGTCAAGGAACCCAAGCTTTTTGACGACAAATCTGTCTACGTTAAAAAATCCTGATTGGTCCCAACTCACGGTGTGGTGATTGCGCCACATGAGCTTTTTCTATTTTTAGACAAACCATCTCTCCTCTCTTTGAGCCATTGTTGGCGGGCTTTCTCACGCTTCAGGCAGAGGTAAACCGCGCTCTACAAATAAACGGGAATTGAGATGTGGGATGCTTTTCTTTTTTGAAAAACAGGCGGTCCTTTTCTTTTGTGTGGTCACTAATCCCCGCCAAAGCTCTTCAATGCTGGATAAATTGGGGATAGTGATGGAAAGAAGGCGCGCGTTGGATTGCGGGTTCTGGAAAAAAACCCATGCGAAAGTGTAAAAAAGACAACGCAGGCATGGGAGTTGTGAGGGGGATGAGGGTGGAGCTGGGAAGTTGATGGAATGGGGCTCTGCGAGCCTTGGGGGATTTTGGTGGACGGGCTCGAGGAGGAGTGAATTTAAAAATAAAATAAAAAGCTGTTGACGAAAAAAAGAGTCCCGCTATGTTCGCTGTCCCGCTGGTGAAACACACCAAGCGAAATTGATCTCAGTTTCAGTTCAAATCAAGTCGGGCAAAGACCCCACAAGGGTCGGTGTCCGGATAAAAAAGTTGGCTGAAAAAGATTACAGATTTTTGAAAACCCAATTCAAATTTTATCGAAATCGGTAAAATTCAGAACGCAAATAAATTTATATGAAATGACAATCAGCATTTGCTGAATTGTGCGTTTCTTCGTCGGTTTTGTTTTTTAATTTGACGATCAAACTCAAGCACAGTCTCACTGGGGCTTGAGTTATTGGATAGTCGGAAATTTTCTCTTGTATAGCGCAAGAGACAAGCTTTTCAACGGAGAGTTTGATTCTGGCTCAGAACGAACGCTGGCGGCGTGGATAAGACATGCAAGTCGAACGGGGTCGTTGTTGTAGCAATACAATGACGGCTTAGTGGCGAACGGGTGCGTAACACGTGAGCAATCTGCCGGGAAGTGTGGGATAGCTCGCCGAAAGGCGAATTAATACCGCATGTGGCCAGGGGTGACATCACTCCGAAGCCAAAGTCGCAAGACGCTTCCTGATGAGCTCGCGGCCTATCAGCTAGTTGGTGAGGTAA
>JALQZP010000069.1 GCA_023258235.1 Terrimicrobiaceae bacterium | reverse complement strand
GGCTGCTCTTTGACAGTAGCCTTGTAGTCCCCCTTCTTGAGCGCTTCATCCTTGAAAAAACCATAGGTTCCTGAGGCACTGTTACGACCGAAGAGCGAGACGGGTCTTTTTGCCCAGTCACCCTTCAGACCAACCTGACCCCATACGGTGATATCCGCGTTCCCCGTTTTACGGGAGCTGGAGAAAATGCCATCGACTTGGGGCATGGTGAGCCCCTTGACAGGATTGTCTTTGTTGACAAAAACCGCAAGGGCATCAATGGCGACGGGAACCGCCGTGGGCTTGTATTTGTATTTCTTTTCAAATTGGTCGATTTCGGCGCTTTTCATCGGACGGCTCATCGGCCCGAGTTGAGCAGTGCCTTCAATAAGGGCGGGTGGAGCAGTCGAAGATCCCTTGCCCTCAATTTGAATATTCACATTCGGGTAACATTTTTTGAAGCCTTCCGCCCAAAGGGTCATCAGGTTGTTCAATGTGTCGGAACCGATCGAGTTCACGTTTCCGCTTACGCCGCTGACGGGCTTGTAGGCGGAAATCGCTGGATCGACAGTCGGCATCTCGGCAAAAAGCGAGGATGCAGCTACGGTGAATGTGGCTAGTAACGTGAATGGTGTTTTCATATTAGTGGTTGAGGCTTCAATCTGATTCGGTCTCTTTCCGGTTTTGAACCCTTTTTATGTTACAAGATCGTAACACTCGAGGTCACTTGGTTGACAGGCTTTTTTTGCTCTTCGAATAAGAATCCGGGTTGGCGGAAAAGACCGAACCTGTGAAAAAACTCCATTAATCAGGGCATGGAACCGGCCCCGAAAATCTCGCAGTCGCTTGGTGATTTGCCCGTGGAAATTCACTTTTGCTGTTGAAATGGCATTCCTTTCATGCGCATTGTTCCAAATTCACCTCCCTCAAAAGGTGTTTTTTATGCTGACAAACCTCATGAAGGTCCATTGCACTTCACTGGCAGATATCGTTGAATACGCAGCCCTGCGCTGATCCCTGTGCGTAAACAAGGATTTATCTTTCACGATGAGCGAGGCAGCCGCTGGCCACGATTCAAACTACTGGCTGCATGCGGCATTCTTCTTACGATCATAGGGTTGAGTTTGTTTATTTTTTCCCTGTTTGTCGCCCCTTTCCTCGAGCAACCGGACACCTTCAAGGACATGAAGCGGAAGATTCGGAGTCATGGGACAAATCTCAAACTTCCACGCGAGCGACAAATTGATGGCGTGCTCCAGCGTATGCTTGCCAAAAATCAGTCCACCGCAAACCTAAGACCGGCCGGCGGCGCTCCTGAAATTCGCTCCGCTTTTTTTTATGGCTGGGATGAAGCTGCCTTTCGCTCGCTGGAGAAGCACAAGGGATTACTGACACACCTTTGCCCAGAATACTTATCCTACACGGACGCGGAAAAGGGAATCGAAGAGGATGAAGACTCCAATTTGGAGAGGGTTTCCGCAATTGCTAAGATCAAGTTGATGCCCGTTCTGTCGAATCTCGACGGCAGCAACCGCATCCCTGGAGGCGTGGAGTTTTTGGCGCAAGCCGGGGCAAAAGAAAAAAAAGAATTCACCACCGATCTTGTCAAACGCCTGAAAAAAGTCGGTGCCAGCGGCGTCGTGATTGACTGGGAGGAAGTCGATGCCGGCACGGGCAACGAGCTTTCAAACTTGATTGTGGATATAGCCAAAGACCTCAAGGCGGAAGGCCTCAAAACCTGGTTGTGCATCACCATGGACGCCTCATTTTCCAATTGGGATTTCGATAAACTCTCGCCTCATGTCGAGCGCTTCATCGCTTTTTTGCACGATGAAAACGGCGAGACCGACACACCTGGACCGATTGCTTCCAATGATTGGGTCGATGGCTGGTTAAAAGTGATTAACAGCTGCGGCAACCCCAACCAGTGGATCGCCTCCCTCGGGTGCCACGGGATGGACTGGGTGGTCGACGGTTCTGCCGTAGAGGAGATTTCTTTTGCCGATGCCATGAGCCGCGCTGGGAATGCCGGGTGTGAGGATTTGAGCTTTGCACCTCCAGAGATGAACGCCACCTTCTCGTATTTCTACGACAACAAGGAGCATGAAGTTTGGTTTCTGGATGCGGCCTCTTTTGCAAACCACTGGAACTCGGCACGCGATTACGGCCTTTCCGGGGTCATGCTGAACCGGTTGGGGATGGAAGACTCCTCTGTGTGGAGAGTCATGGCCAAAGAGGGCCAGACGACGGCTTCGGACTTCACCGAATCCATTCCCACCGGGGATGCGATCACATCGATCGGCAACGGCGAGGTCGTCAGTCTCGACCCGACAACAAAGGAGGGTCGACGGCATTTTTCCAACGATCCCGAGGGAAAGATATCCTGCAACTACGTAACTCCACCGGCCTACCCCACCCTTTTTCGGTTAAGTCCCTCCGCCTCGGACCGCGTCACGATCAGCTTCGATGACGGCCCTGACCCCAGCTGGACTCCGGCCATCCTCGACATACTCAAGGAAAGAAAAATCAAAGCCGTCTTTTTTGTCGTGGGTCAAGAGGCCGAACTCTACCCCGATCTCGTAAGAAGAATCGTCGCGGAGGGGCATGAGATCGGCAACCATTCGTTCACACACCCGAATCTCGCCGAGACACCCACATCCCTCATCCGACTTGAACTCAATGCCACACAACGTCTCATCGAGTCGCTCGCGGATGTGTCGACCACACTTTTCAGACCGCCCTATAACGCGGATTCGCACCCCTCGAAGCTCGAAGAACTCATTCCCATCGGAGTCGCACAGGCCCTCGGATACATGACCATCTTGGAAAAAATCGATCCCCGCGACTGGCAGGATGTCGATAAAGAGGAGCTTTTGCGGAGAGTGAAAAAGGAGCGCCCCAAAGGCAGCATCATTCTTCTCCACGATGGCGGGGGCGATCGCACAGCCACACTAGAGGCCCTGCCAGCGATACTCGACTACCTCCAAGAACGCGGAGACCAAGTCGTCAGCCTCAGTGAGCTATTGGGCTTGGATCCGCATAAAATCATGCCTCCCGTAACGCTTGAGAAAAAAACATTTCATCTCTTCACAAGTGGAATCGGTTTTCAAATCTTGCGCATTTTTCAGTCGTTTCTCCACTGGTTTATCGTTTGCAGCACAGTTCTTGTCGTCGGGCGAACCATCCTTGTGATCATCCTGGCCCGATTGCATAAAGCCCCCCCACCCTCCTCGCCGGGATATCGCCCTAGCATCTCGGTAATCATTCCTGCCTACAACGAGCAAAAGGTCATTGCCAAAACCATTCAATCGCTTCTCGCTTCCGAATACCAAGGCCCCATCGAAGTCATCGTCATTGACGATGGTTCCACCGACGGGACGATTGAGGCAGTGGAAGCGTTGAACGACCCTCGACTGCGTGTGGTGCGCCAGCAAAATTCCGGAAAAGCCTACGCGCTCCAACGTGGTGTTGATATCAGCAAAAACGAAATCCTCATCTTTGCCGATGCCGACACGCAGTTTGATCGTCGTGCCATTGGGCTTTTGGCCGGAGCATTTGAGAACGGTGAAATCGGCGCGGTTTCGGGTCATGCCCGCGTGGGGAATCGCTCGACCTTCCTCGCACGCTGTCAGGATTTGGAATACATCTGCGGCTTCAATCTGGATCGCCGCGCCTATGCGACATGGAACTGCATCACAGTCGCGCCGGGAGCGATCAGCGCCATTCGCCGAACAACGATCCTGGCTGCCGGTGGTTTTTCGTATGAAACCCTTGCTGAGGATACCGACCTCACCCTGGCCATTCACAAGACCGGCTACCGAGTCGAATACCAACCCCTAGCGATCGCCTACACCGAAGCCCCCGAGACATTTTCGGCTCTCGCAACTCAGAGATTTCGATGGGCCTATGGAACTCTGCAATGCGTCTTCAAGCACGCGGACATCCTATTCAATCCTCGCTACAAGGCGCTCGGATTCCTCAGTCTGCCGGGCATTTTGTTTTTCCAAATCGTTCTGGTTGCATTTTCACCGGCCATCGATGTTCTTTTCCTTGAATCCATGATCATGGGACGTGTTGGTGCCATCCTCCCCTATTTTCTCGCTTTTCTCCTATGCGATGTTCTGGTCGCGGCAGCGGCACTCCAGATGGAAGGACTGCCCGTGCGTCAATCCCTTCGCATCATCCCACAGCGTTTCCTATACCGGCCGCTGTTGAGTTATGTGGTATGGAAATCGCTACTCCATGCCATGCGTGGCGCTTGGGTCGGTTGGGGCAAACTTCAACGTACAGCCAGCGTTTCAATCCCATGAAGAAACTCATTTTCCTGCTTGTCCTTACCTGCGGTATCACCCGTGGGGCGGGATCCCCGCTTGAAGAAAACCTCAAAGAACAAAAAGGCGTTTTATTCGGCGCCTACATGGACTTCGGCGAAACAGAAGATAATGTCACCCTCGAAGGGATCGAGGATTTTGAGGCGCTCGCAGGCAAACGCCCAGCTATCATCGCCTCGTCGAGTTACTGGGGCGAGCAATCTTTCCCCAAAAAAAACCTCGCCCTCATCGACCGGCATGGCGCCACTCCTCTCATCTTCTGGTCACCCTGGGACAAACCTTACGATCAAAACAAAGGCCCGGACCGTTTTTCCCTTAAAGAAATCCTAGCTGGCAAATGGGACTCCTACATTGATGCGTGGGGCGACGGGGCAAAAGATTTCGGCAAGCCATTCCTTGTTTCTTTCTGCAACGAAATGAATGGAAACTGGTTTCCTTGGTCCGGTTGTTTCTATGGTGAAAAAAACGGGGGCAATGAAGTTTTCAAACAAGCTTGGCGCTACGTAGTGGACCGGGTTCGCGCCCGAGGCGCCAAAAACGTGAGGTGGGTGTTTCACGTTAATAATTTTCCTGCAGACAATAATTTTTGGAATCTGATGTCGGCCTACTACCCTGGCCCGGAATATGTGGATTGGCTGGGGCTCAGTGTTTACGGCAAACAATTCCGCAAAGGAGACGTCTGGGCGGAATTTAAACCGCTTCTCGATTGGCCCTACAAGGAACTCACAAAGATCGAGCCAAACAAGCCGGTCATGGTTGCCGAATTCGGCGTCGGCGACTTCCCCAAATCGGGAAGCAAAGCGAAATGGATTGAAGACGCACTCAAGATCATTCCTGAGTATCCACGCATCAAAGCGGCCGTTTACTGGCATGAACGCTGGCAAAATGAAGACGGATCTTTCAGCAACATCCGGATCAACTCATCCCCCTCGGTCTTGGCGGCCTTTCGAGAAGGAATCAGCAATCCTGTCTGGATACCATCCAAGAAAGACAACTAATCGCTTCGTGAGACCTCATAATATGAGAATGGTTTTCAAATTCCGAACGATTTGCGATATGCCTTTCCCCACAGACTCCATTTTATGAAAGAAAAAGCCGTTGATCCACGCGTAAGAGACCTCACCGCTGATGTCGCCGAAGGGAAAGCGGCCAGGCTGATCGAGGAGATGATCGATACCTCGCTGGGATTCGGTCGTGACCGTGCGAGCATAGGCGAACTCAAGCTCATGAACCGCGCTCTACGGGAACTGCGCCATGCGGCAAGTGTTTTCGCGAAATACAACCGGGTACGCAAAGTCGCCGTCTTTGGAAGTGCCCGCACGGGGGAGGATCAGGAAGAATACAAGCAGGCCGAAAATTTCGGCAAAAAAATCGTGGAACATGGGTACATGGTCATCACCGGCGGGGGTGATGGAATCATGGGCGCGGCACAAAAGGGCGCCGGCGCGGAAAAGAGCTTCGGACTGAACATCCGCCTTCCTTTCGAGCAATCCGCGAATCCGACCATTCACGGTGATCCGAAGCTCATCAATTTTAATTATTTTTTCACGCGTAAATTGAATTTCACAAAGGAGACCAATGCCTTTGCCCTCTTTCCCGGCGGCTTCGGAACACACGACGAGGGCTTTGAAATCCTCACACTCATGCAAACCGGTAAAATGCCGATCGTTCCCGTTGTGATGCTGGATCGTCAGAATGGCCACTACTGGGAAACCTGGCGCCGCTTTGTCACGAATGATCTTTTGCACAAAGGCCTGATCTCCGAAAGCGACTTCAATCTCTTCCATGTCACCTACGATGTGGACGAAGCCGTGAAGCAAATCACCGACTTCTACAGAAACCTGCATTCCTACCGCTGGGTCAGGGAAAAAATGGTTATTCGGATTCAAAGGGCCATCACCAAGGAAGCCTTGGAGTCCCTCAACGACCGCTTTGCCAATATGCTCTCCGTGGACAAAATTGAGCAGGTCGGTCCCTTGTCCGAAGAATCCGACGACATTCATCTCCAAGACTTGCCGAGACTTGTTTTGACGCCTCACAAGAGGGAATTTGGAAAATTCCGGCTTTTACTGAATGCGATTAACGAATCAGCGGTCGTTGGCGGTCTGGCTTAAAAACGAGGCCCGCTCGGCCAAGATGGCTTTCGCGATATTCTCAGCCAATTTTTGACGAGTCTGGGAAGATTGGACTTTGCCATTCTCTGCGGAATTGGAGATGAATCCCAACTCACAAAGCACTGCCGGACGTTTGTTGTTTCTCAAGACATACAACTTCCGGGATTTGATACCGCGATCTTGGCCATGGTAGGTCGCCACCATCTCCGATTGGATCCGTGAGGCCAAGCGGGAGGAATTCGGATTTAAATAAAAAGTTTCAATACCGGAGGCTTTTTTCCTCTTGTCCCAATTGTAGTGAATGCTGACGAAAATCGAGCCACTCAAGCGATTGGATGCCGTCACACGTTGATCGAGAGTCACAAAGTAGTCGCCTGTTCGGGTCTCCACGACATGGAGTCCATTTTCGCGGAGTTTGCGGGCAACGCGACGAGCCGTGTCGAGAGTCAGATCCTTCTCATAAAATCCCTTTACGGGCTTGGCACCACGATCAAATCCCCCGTGTCCGGCATCAATGACCACAGTATCAAAGTAACCGGTTCCCCTTGCGCCACCCACAAAGGTCGTCGAGCAACCGGCAAGCGCTACCGCAAACAAAACTGGCAGGAGCAGTTTTGAAAAAAGATTTTGAAAATGAAATTTGATCGGTAGCTCCATGCAAAGGGCCCTGCTTTTACCGAGTTTGGCAAAATGACGGCATGACAATAGAAACCATATTGCAAATCGAGCAATCATTTTAGTCTCGATTTCTTCCTTCTTCGGAGCGTGGATGAAACCATGTTAGCCAAGCGAGTGATTCCATGTCTGGATGTGACAAACGGTCGGGTTGTGAAAGGAACCAAGTTCCTCGACCTTCGCGATGCGGGAGATCCCGTGGAATGTGCCAAGATGTATGATCAACAAGGCGCAGACGAATTGGTCTTCCTCGATATAACTGCATCCAGCGATGGTCGGGCGACCATGGTTTCGGTGGTCGAGCGCACAGCGGAGGCCTGCTTCATGCCACTCACGGTGGGAGGCGGAATCCGTGCAGTGGAGGATTTTCACACCATGTTGCGAGCTGGCGCGGACAAAGTGAGCGTGAATACCTCGGCGCTGCAAAGACCCGAACTGATCACCGAGGCCGCCGAGGCTTTTGGATCCCAGTGTGTCGTCGTTGCCGTGGACGCCAAGCGCGACGGGGAAGGCAAATGGCGCGTCTACACGCATGGTGGTCGCAAACCCACCGAGCGCGATGCGATTGAGTGGGTGATTGAGGCCGCGCAGCGTGGCGCCGGCGAGATTCTTCTCACAAGCATGGACGCCGACGGCACCTGTGGCGGATACGATTTGGCACTCAACCGGGCGGTTTCAAGCGCCATTGAGATCCCGGTCATTGCCAGCGGGGGGGCAGGAGAACTCCAACATCTCGCTGACGTTCTCCGGTCAGGTCTTGCTGATGCCGTCCTCGCTGCGAGTATTTTTCATTTTGGAAAATTCACCGTTGCGGATGCAAAAGCGCATCTTGCCAGCCAAGGCATTCCCGTGAGGAATGCCTATCGTGGCTAATCGAGTATGATTTCGCATTTCTCCGCCGACAGCGTCACCGAGTCCCTGCGCAAAGAGGGATTGCGAATCACCAAAAACCGTCGAGGCATCCTCGAGTGTCTCTTTGCAGCGGAGGAACCCATGTCGCTCCAGGAAATCCAAGAGAACGCGTCGAGATTTTCCGGAACCAAGCCCGACTATGCCACGGTATTCCGGATGATTTTGCTGATGGAGAAACTGCATCTGGTTCACAAAGTGAATCTCCAGCGTCCCTGCAGCTACTACGAACTCCGGGATCCCCATAAACACTACGATCACCTCATTTGCAAAAAATGCGCCCACGTCGTGCTGATCGATATTCCCTGCCCGATTGGCGACACAGAACAGAAACTTGCAAAAAAATATGGTTTTTCCGACCTGAGCCATTCCTTGGAATTTTTTGGTGTTTGCTCCCGGTGCTCTTAAAAAATCGTCTTGATTCCATGAGCCCTATTCCAGAATCTGGCGCATGAAGGTTCCAACAAACGCACCATCGTCATCGAAGGAATTGGACAGTTTTTTCTATCAACCTGCGGACAACTTTTTCCGCAGTAACTCCGGTTTGTCGCTCACCTACGACGACGTGACGCTGGCCACCCTGTATAGCGAGATTCTTCCCAAGGATGCGAACTTTGAAACCCGGCTTGGCCAAGACTTGTATCTTCACCTTCCGATCGTCTCCGCAGACATGGATACCGTCACGGAGTCGCGGATGGCCATCGCTCTGGCACTCAATGGCGGTCTGGGCCTCATTCACTACAACATGCCAGCACGGCAGCAACTTTCCGAGGTCTCGCGGGTCAAAAATCATATTCACGGCCTGATTCGCGAACCAATCAAGGTTCATCCGGATCAGTGCATCGGCGATGTTTTGAAAATCATCGAAGAGAAAAAATTCAGCTTCAGCACCTTTCCGGTGGTGGATAAAGATGACATCCTGCTGGGCCTGTTACCCGGGCACTGTGTGCGACCCCGCTTCGCCAATCGCGGTGTAGGCGAGGCGATGATCAAGAGGGACGGCGTCCTGACCATCCGCGAAAGCGAACTCGGAGACGATCCGATCCAAAGAGCCGATCGATTTTTTACCGAGCACATCGGAATTCATAAACTTCTCGTCGTGGATGGAGAGGATCGGTTGAAAGGATTATTCACTCTGAGTGATATCGAGCGAATCTCGCAGGAGCGTTCCTTGCAAACCAAGCCTGCCAGGGACGCCAAGTTTCGACTCCTTTGCGGCGCCGCCGTCAGCGCCCCGCGCAAAGCGGATGGCGCTATCGATAAAGATCAACTCCTCGCACATGTCGAAGCTCTTGTCGATCGCGGGCTCGACGCCATCGCCGTTTCCACCGCCCATGGACACACGCTGGGTGTCGGCGAGGCGGTGAAGGCGATTCGCGGCGCGTTTCCCGACCTGACAATCATCGCCGGCAATGTGACCAGCGCCGCCGGTGTGGAATTTTTGGCAAAGAGCGGGGCAAACACCGTGAAGGTCGGCCAAGGTCCGGGATCGATTTGCACCACTCGCGTTGTCGCCGGTGTAGGTATCCCTCAACTCACCGCACTCTATGTGTGCTCCCAGGCCGCCCGCGCCAACGGAGTCACAATTCTGGCAGATGGTGGCATCACCAAATCGGGAGACGTTGTCAAGGCTCTCACTCTCGCTGATGCCGTCGTTTGTGGAAGCCTCCTGGCCGGATGTCCGGAAGCTCCCGGACAAATCCTAGAAATCAACGGGAAGTTCTATAAGCAATATCGAGGCATGGGTAGCCATGCGGCAATGAAGGCTGGCAGTGCCGCCCGTTATGGCCACGCGCGCGAGATTTCACAAAAATCCGCAGCCGAAGGCGTCGAAGCACTTAAAGAGGTATCCGCACCGGCAGATACCGTTCTGGCCCAACTCGCCGGCGGACTCCAAAGCGGCATGGGTTACCTCGGAGCCGTGAATCTTTCGGAACTTCGCACCAACGCACGATACACACGCATCACTCCGGCAGGACTCCGTGAGAGCGCCCCGCATGACATCATCGAAGTCAAAACCGGCGGCTAACAAAAAAGTCGAATCGCCTACGGAGCTTCTCCATCCTCGCAGCCACGACTATCCGTTTTTGATCCGGAGATGGCGAACGCTGGCGAAATCGGTTGGCCTTCGGATGCGTTCATTTGCCGAAAGCGGGGGGTATCCCGTTTATTTCCTCGAAAGCCAATCCTCGAAAAGCGGTGTTCCGAGCGTCTACCTTTCCGGGGGCATACATGGTGATGAACCCGCTTCCACCGAGGCCCTGCTTTCGTGGGTCGGAAAGAACTCCGATCTGGTCCGTTCGCTCAAACTTTTGATTTTCCCTTGTCTGAACCCGTGGGGGCTCGTCCACAATAAAAGATGCGATGAGGATGGCATTGACCTGAACAGAGGCTATCGGGCCAACATGCCAGCAGTCGTTCAAGCTCAACTCGCCCTTCTACAAGGTGCGCGCTTCGATCTCGCGATCAGCCTGCATGAAGACTACGACGCACAGGGCGTCTATCTTTACGAACCCGTGAAAAACAAACCCCACTGGGGCGAAAAACTCATCGAAGCCATGTCGACAGCGATTCCTGTCGATCCTCGTCGAAAGCTTGATGGGAACAAAGCCAAAGGCGGCGTCATCCGCAGGCGAGT
>JALQZP010000068.1 GCA_023258235.1 Terrimicrobiaceae bacterium | reverse complement strand
TGGATTGTGGAGCGATTCTTGCTGGCTGATTTGATTTTGACAGAAACATGAACAACGCATTGCCTTCACACGAATCCACCGGACTCTACAACCGCGAGCACGAGCATGATGCCTGCGGTGTCGGGTTTGTTGCCCAGATCAACGGTCAACGTTCCAATGATATCCTTAAAACCGGTCTCCGGACTTTGTGCAGTCTCATGCACCGTGGCGCGGTCGATGCGGATGCGAAGACGGGTGACGGCGCGGGAATCACAACGCAGATCCCCTACAAGATTTTTGCTCCCGAAGTGGAGAAACTCGGTCAGAAGCTCTACAACAACTCCGACCTCGCTGTCGGCGTCATGTTCCTTCCGGACGACAACGAATATGAAACCGCCCGTGCCAAGTCGAACACCGTCGAGGTTCTTGAAAAGCGCGGTCTGCATGTTTTCGGTTGGCGTGAAGTGCCCTTGAATCTCCATGTGCTCGGCGAGAAGGCCCAGATGACCATGCCGAGAATCGAGCATGTGCTGATCGGTCGCCCATCGGGCATGTCCGACGATGACTACGAGCGTCGTCTATTTTTGGCCCGAAACGAGATCGAAGATCGCTCCGCCGCGGACAAGATCAGCAATTTCTATATTCCGTCCTTCTCCCATCGGGTGATTGTTTACAAGGGTCTGCTCGTTTCAGCTTCGTTGGAGAAGTTCTATCCCGATCTGGCCAATCCCGATTACGAAACGGCCATCGCGCTTTATCACCAGCGTTACAGCACGAATACCTTTCCGACATGGGCGCTCGCGCATCCTTTCCGGATGCTCGGCCACAATGGAGAGATCAATACGATTCGCGGCAATCGCAACTGGATGTCCGCTGCCGAGGCTGAATTGAAAGCGGATTTCTGGGGCGAGGATATCGACCTTCTCAAGCCGATCATTCAGCCCGGGGGATCCGATTCCGCGAGCTTGGACAACGCCCTTGAGGTTTTGACCATGAGCGGTCGCAGCATCCTGCATTCGGTTACGATGCTGGTTCCTCCGGCCTATCGTTTCGATCCGACCATTTCGCAAGAGCTGAAGGATTTTTACAAATACCACGCTTGTTTTTCCGAACCATGGGACGGCCCTGCGGCATTGTGCTTTACTGATGGAGTCACGATCGGAGCCTGCCTTGACCGCAATGGCCTGCGTCCAGCCCGTTACGAGATCACCAGCGACGGTGTTTTCGTTATCGGTTCCGAGGTGGGTGGATCCGGCTTGGATGCCGACACGATCATTGAAAAAGGTCGTCTCGCTCCCGGTGAAATGATTGCTATCGATACTTCTCTCAAGCAGCTCCTTCGGGATAAGGATATCAAGGACCGTCTTGCTGCTGCCAAGCCTTACGGAAAGTGGCTCGAGGCGAATCTCAAGCAGTTCCCGCAACTCAAGGAAAACCAGATTGCCGCACCGGGCGGCGAGTTGGATATCCTCACGCTCACGCAGCGCCAGATCGCTTTCGGGTATTCCTCGGAAGAGGTTGACATGATCATCAAGCCGATGCTCAAGGATGGCGCCGAAGCGGTTGGTTCGATGGGCGATGACACGCCTCTGGCCGTGCTTTCGCTCAAGCCGCGATTGCTTTACACCTATTTCAAGCAGCTCTTTGCCCAAGTCACGAATCCGCCGATCGATCCGATCCGCGAGAAGTTGGTTATGAGTCTGCACACGGCTCTTGGATGGCGCCGCAATCTCCTTGCGGAGAGTCCCGAGCATGCCGATCTCATTCACATTGAATCTCCGATTCTCTTGGACGAGGAGATCGAGACGATTCGTAATTTGGAGGGGGTTCATAAATCCGCCACGATCTCGGTCCTTTGGAACGCGGCCGATGGCGAGGATGGACTCGAGGTCGCGGTCAAACGCATTTGCGCGGAAGCCGAAGCGGCTGTGGATGCCGGTTTGCGCCTCGTTATTCTCTCGGATCGCGGGGTTGATGACACCAAGGTCGCTGTGCCAATGCTCCTGGCTACGGGAGCTGTTCATCACCACCTTATTCGTGTCGGCAAAAGGATGAAAACCGGTCTTGTTTGCGAGACTGGTGAGGCCCGCGACGTGCATCAGATCGCCTGCCTTGTTGGCTATGGTGCTGGTGCGGTGAATCCGTATCTCGCCTTTGAGACCATTCGTGAAATCCTTGAGCGCGGCGGGTCCGTTTCCGATTTTGCCAAGTCCGTCCTCAATTACCGCAAGGCTCTCGAGGCCGGTCTTCTCAAGATCATGTCCAAGATGGGCATTTCGGTGGTCAATAGCTACCGTGGCGCGCAAGTCTTCGAGGCGATCGGGATTTCCTCGGAGCTCATCAAGAATTGCTTCAAAGGAACGGCGTCCCAAGTCGAGGGTATCGGATTTAAGGAAATCGCCGTCGAGAGCCTCACTCGCCACTCCTTGGCGTATTCGGGTACCGTACCCGTCGAGGCCGGCAAACTCACCGATCCCGGCTACTATCGCTACCGTCGTGGTGGTGAGGTGCATGCCATCACGCCGCCTGTGTTGCAAAATTTCCACACCTACGTGGGCATCAAGGGTGCGGATAAGGCAGGCAAGGCCGAGGATTACAAAAAATACGTGGATGCCGTTCTTGCGAACACACCAATGGCGCTTCGCAATCTTCTTGAGATGGTGCCGAACGCACCGGGTCCGATCCCGCTTGACGAGGTCGAATCCATCGAGGAGATCCGTCGTCGTTTCACCACGGCAGGCATGTCGCTCGGAGCGCTCAGCCCCGAGGCTCACGAGTGTCTTGCTATCGCGATGAACCGGATCGGCGGCAAATCCAATAGCGGCGAGGGTGGGGAAGACCCTGTGCGTTTCAAACGCCGCGAAAATGGCGACTGGGCGAATAGTGCGATCAAGCAAATCGCTTCCGGGCGATTCGGTGTTTCCGCCGCCTATCTCGCTTCGGCCAAGGAAATCGAAATCAAGATGGCCCAAGGTGCAAAGCCCGGTGAAGGGGGGCAGCTCCCTGGCCACAAGGTCAGCGCCTACATTGCAAAGCTCCGTCACTCTGTGGAGGGTGTCACTCTTATTTCTCCGCCGCCACACCACGACATCTATTCGATCGAGGATCTGGCACAGTTGATCTACGACCTCAAGCAAGTAAATCCCCGTGCCCGTATTTGTGTGAAGTTGGTTTCCACCGCTGGCGTTGGCACGATCGCTGCCGGGGTGGCCAAAGCCCATGCGGATATCATTCTTGTGAGTGGCTATGATGGTGGCACCGGGGCCTCCCCGCTCAGTTCCATCAAAAATGCCGGCGGGCCTTGGGAACTCGGCGTTGCCGAAGCTCACCAGGTGCTCATGCTGAACGGTCTTCGCAACCGCGTCACTCTGCGCACGGACGGGGGTATGCGTTCGGGTGAAGACATCGTTTACGCCGCACTTCTCGGAGCCGAGGAGTTCAACTTCGGCACATCCGCGCTCATCGCGATGGGTTGCGTCTATGTCCGGCAATGTCACCTCAACACCTGCCCGGTGGGCGTGGCCACACTCGACGATCGTCTGCGCGCCAAGTTCAAGGGGCGCCCTGAAAATGTCGTCACCTTTTTCAATGGTGTCGCCGAAGAGGTCCGCGAAATCATGGCCCGCCTCGGCTTCCGCACGATCGACGAGATGGTCGGCAAGGTCGAATGCCTGCGTCAGCGCGAGGTTCCCGGCCACCCGAAAGCCAATACACTCGATCTTTCGCCGTTGCTGGTGAATGTGGCCAAGGACGATCCTTCCGCCATCCGCCACGCCACACGCCATCGCAATGATGGTCCCGAAGATTCCACTCTGGATGAGACCGTGCTTCAGGACGCCAAGGATGCCATCACTGATGGAAGGCCTATTTCGCTCTCTTACGATGTTCATAATACCAATCGCTCGGTCGGAACTCAGGTCTCCGGTGAGATCGGCTACCAATGGGGCGAGGAAGGTATCGCCGAAGGCACTGTCGAATTGAAAATCAAGGGCAGCGCCGGTCAGAGCTTGGGTGCCTTCCTTTCACCCGGTGTTCGCCTCATCCTCACGGGTGAAGCCAACGACTATGTCGGCAAGAGCATGAGCGGGGGAGAGATCATTATTCGTCCACGGGGCGATGCGAAGTTCCCCGCCCATGATGCCATGATCCTTGGAAATACCGTCATGTATGGAGCCACGGGGGGCAAATTGTTTGCCAATGGCCGTGCGGGCGAGCGCTTCTGTGTTCGCAACTCCGGCGGCACCGCAGTGGTCGAAGGGGTGGGGGACCACGCCTGTGAATACATGACCAATGGAACGGTTGTCATTCTGGGGCGCACGGGCAAAAACTTCGGTGCCGGCATGACCGGTGGCGAGGCCTATGTCCTCGATCTCGAAGATCGCTTTGAGACGCTCTACAACTCGCAGCTTATTTCTATTTCCCGACTTGGGGGCGAGAAGGACACCGCTGTTCTGGAGGATCTCATCAAAAAGCATCTCGAAGTCACGGGTAGCCAACGCGCGAAGGAAATCCTCGATAACCGAACCCACTTCTTCGCGAAATTCTGGAAAGTGAGCCCCAGCGTGCCCACAGCCAAGCCCGTACCCGAGCCGTCCAAGGAGCCCGAGGCGGCTGGTCCAGTTATCAGTGAAGACGTGATCGCGTCCCGATAAAATCACGCCTCTCTAGCCGGGCCGCGCTTCGTTGCGCGGCCCGGAAGCGAGGTTGTGGCCGGTTGCAAGGTAGAGATTGTTTGTATTTTAAAAACGATCCTGATTGCGGGAAGCTTGGGGGCGTTGTATGGGTAATCACACAATGGCCAAATCCTCTTCAACTCCACGTCCTCGTTCCATAGGTGCTGTGCTTTGGGGCATCTCGATTGCCCTCTCCTGGATGTGGGGACTGGGGCTTTTCTTCTCGGTTCAGTTCACGACGCAGTTCGGGCTCTTCGGTCTACTCACCTTTGCTGTTCCGAATTTTCTGGGTCTCCTGATTTTTGGTTTGGTCACGCACCATCTGGCCCGTCGTCAGTCGGGTTCCGAGTCCTTGGCGCAGTTTTTTACGAATTGGTCGAGGCCATTTCGTTTG
Source organism: Terrimicrobiaceae bacterium (assembly GCA_023258235.1). GTDB lineage: Bacteria > Verrucomicrobiota > Verrucomicrobiia > Chthoniobacterales > Terrimicrobiaceae > UBA967. Next base: position 5,673 of record JALQZP010000068.1, on the reverse strand, counting down.
GTTTTTTTCCTTTATCAGATTCTCGCCATCACGCTCACGATCTTCGCGTTTATCCGTTATTTTTGGCAACCACTGGGCTTTGAGCCTTGGCTTCTCTTCATGCCACTGGTGATGTTGGTCGTGCTCGCGGCGGCGATCCTTTTCGGTGAGGAGTTTGACATCAAGAGGATCAAGTTCAGCCACGCCGCGCTTTTTCTCCTCCTCTTGCCATCGGTCATCTACCTTATGTTTGTTTCCGCTTCAAAGGGGATAGGGCCCATTTCCTTCCCCAAGTTGCCAACGAACGATTGGAACTACTGGGGATACGCCGTTCCCATCATGATTGGGTTTCTTGTCGGGCCATGGCTCGATCTCCAGCAGTGGCAGAGGGCGATTCAGATGCACCGCGAGAAGGTCTCCATCGCAGCCGGCTACATCATTGGCTCGAGTCTTTTCTTTTTGCTGATTCTCTTTCACGGCCTCACAGCCCTATGGGCCCTTAACTGGGGAGCGGCGGAGTTCATTCGCACCGGGATCACGGGCCACAACTATGGTCAGGAAATCCTGCTCCGCATGTTCTCATCGACATCGTCCTGGACGTTTTCCGCCTATGCGGTTTTTGTGAGTGTGTGTGTGCTCACGACGCTGGACAGCGGCTACATCGCTCTCAAGTGGTTCTTCCAAGCGAATGCAAGCGCGAGCAACCATCCGATCTTCTCTCTGGTTCCAACACGCCTTCTCACGTCCCCGATTCCCGCTTTTCTCTTGGCTGGCGTGGTCGCCCTCCTTTCTGCGGTTTTGCGCTTTGAGTTGGAGTTTTTCATGATCTTCTACGCCACATTTTTTGTGGGCTACTCGATACTTGCCATATTCCGTTGTTTCATCATCAGCCCCGCGAATGCGATTCCACAGGTGAAAATGTTTTGCGTCGGAAGTCTGGCTGTCGTCATTTTCGCCTTCGGCTACTTCCTGAGGTCGCCCGCGTTCCAGATTATCGGCTCCCTTTTGCCTTTGGGGTATGTGATTTGGCTTCTGGTGAAGCCTTCATCCGCTGAAGAGTTCGTGAGTGACTCGGAGGAGTTGGGTTCGCCTGCCGCTTCCTCGATAGCCACCAATCCCGAAAGCGCCGTGAGTGTCGCCAGTCCGGTCACGATGCTCGATCCCGGTGCCGTTCAACACAGTCTGGGTGGTCATTTTGAAGGAAAATGGTTTATTCACACTCTCGTTGCGACCTACGCGGATACAAATTCGGTCGGGAATGTGTATTTCGGAATGTACGCCATGTGGGTCGGCAAGGCCCGTGAACTTTTCTTCAACCGGGTGATGCCGAAGTTCAACTTGAAGAATACGTCGTTCTACATTTTGACCCGTTCCTTCGAGCACAAGTTTGTGCGTGAAACACGCGAGTTTGAAACGGTGCGGGTCAAAATACGCGTGGCCAATTACAATCGAAAATTCGCGACGCTGGAGCATGAAATCTACGATTCCAGCGACTTGCTTCTGGGTAAGGGCAAACAAACGCTGCTGTTCGTCTCTTCCTCGGACTACAAAATGCTGGATATACCGCCGGACGTTTACACTGCGTTCATTGCCCACGCTTGATGCCGTGACCATCCGTGAAACGACGTTGGCGCTTGTCGCCGTAGGGGCGCTGATTGCGTTTGCCCTGTCGCGTTGTGAGAAGCCCCCACCGCCACCTCCGCCTCCGCCGACTCCGGCGCCCACCCCGACACCGGTTCCGACGCCCAAGCCGATTCCTGAGCTTGTTCGCAAGCCTTTGCCAACGGCGACTCTTTTCAGTGGCATCTCCCTTGCTGCCGGTGTTGTGACTGAACCGAGCGAGGAGGTGGCTTCGCAGAATCGGAAGAATCCCGATGCTTATGAGGTGGAGATCACTCTCCGGGCGAAGTTGCCGCGTCCGCTGCTTTCGGATGAAGATTTTCTGCTCTCCGACCCCTCACTGGTTGGGACTTTTGTCAATCTCCCGGAGTTGCTCGCCGGAGCATCGGTGTCGCCTTTTTTTAAGCGCTTTTATGAATTGAAATCAGCCGACCTGAAGCGAAACCTCTCCCGGCTCGACGCCGTTTTATCGCGTCACAATTTCTATGATTGCGAGACGATTCTGGAGTTAAAAAGCCCGTCCACAGACCGGCATGCCTTGATGATATTGGCCGACATGGATGTAAATACCGATGGCTCCGATGGCGACCGAAATTTCAAGGTTGATGGCTCATCGCCGTTTTTTCTTCCGCAAACGAGTTACCGTTGGCCGAAGCAGACGGAGAGGGTTAATCCATTTCTTGCTGTTGAGGAACAGAAACTCAAGGCCTTCACCGCCGAGTCCAAGCAGCCGAATTTGAAACCCGCTCGTCTTGTAGAGGTCAAAGATGGCATCGACCTCGCAAAGCGTCGTATTCATGACCTCAAAAAGTGGAGTTTTCTCATCGCGGAGGCTGATCCCTTCATCGTTCTGCCCGGTTTCATTATGCGTGATTTCAGCGGGCCATTTGTTCCCAAGATCGGCGATTACGCTCTTGTGATTCATGCCGGCCACGCCTATCCGGCCATTGTGGGTGATGCCGGTCCTTCTCATAAAATGGGTGAGGCCTCGATGCTTCTCTGCCGCAAGTTGAGCTCAAGCTCGTCGAGTCTGGTCCGTGCCGTGAGCGATCTAAAGGTCACCTACCTCGTTTTTCCGAATTCGGCGGACCCAACCCCCGCGCCGCCTGACTTGGAAAAATGGAAGAACCGGTGTGAAGAGCTTGCCGCTGAAATGGGAGGTCTCAATGTTGAGATTCATAGCTGGCCTAACCTTGTCCCGCCCTGGCCAACACCAACTCCAACACCAAGCGCGACACCGAGCGCGACACCGAGCGCGACACCAAGCGCGACACCAAGCGCGACACCGAGCGCGACACCAAGCGCAACACCAAGCGCGACACCAAGCGCGAGCTCTGAGGATGCCTTGATTTTTAGTTCCCCCATTGAGTCTCCGACTCCCATCTCACCGGAGATATCGGATGGAATTCGCTCATGGGCATGGCGATCTTTCCATGGTTGAATTGCATCAACATGGCTCTTCTAGGAAAAATCAATATTCTCACTGTTTTAAAAGATGCTCCTCCGGGTCTCTATCTTGACGGGGGGGAGTTGGGTGAAATTCTATTGCCGGGAGACTCGATTCCTCCGGGGGCTGGACCTGATGATGAGCTGCAGGTTTTTCTTTATCGCGACTCGGAGGATCGGCTTGTGGCGACAACCCACGACCCACTCGCCTGTGTGGGCGATTTTGCGGCACTGAGAGTGAAGCAAGTGCACCCCACGATCGGCGCATTCCTTGATTGGGGGCTGAACAAAGATCTTCTCCTGCCCATGCGGGAGCAAGAACGTCGTGTTCACAAGGGAGACATTGTATTGGTCTTTGTCTTCATTGATGAAGTCTCCCAGCGCATCATTGCCACAACGCGTTGGAGGGATCACCTCAGTGCGACCCCTCCGGACTACAGCGAGGGGGAGCAAGTCTCGCTCCTCATCGCCGGCGAGTCACCGCTTGGTTATAATGCGATCGTTGATAATACCCATGTCGGACTTCTTTTTCGGAGCGAGTTGGGATCGCCACTTAGAGTTGGTGAGAAATGTAAGGGCTATGTGCGACATGTCCGTTCCGACGGGAAGCTTGATTTGAGGCTGGATGCCGAGGGGTACCAGCGTATCGCGCCGCTCGCCGACCGCATTCTTTCCACTCTTCGATCCCGGGATGGGAAGCTGCCGGTGAATGAAAGCAGTTCACCTGAGGCGATTCGCGCTGCTTTTCAAACCAGCAAAAAGGCCTTCAAACAAGCGATCGGCAATCTGTATCGTCAACGCCTCATTGAGATCAATGGCTCGGAGATTGTATTGCGAAAGTCCGAACCGCGTTCTGCGTAGCATCTAGCCTTCTCTGTGAAAGGGGAAGTCGGTGTATCCCTCGGCACCGGGTGATGACCAGAACTGCATTTCCGCCGGAGGATTCAACGTCCACCCGTTTGCGAAGCGCTCGACGAGATCGGGATTGCTCAAAAATGGTCTTCCAAATGCGATGAGGTCGGCATTTCCGGATGCGATGGCGGATTCGGCCGTTTCGGCTGTGTAACCGCAATTTCCCATCAAGGTTCCAGAAAATAGAGAGCGGAATTCGGCAAGTTGCATGGGGGCACCCAATTCATGAAAACCAAAAGCCAAGCCGTCCACAATATGCAGATAGGCGAGGCCGAAGGTATTCAATCTTGTGGCGGCATCGGTGAATGTTTCACGGAAATCAGGAGACCCCATGTCATTGAAAACCCCATTTGGCGAAAGGCGCACACCCACGCGGTTGGCGGGCCATACGGTAAGAATGGACTCGACGATTTCTTTCAGAAAACGAAACCGATTTTCCAGACTGCCGCCATAGACGTCTGTACGATGGTTGGTTTTTGATTGGAGAAACTGGTCTATCAGATAGCCGTTCGCGGCATGAATTTCGATTCCGTCGAATCCTGCCTCCTTTGCACGTTCGGCAGCACGCCGGTAGTCCTGAACGACAGCGGCAACCTCGTGGGTTTCCAGGGCTCTTGGAGTTTCATAGGGTTGTTTCCCTGCAGGCGAGTGGATCGTTTCCCCATTAAGTTTGACCGCCGATGCCGATACAGGTGGATGGCCGTTGTGGAAGCTGCTATGGGAGGCCCTGCCACAATGCCAGAGTTGCATGAATATTGGTGTTCCTTTCGCATGTAAGGCGGTTGTGATTTTTTTCCATCCTTCGACTTGCGCGTCGTTGTAGATGCCCGGCGAATCAACCCAACCGAATCCCTGCTCGGAAATGGTGACGGCCTCGGAAATGATCAGTCCGGCAGTGGCGCGTTGGATGTAGTATTCCTGCATCAAATCATTCGGCACACGGGACGCTCCCGCTCGTGCCCGGGTGAGTGGCGCCATCACCACTCGGTTGCGCAAGGCGATCCCATGAAGATCAAGAGGGGAGAGCAAGTGAGATAGAGTGGTAGCCATAGTGATAAAAGTTCGGGTTTGGTTCCGCGCCATTTTATCCGCTTTTCATTATCTTCCTATGGGAATTTGCGTTTGAGCGGGTCGGACCTGCCTCAGATTGCCAACCGTCCTTGGTGTCAAAACTTTTGAGTCAACATGGTCATCGGGAATCAAAACTGAATATTCTTGCTTCTGCATGGCATATTTAGGATTGTTATTGCTTACCTTTTTTCGATTATAAAAATCGCAATTGGCAGAATCGTGTGGAAGTTAAATCTAAACTTGTTAGATAAAAGGGAATAAATTGCCTTGTGGTGTAACGGTAGCACAAATGATTCTGGATCATTTTGTCATGGTTCGAATCCATGCAAGGCAGCCATCTATGATGGCCTTGGGTTTCTTGAGAAACTCCGAGGAATCATGGTTGATTTGGGGTAGCCCTGTCGAGTTGCGGTCGGGCGAAGTGTCTATTTCGCTCCTTGTCAAAGTTGCGAATCGGATTAGAGTTCGACACTCTATTTATGCCAGCAGCCAACGATCTTCGCAAAGGAATGGCCATCCGTTACAACGGAAATCCAGCCATTGTTCTTGAAATTCAACACCGCACACCGGGCAATCTTCGTGCTTTTGTTCAATGCATTGTCCGCTATATCGGGACGGGCAAGTCTGCCGATATTCGTTTCTCCT
>JALQZP010000067.1 GCA_023258235.1 Terrimicrobiaceae bacterium | reverse complement strand
TTCGGATAATTTTCCGATTGGTCCGGATAATAGCGACTCGCAAAATTGGTGGGGTTTTAGCCCGAAGGTGGGAGTTATTTATGAGCCCGTTTCGAAAGTGCAGATTTATGCAGATGCGAGCCGCAGCTTCGAGCCGCCTTCCTTTGGCGAGCTTGCGGATGCTGCCAATGGCGGAAGCGGTCTTGTGCAGTTGGACGCTCAGACAGGAACAACTGTCGAAATCGGTACACGTGGTCGATACACGCATTTCACTTGGGATTTGTGCTACTACTACAGTTGGCTGCAAAACGAGTTGCTCGAGTACGAGGTCGCGCCCGGTCTCAACCAGACGGTGAATGCCGATAATACAACGCATCAAGGCATTGAGTTTGCCTTCAACTGGGATGTCTTTTACGACATTTTCACGCACTCCGCGACAAAGGAGAAAAGCTTTCATAGCGAGGTTTCATCGGAAAAGCCAAATTTCGACCGTGTCCTTTTGCGTGTGAATTATCTTTGGAACAACTTTTGCTATAGCAACGATGCGATCTACGGATCCAACATGCTTCCAGGAATTCCGGAGCATTACCTCCGGGCGGAACTTCTCTACGAGCATCCGTGTGGATTCTACGTCGGACCAAATCTCGAATATGTGCCTGTGGGATACAGTATCGATTCCCAAGGAACCGTCTTTACTGATAGCTACGCTCTCCTTGGTGCGAAGATCGGTTGGCGGACCCAGCACGGCCTTTCCGCCTACTTTGAGGTGAAAAATATAGTTGATACAACATACACGGCCACATCAGGCGTCCTCGCTAACGCCAGAGGGCTGGACGTGGCGCAGTTCCTGCCTGGCGAAGGTCGTGGATTTTACGTTGGCATGGAATATCTCTGGTAATGAAAACATCCACTATTCGGCGCATTCACCGTTGGCTCGGGCTGATCTTCAGCCTGAGCATACTGGCTTCATCCTTGAGCGGAGTAGTTCACACTCTCCTAGCCCATAGCCAACCTCCGCCTCCGTCCGTGAAGCCGAGCGGGAATTTTTTTGATCCGTCGGCAATCCGCATCGGAGCTGCTGAAGCCATGAAAAAGCTCGGCGGAGATTTTGAACAAGTGGGAGCCATCAATCTTCGAATGATTGGTGGCGAACCATGGTATCAAATTTATGGTTCCTCGCTTGTGCCATCTTATGTCAGCGCCGTCGACGGTCGCGTTGATTCCTCACAGGATCAAAAATACGGATCGGAAATTGCTGAGTGCTTTCTTGGCGGAGCCAAGGTTCAAAACACCGATTATTTGACGTCCTTCAATAACGAGTACGTGAACATTTTTCGTGTGCTGCCTGTGTATCGCTTCGATTGCAGTGATGGAAAGGGCACGCGGGTTTATGTGAGCACGACGACGGGAAGCGTGACCCGATACACGAATGACAGGATGCAGTTTGAGGCGAACATTTTCATGAACTTCCACAAGTTTGCATTCATTCCGAACAGGATGGCACGTGATATCGCGCTGGTCACCGTGACAGGCGGAGCCGCGCTGGTCGCGCTCGCTGGAGTTTTTCTCTTTTTTTACACCCGTCGCCGTTAGTTCTCATTGCCATGATCGAAATATTTCTTAAAGGCGGTCCAATTATGTGGCCGTTGCTCGTTGTTTCCGTTGTAGTTCTCACTGTCGTTATTGAGCGCTTGATCTTCATCTTCATCGAAAGGAAAAATCGCGATGAGACAGCTGTCGGGGAAATCTTGACCCAGATAGAAAAGGGTCATCTGGATCAAGCTTTGCGCCTTGGTGGGGCGTCGCGGGATTTTGTAGCGAGAGCCGTCACCTACGCGCTCGCTCATCGTGAAAAATCCTTCAGCGAGGCGATGCTGCGTGCCGCCAACTGGGAGCTCAAGCGCTTCCATCGTGGACTTACGATCCTCGACACGGCGATCACTTTGGCTCCGCTGCTCGGCCTTCTCGGAACTGTAACCGGAATGATTCGCAGTTTCGATATGCTCGGTGGTTCGGAATTGGGAGCACCCACAGCGATCACCGGAGGCATTGCCGAGGCGCTCATAGCAACTGCCTACGGTCTTGGCATAGCCATCACAGCCCTATTGCCCTTTAATTATCTGAATTCCCGGGAAGAGGAGGCTCGCCTCGAAATGCAGGATGCGGCGAGTCATATTGAGATTCACCTCAAATCCTAATTCACCATGAATATCCCGAGGTTTCGTGAAAAGCGCCGTGCCCGCATTGAGATTGTTCCTCTCATTGATATCATCTTTTTTTTGCTAGCAACGTTTGTGATGGTGTCCCTCTCGATGGTGAAGCACCAAGGAATTCCGGTCGTAGTTCCTCGTGCATCCACAGGTCAGGCCCAAGAAAACAAAGAGCACACCATGGTTACTATTTCCGAGACGGGGCAAATGTATCTGAATAAAGTTGAGCTTTCGCAAGAGGATCTTTTTGCTCAGATCCGTATTCTCAAGGAGGCGAATCCGGAATTGCGGATTTTGATCAATGGGGACGAGAATGCCCGTCTGGGTCTAGCCATCGGGGTACTGGATGAAACCCGCAAACTCGGCATCACGAAGGTCGCCTTTGCTACAACGCCGTTACCCAAGCGCTGATTTGATGGGATTTCCTTCTCTCGTGTTGCTTTCCAAAAAATCGACCCGGTTTGGTGTGTGTGCGGGGCTTGCCATTACTGTGCACGCTTGGTTCCTCTTCGGGTGGAAGCTTTCTCCTACAATGATTCACGTTTTTGATGGAGAGGAGGGGAGTGTCGAGGTCTCGCTCGTCGAGTCGCCTCTGGAATCTCCAGAAACTTTGCAACCCCCAGCGCCCAAGCCCGAGTTAGAATCGCCTAGCACTGAGCCCGAGCCTATTCCAGTAGTCGCCCCTGATAAACTTCCGGTATTTGAAAAACCTGCTCCGGAAGCAACTCCGCAGTCCAAAGTAGAGCCAACCCCTGTGTCACGCCCACCGAGAAAACCCAGATCGGTCGCTGACCGTCCTTCAAAGCCCGTCTTGTCACAAAAAACAGCCCCCATGTCATCGGGCGTTTCTCAATCTGACTCCAGCGCATCTGGTAAATCGGGTTCCAAAAAAATCGGGAAACCTGCCTTCATCACGAAGCCATCCGCTGCATACCCTGTGGAGTCACGGATGGCTGGGGAGGAGGGGAGTGTCACGTTACGAATTACGGTCGATAGCCGAGGGCGTCCGAGCGACGTTTCCGTGTTAGTGAGCAGTGGATTTCCTCGACTGGATCGTGCTGCTGTCGAGGGTGGGAGACGGTGCCGGATCAGGAATGCCGAGAGGGGCGCCCAGTTCGATGCCCCTATGCGGTTTGACTTACGTTACTGACGGCAAAAATTAAAATCAAAAATTGAAACACAGGGCATTGCGGATTGACATTCGTTTGGGGCCTACCTAAACAAGCGTTTACACATGAAGATAGCGGTCACCAAAGAAGCCCTTCTCGAAGGATTACAGCGAATTCAAAACGTCGTAAGCACCCGCCCGACGCTACCCGTCCTTACCAATGTCCTGCTGGAGGCTGATGAAACCGGTGTCCAACTGACGACGACCGATCTGGAGGTTGGAATTCGTTGTCGCATCGAGGCCCGTGTGGAAAAGCCCGGCGCCACGACTTTGCCCGCTCGTAAACTGGTTTCGATCATTCGCGAGTTGCCGAGTTCGGAGATTACGATCGAAGTGGACAGCAAAAATATTTCATCCATCCGCTGTGGATCGAGCTTCTTCAAGATTTATGGTCTCCCTCGCGAGGAATTTCCGGCTTTCCCTGTATTCACAGAGCCAAAATCGCTCACGCTCAAGCAGGGTGAACTTAAAGATGGTTTGCGCAAGACCTCCTATGCCATTTCAAACGACGAGGCGCGATATGTCCTCAATGGAATTCTTTTTTCCCTGAAGGAAAACAAGCTGACTCTTGTTGCCACAGATGGACGTCGACTCGCTCTTTTCGAGACGGAATTGGAATTCCCTAAGAGCCACGAGCGGGACTTTATCCTTCCAACCAAGGCTGTCACCGAGCTTCAACGTCTGCTCTCCGACGATGCCTCTGTGGTCATTTCGACCTCGAACAACCTCGTTGCCTTTGAACTCAACGGGTGCCAACTCGTTTCCAAAATCGTCGAGGGTAGCTACCCGAATTATCGTCAGGTGATTCCTGGGGAGGCTACCGAGCGGGTGACTCTCGAGCGTGAAGCCTTGTATAACTGCGTGCGACGCGTGGCTCTCCTCAGCAATGACAAGACGAGTTCGCTGCGGCTCACACTTTCCAAGAACAATCTTGATATCACAGCGAATACCCCTGAGGTCGGTGAGGCGAAGGAATCGATGTCCATCCCGTATCACGGTAAAGACATGTCCATCGCATTCAACCCCGAGTTTCTCATGGATCCCCTTCGCAATTTGCCCAACGACGAGATCTACCTCGAGCTGATCGACGAGATGAGCCCTGGAGTTATCAAAATCCAGTCTCCGTTCCTCTATGTGATCATGCCGATGCGCGTTTCCACATGACCCAGAATTCCCCGCTCTGGGGAATCGATTTGGGAGGTACGAAAGTGGAGGGGGTCATAATGGACCCTCAAAATCCCAACGTGCCTATACATCGCCTTCGACGCGATACGGGATCATCTCATGGATACGATCATATCCTGAGTCAAATCGTTGGTGTGATTCGGGATTTGGAGGCCGCTTCGGGCTTGTCTCATCCTTCGAGCATCGGAATTGGCACGCCCGGGATTGTAGACCCTGTCACGGGCTCACTCAAAAATTCCAATACGGTCTGCCTGAATGGTCGCCCCCTTCGCGACGATCTGGATACCGCTTTGAAATGCAGTTTCGTGATGGCGAATGATGCAAACTGCTTCGCCCTTGCCGAGGCCATTTGCGGTGCGGGTCAAAACGAGGAGGTCGTTCTCGGGCTCATTCTTGGTACCGGAGTCGGAAGCGGGATTGTCATCAACGGCAAGATTCTCAATGGCCATCATGGCATCGCTGGCGAATGGGGCCACAATCCTCTGTGTGGAGAATCGCGGTTGTGCTATTGCGGTAGGAGGGGTTGTGTTGAAACAGTCATCGCCGGTCCTTCACTGGAACGCTTCTATCAGGAAAATGGAGGCGATAAGGTGCGCTTGCCTGAGATTGTAAGCCGTTCCCAGGCGGGCGAGTTGCGGGCCATTCAAACGATGGAGTTGCTGCGCGGCAAGTTTGCCGAGGCGATTGCCGCAGTCATCAATATCTTGGATCCAGATGTCATTGTTATTGGGGGTGGGGTGGGGAATGTTTCTCTGCTCTACGAAAAGACCACTCGTGAAGAGATTCTTAGGCACCTCTTTAATTCAGAAATCAGCACGAGTATCGTCCGTCCCCAACTCGGCGACAGCGCTGGCGTTTTCGGTGCAGCCTTGCTCACAGCGTGAGCTTCGTCTTCATAAAATCAAATCCGGCATGTGCGGGCTTTTCATTACCTAAAAGGGACGCTAACCATTTTTAATGCCTTTTGTTCCCTTTCTTAACTTCCAGTATTCCGTATGAAAGTCACGAAGCGGGGAGAGTATGCATTGAGGGCATTGATCGCTCTGGCCATGGCCCGGGAAGCCGGTCGAGACCTTCTGACACTCAAGGAAATCGTGACCAGGGAAAGTATCCCGTTGCCATTTCTAGAGCAGATTTTCCTTCAACTCCGTGAAGCGGGAATTGTTGATGGCAAGCGTGGCAAGCATGGTGGTTACTTCCTTGTAAAACCGCCCACGAATATCTCGATGGGCGAAGTCGTTCGCCTCGTCGATGGTCCTCTCGCCCCCATTGCATGCGTGAGTCACTCCGCCTATGTCAAATGCAGTTGTCCAGATGAGGAGCATTGCGGGTTGCGTCTCCTCATGCTCGATGTGCGCAATGCCATTGCCGACATTCTGGACAGATACAGCCTGGCTCAAGTGGTCGAGGTGACCCTCGATAAGCTTCTTGAAGACGGGCTTCCTGTTCCGTTTGCTGCTCTTCCTCAAGTTGGTTCGCTTTCGGTCGACTTTGAGATTTAGCCCGAGGAGCACACCCTCCAAGAACTATTGTGGGCATTGGCTCAAAGTTGCTCTATGTTGAAGTCTCTTGAATGCCGCTCTGATTCTTTTTTCCGCTTTCTCATTTTTCGTGTATGGGTCTGCGTGTTTTTTTTCTTCCTACATGAGGAGGGAGTTTGTCCGCTGGGGGCTTGGATCGCAGCGCCTACTTGTTGGCGGACTGCAATTATGCGCCGTGATGGGATTGCTGGCGGGCTTTGAACAACCGTTTATCGGACGTGCCGCATCGATCGGTCTTGCATTGATGATGATTGTCGCAGTGGGAGTGCGGATAAAAATCAAGGACTCCCTAATGCAGACTTCTCCTGCTCTGCTTTATCTGGTTCTTCAAGTTTACCTGAGTCTGGTGGCGTTCTGATATTTCAGACTGCTATAGCAGTGCGATAGCCACACACGCAGCAAGCACGGTGAGAGACGGTAGGGCTTTTTTGATCGGATCTCTCACCTTGAGGTGCATCACAAAGGCTCCAAGCATGAGTAGTCCCATTCCCATCGCTGCCGGTTGGGTTATCGCTGGATACCAAAAGCCAACAATAAGGGCGAGTGCCAGACTGACTTTCAGGACACCGATCAAACAGAAAAACCAGAATGGAAGTCCGTAAACCGCAAATTCCTCACGCAGGCTCCGAGCCTCTCCGCCTCGAAAGGCGGTTGCTTTGCCAGATCGGAGGATCCACACATTCAGGATACCGAAAGCGACGATCAACTGCAAGGCAATGAGGGTGATTTTCATAGTGCGCGTATCACCATGGGCTGGGTAATCGGTTTTCGCAAGCGAATCCAATCCATGCGATGGAGATAGAAAAACAGCAGATAGTTGTTCCAGCATCCCGGCACGGATCGTATCCAAAATATGTGTTTCTCATGTATTTCAAAAAGTTCTTTCACTTTGATGACTCGTACCGAAAGTATCCCACATCTTTCGCATGCAATAATGAACCGTGCCACGCAAGCACGAGCGAGTCTTCTTGCATCAGCGTATGAGCAATGGTCGATCGAATGCGTGGGATCGGGCTAGTCAGAAATTGAGTCTATGGAACTCCATCAAAAACTCGAAATCCTAGCCGATGCGGCAAAGTATGACGCCTCGTGTGCGAGCAGTGGAGCCGCTCGCAAGGACTCACGTGGAAGCAAGGGGGTCGGTTCCACTGGGGGCTCGGGTATATGTCATTCTTATGCGCCCGATGGTCGCTGTATTTCGTTATTGAAGGTGCTTCTCACGAATGCATGTCTCTACGACTGCCACTACTGCATCAATCGCCGCTCAAGTAATGTGCAGCGTGCCCGCTTTACTCCCGATGAAGTCGTTCAGCTCACGCTCGATTTTTACAAACGCAATTACATTGAGGGGCTTTTCCTTAGTAGCGGTATCATTCGCAGCGCGGACTACACAATGGAGTTGGTTGTCGATGTCGCACGGAAGTTGCGCGAAGAGCACCACTTTCGCGGCTACATCCATCTGAAGACCATACCCGAGGCGTCGCCTTCGCTTATTGAATTGGCTGGCCGCTATGCGGACCGCATTAGCATCAATATCGAGTTGCCCACGCAGGAAGGTCTCACAAAGCTAGCGCCGGAAAAAAATCTCGCTCGCACGCAGTTGGCGATGGATCACATCCGCAACAAAATCGATGAGCGCCACGCCGATAAGCGGAAGCCGGATGCCCCAAAGCCGCCGCCCTTTGCCACTGGGCAGAGTACGCAAATGCTCGTGGGCGCCGATGATTCCACCGATGCGGTGATCCTGAGGCGTGCGGATTTGCTCTATGGCGACTATCGTCTGCGGCGCGTATATTACTCGGGATTCAGCCCGATTCCCGAACCATCTCTGCTTCTCCCCATCAAGCCTCCGCCGTTGGTCCGCGAGCATCGGCTTTATCAAGCGGATTGGTTGCTGCGATTTTATGGTTTCACTGTTGGAGAAATCACCACGGAAGCTTCGCCTAATCTCGATCTTCACCTTGACCCCAAACTTGCATGGGCGCTTCGCAATCGGGCGGTTTTTCCCGCCGACGTGAACAAGGCTTCGCGGGAAAGCCTGCTTCGTGTGCCTGGGCTCGGTGTGCGCAATGTGAACCGCATTCTCAGCGCGAGACGATATACGCGACTTCGGCTTGCCGATCTCCTGCGTCTGCGTGTGCCGATGAAGAAAGTGATGCCATTCATCATTGCCGCCGACCACAACCCTGCGCGACTCGGGTTGGATGATGAGGCGCTGCGCGCCCGGTTTTTACCTCCTCCCCGTCAGGCGGAATTGGACTTTGAAATGCCGATGGCAGCACCGAGTGATATCGACTCCGTTCGCACAGGAGAGATGTAGCCATGCGCACGGTCGTCATCGAGCCTGTTTTTGAGGCATGGCGTGAGTCCGCCCGTGAACTTCTTTCCCTGCGTGTGCCGCCCTCCGAGGTTCTATGGTCTGATGATGCCCGGGAGCCCGCTCTTTTTGCTCCGGCGAATGAGAACTTGCCTCGCGCTGTTGTACCGAACGTGCCTGCCTCCTTTCTAGATATGGCACGCAGTGTCGCCGCTCACACCGATGTGCGCCGATGGAGTGTGCTTTACCGCGTGCTCTGGCGACTCACGCACGGCGACGAACGAAACCTCCTCGCTATTTCGCCGGACCCCGATACGCGCCAACTCCAACAGTGGTGCAAAGCGATCGGCCGCGACATTCACAAGATGCATGCCTTTGTCCGCTTTCGTCTCGTGGGTAAAGACGAGATAACGGGTCGCGAGCAATTTGTGGCATGGTTTGAGCCTGAATATCGTATTGTTCGGTTGGCTGCGGGCTTTTTTGAAAAGCGTTTTGCTGGCATGGATTGGTCGATTCTGACACCACACGAGTGCGTTCATTGGGATGGATCTGCGATTCACTTCACTCCTGGCGTTTCGCGTAGCGCGGTTCCCGATGACGATGCGCTCGACGAGCTTTGGCGCACCTACTACCGGAGTATTTTCAATCCAGTCCGTCTCAAAGTGAGGGCAATGCAAGCCGAGATGCCAAAGAAATATTGGAAAAATCTTCCCGAGGCTTCGATCATATCTGAACTGATCGCAGAGAGTGGTGGTCGCGTGGACAAAATGCTCACCACCGAATCGCGGCCAGCCAAGCCGGCTCCTAAGAACGCCTATCTCGAGTCGCTTCGTAAAATGAACACTCCCCAGCCCCCTTCGGATGCCCCTTCAAACGAACCATGAAAGGGATCAAAAAACAGCATCTGCCTCAGAAGACGTGTGTCGTATGTAGGCGTCCCTTTACTTGGCGCAAGAAGTGGGAGCGTGCGTGGGAAGAAGTTAAATATTGCAGCGACCGGTGTCGGATGACGAAGCGCTGCCCGGGCTGATTTTGCGAAATGGGTCCCTTTCTTCGCTTTCTTCCATGACACCCCTTTTTGAGCGTTATTTGGGTATCGACTATTCAGGAGCGCAAACTCCCTCAAGCAGCCTAAGCGGTCTCCGCGTTTATTCCGCGAGTCACTCCGAATCTCCCACGGAAATTCACCCGCCCTCGAGTGCGCGGAAGTATTGGACCCGTCGAGGCCTTGCCGAGTGGCTCTGTGCTACCCTTCAGGAAGGACTTCCCACAATCGTTGGGATCGACCACGCTTTTTCGTTTCCGTTGAGTTATTTTCAAACGCACCAAATTCCTCTGGATTGGTCCGTGTTTCTCGAGGACTTTTGCGAGCATTGGCCGACAGATTTCGATGGCATGTATGTCGATTTCATTCGCGATGGGTCTTATGGCAAAGGTGCCGCTCGATGTGGCAACGCCCGATGGCGGAGACTCACGGAGGAACGCTGTCGCGCCAAGTCGGTGTTTCATTTTGACGTTCAGGGCAGCGTAGCCAAGTCCACCCATGCGGGTTTGCCGTGGCTGCGGTTTCTTCGCCAGAAACTCGGGCTTCGAATTCACTTCTGGCCGTTCGACGGTTGGATGCCAGTGCAGGGGCGATCCGTCATTGCCGAGGTTTATCCCGCTTTATGGAGCCGTAGTTTTCCCTCGGAGGGAAGGAATAGTCACCAGCACGATGCCTACAGCGTCGCGAAATGGTTGCAAGAAAGCGATGCTTCAGGACGTTTGGGATTTCATTTTCAGTCGCAATTGGGGAGTGCGGAGAGTGCCATTGCGCTCGCTGAGGGTTGGATTCTTGGTGTGAATCAGTCACCAACAAAAAACCACCAAATATAAAAGGATCAAATTGGTGGGTAAAAAACTACCGGCGGTCGGGATCGAACCGACACTTCGTGAGAAACGCGATTTTGAGTCGCTGATGGTGCATTGATTTGCAGTTATTTATAACAGCCTGTGCCAGCCTGTGCCAGATTACGCCAAAACAGGGCGTATGCGGATGAAATTTCTGGCGATGGTTTTCTGCCGGACTTTTCGCCAGACGCCATCTCCCGATTCCGAATCTCTTTCGCCACGCCCATTGGTGTTTCCCTCAACGGTCACGATCTGGTATCCGCTGTCGCTTTCGACGATGCCGACATGGGAAAAATCGAAAACGACGATGTCGCCGGGTTTCGCCCACTCGCGGTCGTGGAGGATGATAGCGGTCTTCGGGCGGGCCTTTGCCCAGTCGAGCATGCCGTAGGCGAGCGCGGTCTTGGGTCGCCATTCCTCCGGCGTGGAGGATTGGAGGTTGAGCCACTCGCGAACGCCGGGCTTGTCGAGCCACTGAGCCACGCACCAGTCT
>JALQZP010000066.1 GCA_023258235.1 Terrimicrobiaceae bacterium | reverse complement strand
AGCGGCGGCACGATGGCGAGGAGAATCGCAAGCACCATGATGGCGGGAGTGTAGATTTTCGCGAAAGTATCAACAAACCGCTGGGCGGGTGCGCGCTGCTGCTGCGCCTCCTCCACCATCTTTATGATGCGGGCAACAGTCGTATTCTCGGCTGCCTTGGTCACCCAAACTTCCAAAGAACCCTCTCCGTTGATAGCTCCAGCGAACACCGGATCGCCGGGTTTCTTTTCTACGGGAATGGACTCGCCGGTAATCGGCGATTGATCCATCGCGGAATTGCCAACGCTAACCTCACCATCGACGGCGGATTTCTGGCCGGGTTTGATTAAGATGATTTCACCGAGTTGCACCTCGCGCGCGTCCACCTCCACCCATTCGTCATTGCGGCGAACCAACGCGGTATCGGGTGTGAGCTGCATAAGGGCCTGGATAGCCCGCCTCGCGCGTCCCACGCTCCACGACTCGAGTAGTTCGGAAAGCGCGAACAGAAATACGACAGCGGCCCCTTCCGCTGCCTCTCCAATGACTACAGCTCCCGTGACAGCGATGACCATGAGGACATTGATGTCGAGGGTGAAGGTGCGCAAGGAGCGCAACGCTTTGGGCAAAATCAGGATGGCTCCCGCGAGAATTGCGACGAAGAACGCCAGATCAGCCTGCCAGATCGCCTTGAATCCCAACCATTGCAGAACCAAACCGATTCCCGTTGCTACACCGGAAGCTGCGACAAGAGAAGCCCTCCAATTTCCACTAGACTCCGCTTGATTGGGTTCTTGAACGGTAACACCGGCTTTCGTGATTGCGGCTGCCACTTGCTCCCGCGTGGCGCTTCCGTCGTGATAGACGGTAACTTTTGACGAGACGATTTCGGCACGAACGCCCAACACGCCGGGAAGCGGTTTCAAAGCTCGCTCAATGGCGGAAACTTCCTCGGAGCAATCCATCCCCGACACGCCGAAGGTGTATTCAGGACCGTCCATTTTGACGTTCGTCGTCTGAGTCTCTTCGGACTCATGATGGTGATGTTTATCGCTCATTTCTTCTCCTCGATCTTTTCGCTTTGGGTGCGTGGTTCCGGTTAGCCGAGGTCTTTCGCGAATGCCGAAAGCACGGTGGTTTCGATATGGTGATGGTTCTGCGAGATCCGTTAGGTCGTTCCCATTCGAGATATGGGCGGTGATGAAAACGCGGCGGATCAGACGCTTCTTCCTTGAAAAATTCCGACGGGATCGCTGTTCCGGCCGCTTTAAGCACATGCCCCACCCAAACCAAACAGACAATCGGTATCAGTCCCCATGATACCACGACGACCACCTGCCAAGTTTCAAGTGCGAGCGCAGACCACGCCTCCCATAAGCATGTATAGATCGTCATGCTTCACCTCCGGTTTGTATCCAGATTAGAGCCTGTTCTCGCTGGGCTGGCGTGAAATGCCTAACCGCCTCCGTAGAAACGGAAATTTTCCAGCCTTCGGTTGGCAAATTCATCTCTTCGCCGACGATGGCGAGTCGTTCGATGCTCTCAGTGCCAAATTCGCCAAAAGATAATGCAACCCACTGAGCAAATGCCTGCTCTGAGCAATCTGCGTCGAGAAGCATCCATATACTCCCACACTCTTTGCCCCGGCTTGTTAACAGATTCCGCACCGTCTCGATGTCCGCCGAATCCGGTTCATTGTGAACGCGCAGAATAATCACGCGGTCGATGGGATGCGGGAAATGCGAGTGCATGGCTTATTCTTTTTCGGGGGCCTCTTTGCAGAGCAGAAGCAAAAGCGAGGATTCCAGTCGGGTCAGAGCGCGCATAACCGGAACTTTGGTCTCCGGGTCGGTGGCTGAAACTCGGTTTAGATGAACTCGCAGTTCTTGCACCGCTGTCAGCGCGGCATTCAGGTCACCGGGTGACGTGACTTTCAGGCGCTCAGCGAGTTGGTTGATCCCTGTAATAATTATCTCTATCTCCGTTGCCTTCGTTTCGCAGACAAGCCGCTCGATTCGGCCATGCCGCAACCGGGATAGGTAGCGAGCGATCGCTTCAACCGGGATGAGGACGTTCTTTCGCAATGCAAGCCAGCAAGCGAACCACGCACCCAGGCCGATTACCGCGACATGCACGAAGTGATGCGCAACGAAGTTAAGCAAGTCGCTTGGAGGATCGAATGCTAATTCCGAACCGCTGTAGATCAGCAATCCGGCAATCGTCACCAAAGCGGCTCGCGAGAGCAAAATTTGCCCCAAACCACGGGAAGTCGCCGACACGCCGCCAACGGTAAATCCGATTGAAGTGGCTGCTATTGCGGCTTTCATTGCTTGGGATTAACGGTGATTTTTCCGGTGGGCTGGCCTGTTGCGGACAGTGAAAGAAACTCAAGATCGAGCGCATTGCGCCATGCTTGGATGGCCGCTTCATTGCGGGCTTCCAAGGCGTCGAGGTATTCGCGATGAATCTCGATGAGCAGATTGACGCCGAGCGCGCCTACACGGTATTGGCGTTCCGCAAGGTCGGATGCCGATTGCAGATTTTCGATGAGTTTGGGCGGGATCGCATTCACCACCTCACGGGCCGCTTCGACGGCGGCCTGTCGCTGCGCTGTTTCTCGGGCCATCTTTCGGCGGGCGTCGTCAATCAGGCGCTCGCTGGTTTGCTTCATGGTGGCCCCGGAAGTCGGACCGGGACGGGTCACTCCCTCGAACGCTTCTGATGCGCCAAGTCCCTCACGAGTGAACCATCCTCCGACCGCGAAGGATTCGACTTCGCTAGCGGCGTCGAGACCGACGAGCCCTCGGGCGATTTCCGCTTCCCGAATTTTCAAAAGGAGCGGAGCCGCTGAGTTTTGCGCGGTGTTTTGCGCTGGCAAAACGCTGCTGCCGGTCACGACCAATGCCGCGTCGGGCTTTTTCCCAATCAGACCGTTCAATTCCGTGCGAAGCAGTTTTGCCCGCATAGACGACTCCGCGGCCTTGCGAAGGAAGGGAAGCGCGGCCCCCTCAAGAATGCGGCGCTCGATGAGCGATTCCACGCCAGCGGCGGGCCTTTCTTCCAGCATCTTGACGAGCGCGGTAATGCGGCTGGCGAGATCTTTTGCCGTCGCCGCTGATTCGGTCGCTGCTTGGTATTCCATTGCCTTGAGCCGCACTTCGCTCGCGAGAACGAAGCGAAATTCCGGGAGATAAAGACGCGCAAGGTCCGTATCGAGATTCAACACGGAGCGGCGGAATGCCTGGCGTGACGGAAAATCGAGAGGCTGCGCGATTTCCGGGGCTGCCGACTGCACTGGCTTGGGCAATGCGGCGACCTGTTTTTCGTAGAATTGCAGTTCCGGGTTGTCGGAAATGGCGATGTTCACAAGTTGGTCGGGCGTGAGCGCCGGTTCCTCTGCGAATGCGGGAACAACCGTGAAGGCGAGCAGGCAAATAAGTTTTTTCATGATTTAGGATTCCTTGGATTTGCGGCCTCCGAAGTGGGTCTCGAAGAACTGGTAGAGAATCGGGAGCAAGACGAGCGTGAGAAACGTGGAGCTGATGATTCCGCCGATAACAACAGTGGCAAGTGGCCGCTGCACTTCCGCGCCCGCTCCGTGGCCAAGTGCCATCGGGAGGAATCCCAGGCTCGCCACCATCGCGGTCATCATCACGGGCCGCAGTCGGGTGAGCGAACCTTCGATTACCGAGTCGAGCAGGGACTTTCCCGCCTCTCGAAGTTGGTTGTAATAGCTCACCATCATCAGGCCGTTAAGCACGGCGACACCTGACAGGGCAATGAACCCGACACCGGCGCTGATGCTGAATGGCATCCCGCGCAGCCAGAGCGCGAAAATTCCTCCCGTCACGGCAAGAGGGATTCCGGTATAGATGAGGAGGGCCTGACGCAGACTGCCGAAGGCCATGAAGATCAGCAGGAAGATGATGAGCAAGGCCACCGGGACGATGATTGTCAAACGTGCCCGTGCTTCCTGAAGGTTCTTGAACTGCCCGCCAAACTCGACGGTATAACCGGCTGGAAGTTTCACCGTTTCGGCGACTTTTTTCTGAGCTTCGAGAACGAAACTTTCCACGTCGCGACCGCGAAGGTTCACCATGATTGCCGCGCGGCGCTGGCCCATTTCGCGGGCAATGCTGTTGACCTTCTCGTCCACAGTGAAATCCGCCACCTGTCCGAGCGTCACTAGCCCGCCCTCGGATGTGCGCAGCGGAAGTTTTTTCATCTCCTCGACTTTTGCCCGGAGCGTTTCAGGCATTCGCACGATGATCGGGTAGCGACGATTGCCGTCGATGATGACGCCGGGTTCGCCGCCAGCCATCGCGTTTTCGACGGCTTGGTTGATTTCATCCGCATGGACGTTGTATTTCGCCATCGCTTCACGGTTTGGCGTCACTTCCAGCAACGGGGCTTTGCCGAGCGCGTCGAATTCGACATCAGCCGCGCCGGGAACCTTTTCCAGAATCTCGCGGACTTCGCCGGCAATCTTCTCGATCTCGGCATAGTCATCGCCGAAGACTTTCACGGCAATATCGGCGCGTGTGCCTTCGAGGATCTCATTGAATCGCATCTCGATGGGCTGGGAGAAAAGGTAAGCCTGACCGGGAACCTGCATGCCGAGTTCTGCGCTCATACGGTTGGCAAGATCGTCCTTTGTGACCGTTTTCCCGTCGATCTTCGGCCACTCTTCGAGAGGCTTATAAAAGATGTAGGTGTCGGCGACGTTCACCCCCATTGGATCGGTAGCGACCTCCGCCGTTCCAATGCGCGAAAACGTGTAGGCCACGCCGGGGAACTTTTCCTTGAGCACTTGCTCGGTTCGCTCCTGCATCGCGACGGACGCATCGAGGCCGATGCTGGTGGTGCGGATCATGTGCGCCGCGAAGGAACCTTCGTCGAGTTGCGGGATGAATTCCGCGCCAAGACGCCCGAAAAGCACCAGTGAGATCACGAAAAGTGCGACCGCCCCGCTCACGAACAATAAGCGAAATCGAAGCGCAACCCGAAGAGTCGGTTCGTAAATCCGCTTCAAAAACGTGATCGCAAAGTTGTCCTTCTCGCTGATCTTCCCTCGCAAGAAGTAGGAGCACAGAACCGGCATGAGCGTCAACGTGAGGATCAGCGCACCGACAAGGGCGTAGATGACGGTGAGCGCCATCGGCTTGAACATCTTGCCTTCCACCCCGACGAGAGAAAGCAGGGGGATGTAAACGATGGTGATGATGAGCACTCCGAAGAACATCGGACGACCGACCTCCTTCGCGGCAGCCTGCACCGTATGCAGTCTTTCCGCGGTGGTTAACGTGCGCCCCAACTCGTGTTGCCGCAGGCCCAAGCGGCGCACGATGTTTTCCACCATGACAACCGCGCCATCAATGATGAGGCCGAAATCGACCGCTCCGAGACTCATGAGGTTGCCGGAGAGCTTCGTTTCGACCATGCCGGTAATGGCAAAGAGAAACGAAAGCGGAATGGCCGCCGATACAATGAGGGCGGCACGCCAGTTTCCGAGCAGAAAGAGAAGCACGACGACAACGAGAATCGCGCCCTCGAACAGGTTCTTTTCCACCGTGGCAATCGTGCTATCCACGAGTGTCGTGCGGTCATAGACGGTCGTGATTTCCACGCCGGGAGGAAGTTTCGCGCGAATCTCCTTCATGCGCTCGTCCACGCGCTGGGCGATGATACGACTGTTCTCGCCCGCAAGCATGAGCGCCGCGCCAAGCACGGCTTCTTGTCCGTTATAGGTCGCCGATCCGGTGCGAATGTTTTTTCCAATTTCGACATCGGCCAGATTTTTGACGCGAAGCGGTTCCGCTCCGGCCCGGAATTTCACCGGCAGGTTGCCAATTTCCTCGGCAGACTGAACCCGGCCATTTGCGCGAATCGCGATCTGCTCGCCGCCAAGTTGGATGACGCTGCCGCCCGCATTCTCGACGTTTTCGCCGATGGTGTCGGAAAGTTCCTTGAACGTGACGCCGCTCGCCAAAAGCTTTTCAGGCTTGGGCAGAATGACGATTTGCTTCTCGAAGCCACCGGATGCGTTGACCTCCGCGATGCCGGGCACGCTGCGTAGCTGAGGTTTCACGACGAAATCGTGAATCAGCTTCAATTCCATCAACTGCTCCGCTCGGGACTTTGGCTTGTCCGGCCCTTCGTAACCGGGCGCATAGTCCACCACGTAGTAGTAGATTTCGCCGAGGCCGGTGGTGATGGGCGCGAGCTTGGGTGATACACCGGAGGGCAAATCGTCCACCGCGTTTTGCAAACGCTCGCTGACAAGTTGGCGGGCACGGAAAATGTCCGTCCCTTCCTCGAAAACAAGCGTGACCTGGGAAAGTCCAAACTTCGAGAGGGAGCGAAGTTCGGTCATGTTGGGAATCCCGAACATTTCCATCTCCAGCGGATAGGTGACGAGCTTTTCGATCTCTTCCGGGGCGAGACCTTTGACCTCGGTGTTGATCTGGACTTGGATGTTCGTGATGTCGGGGACGGCATCAATGGGCAGGCGCGTGGCCGACCAAAGCCCGGCTGCAAGCAAGGCGACGGCTCCGAGCAGGACAAAAACCCGCTGGCGCATGGAGAATTCGATAATTTTTTCGATCATAACTTAGTGAGAGTGTCCGCCGCCCTTAGTGGCGCGGAGTTCGATGAGATAGAGCGTTTCGACGGATTTGCTGGCGACGACATCGCCCGAATACAGACCGTCAGTGATTTCAATGAAGTCGGCGTTTTCCGCGCCGGTGGATACGGGCGTCCGAAGGAGATGGTCGCCATTTTGCACATAGGCAAACTTGCCAGTGGCGGTTTCCAGAACAGCGGAGCGTGGAATTGCCACGACAGACTCCGTTCTGCCCGTTTCCGTGACGCTGCCCGAAACGAAATCGCCGACATGCAGAGTGTTCTGCGAGTCGGGAATTTCGATGATGACCTCCTCATTGTTGACGGCATCCTTGGACGCCGGATCAATTTTCCACACGGTGGCCGGGTATTCGGTTTCGTGCGTCTTGAGCGTGGCGGTGTCGCCGGGTTTCAGCTTCTCCGCGAGGGCGGGTGACAGGAGCGCGGCTGCATACGCGGAGCCTGCCCGCTCGCCATTCACGCGGGACGGCTCATTGGCGGCACGATAAACTTGCGCCTCAATGGACACGACCGGGGTCAGCTTGCGCTCCTCGGCCTCGACTGTTTCAAGGCCAATGGCCTTTCTGGTCTCGTCCATGAGAGCAATTCCCTTTCCTTCGGCAAATTTCGCGCCTCCGGCTTCCTCGCCGTGATCGTCGTGGCCTCCACCTTCTTCCTTGGCGTGATCGTGTCCATCGCCTTCGGCATGTTCGGCGGCTTTCGGCCCGCAGCCGACGATGACGGCCAACAGAGCGAGGGCCATAAGTTTGCTGATGCTGTTTTTCATGGCTTTGCCTCCTTGGATGCGTCGAGCCGACCGCCGGTCAGGAGATTCAAGTCGAGCAGGGTGCGCCATGCGTCGAGCACGGCATTTTGGGAAGCTCGCAGGGAGTTCAAATAGGCGGATTGCGTGTCGAGGTAGAGTTGTGCGCCGATGGAGCCGTTGCGAAATTGCGTGTCGGCCAGGGTCGATGCCTCTTGGATGTTTTTCAGAAGCCCGGAGGGGATCATGCCCAACTGCCTCCGGGTGAGGTCGTAGGCTTTCAGGCGGCTCAGGATTTGCGCTTCGGTGTCGCGCTCGGCTTTCACCCGCAAGGCTGCGGCGGCCTCAAGGCGCGCTTTGGCGCTGCGGATGTTTCCGATGTTCCAATCCCATAGCGGGACGGTCGCGGAAATCGCGCCTCCGAAGTTCTGCTCGGTATCTCCAGCGACATCGCGACTGAAAAACGGCCCAATGGCAAAATCGGGCGCGATGTCGAGTCGCACGGCTGTCAGTTCGCGGCTGGATCGCTCCAATTCGCGCTGCCGGATTTTCAGCAGGGGATTGTTCTCCTGCGCGGCAAAAACGAGTGTGTTTTCGTTGAGCTTCTTTGCGGGTGGAGTCAGCGGGTCGGTGATTCGCAGCGGAAGACTCTGCGGCCTGCCGAGCAGCGCGTTGAGCTGCGTGCGGGTTTCCTCCCTTCGTAAGGATGCTTCTTTGATTGCGGCCCCCAATTCCACGAGGCTCGCTTGAACCAAACGGATCTCGATTTGCAAACGGGCTCCGAAGTTCGATTGCGAGTTTAGTTGTGACGCCAGTTCGCTGCTTTGCTTGTAAACAGCTTCGGCAGCTTCGGCCTCGGACATGGCGGCAAGATGCTCGTAGGCGAGCACGCGCACCTGACCTGCAAGGGCCAAGCGAAACTGCTCAAGTCCAAGTTCGGCAATCTCGATATTCTTGTTCGCGATAGCCTTGCGGAGCGTTCCTTTGCCCGGAAACTCAAAGGTCTGCATGACCGAGAGGCTGAAAGTCGTTCCGTTGCCTTGCAGAACATTTTCGGAATCGCGCACCTCGCGGCTACCGATTTCGGTGGAAATTTCGGGATTCTTGAAAAATCCCGCCTGCGTGCGTTGGCCCTTGGCCGCGTTTAGTTCCGCTTCAAAGACTCGCAGTTCGGCATTCTCTGCCAATGCTTGGTTAACGAGTCCTTCGATGGAACTCGAAGACGGCGCAGGCGGCTTGTCCTGGGCTGAAAGGGTGCCACCTAGGATTATACTAAGGCAGCACGAGAGCAGTTGCTTTCGATACATAAATGGGTTTGTGACCGATCCTCACCGAGAGAGACCGGAGATTTGAAAGGGCTTAAGAGTTGCCTTCGCTGTGGGCGCTGCCGTGATAAATGACCCGGATTTTCGCTGCCTGTCGTGCTTCGCTTATGGGGAAGCTAGCAACGTAGGATTGGCTGCCATTGCGACCGCGAGCGGTCCGTGGGTGCATGGGCGAATCGAGATCGTCGGTCTTTTCAGCAAGGACGCGGCCGTCTGAGCCGACTAGCTGAATATCGACATGCGTGGGCCGCATCAGTTGATGGGGTTTTGCGCTCCCGGCGACATAGAGACGGTCGGATGTCTCGTGTGCCCGGAAACTCATGATGGCACCAGAGCCGGAATGAATGGCCTCTATGGGAAGGCCGGAATCCGCTTGTTTCGTCCATGAATTGGATGCGCAAGCAGAAAGAGATGCAATGGCCAGCACGGCAAAGCCGATCTGGAGAGGGTTGGGAATTTTTTGAGAAAGAAAGGGTAATTTCATAGGTTATTGCTGATTGTTTGGGTTTGACTCCATCTGCTGGCTGTAGCCTTTGCGCGGATTCACGATGTTTTCCGGGCCTGCGTTGGGTCCTGAATCGGGAATTCGGACGATTCGGTGCTGGTTGGTTCCGGGGACCATCTTTGATTGAACCTTCTGACGCCCGGATACAGAAGGAGATGCGCAGGCAGAGAGGATTGGAGGGGCGATTGCGAGAGCGACCGCTGCCCAGGTGAGTCGTAAAATAATAGATTTGTGCATTGAGTTGTCCTGTGATGAGCGCACCGCTAGGACGGCGCGCGGAGCTAAGAATCCGACCCGTAGGGTCAGGTTAAAAAGGGGCAATGCCCCTTTGGCGGCTATTCACGGACGCACCGCGCCCGTGAATCGTCAGGACAACTGAGGTGGGTAGTCGATTTCCCGAATGGGACCTTCGACAACCGAATCAACGCGGTCGAAATAGTAATACGAACTCGAAGCGACGATGGAAAAATTCGGCGCTTCTGCCAAGGCTCCGATCACATGAGAATGACCGTGACAGCAAGTAGTGTGTCCTGTTGGACATGCTGGCTGTTCGGATTCGGAAGTATGGCGTTCCGAGGCATGTTTTGAGGGATGAAAGACATCCTCGTAAGCGTGGACAGCTTGCCCCCCCGCCATCAAGAGAATGGCGATGGCCCAGAATACACGGGCATATTTGAGGCAAATCCGCATCGGTGCAGATTCTATCTCCGCTGACCAGTGTTTTGTCAACTCTGAACTTCCGTGGAGCCTGTAGGCATGTGTCAGAATCCCTATTTTACACCTGCAAGGCTCGGGTTCCAAAGATTGATTCCTTTGGCGGTGTCGAACGTCGAAGAGATCGGGAGAGTTTCCACATGACCATCGACAAACAAGTAATTTGCCTTGCCGTCGTGACGCTTGGCGTCCACCGCATTCGCTGCTCCATTGGCACTGGTCCACTGATGGCACATGATGTGATCGGCGTAATAGACCGGCTTTGGCTCGGCGAGCAGGATTGTCCTTGAACCGCGCTCGACATTGATCGGCTTTCGCCATGTCTGCGGGCTGCCGGTGTAATCATCGCCATCGGGCGTAAGCTCAAAGAAAACATTGAGCGCATAGCTGTAAATGCTGGCCTCTTTCTTCTTGTCGGCAGGGCAGCGATAGACCCGCTCGAAGATGGTTGTCCACTCCGTGTCGCTTGGGCTGGCGGGAAAATCCATGTAGGCTAGGATGGCCTTCGCCCACGGCTGCTTTCCAGCGCCAGCCGAGCTATGAAGACTTCGAGGAAACTCAGCGTTGTCCAGCGCGTAAAGTTGTATGCCTTGGCCGAGGTTTCGCATCTTTGCCAAGCATTGAGTGGCCTTGGCTTTTCTGATCGAGCCTTGGACACCGGGCACGATCAGGGCCGCAAGCACTGCAACGATGCTGACGCCTATCAGCAACTCCACCATGCTGAACCCGTGATTGGCGGCCATTCGAGACCGCCAACCCTGGTTCTTCCCCCTTTGGGGTGATTTCATTTTAGGCGAGGCGGGCCTTACGGCGGCCAGCCAGTAGGAGGGCACCGAGCCCCGCACCAACCAAAAGGCAGGTGGAAGGTTCAGGCAC
>JALQZP010000065.1 GCA_023258235.1 Terrimicrobiaceae bacterium | reverse complement strand
CCGGACATAGCAGCGGCTAGCAAGAGAGCAGCGCAGGCTTGAAGAGCATTTCCGGGGTTCACAGATTTCATCATTCGTGGGTCGGTGCGCGATCCCGGCTTGTCAGAATGCGCCGGCGTTCGAATGAATATGTTCTGGATTGCAGTTGGTCATTTGGCAATTATCGAATGCTGTGAGTTTCTCCAACGAAATTGAATCTGTTTCCTTTTCCCGCAGAAAGTTTATTTTGGGTGCGGGGGCTGCCTTGGTCGGTGCCGGATTGTCCCGGGCTTGGGGAGCCCCGGCTGTGTGGCCACTGTCGGCTTTGATTATCGGCGATTCGATGGCTCTTTGTGGTTTCGGTCAGCGTCTGGACGCGCACTTGCGCAGCATGGGCGTGACGGACATGTTCACTTACATGGCCTGCGGCACGCAGCCCTTGTCGTGGACAACATTGAAGGGATACGAGCACGCAAAAACCCGTTGCGGATTCTGGAAAATCGAAACTCAAAAGGGTGCCGAGCCGCTTTCCTTCCAAGACACCTACGGAATGGGACACGGCCATCGTCCCGACAAATACGATGTGCCGAAAATCGAGGAGCTTCTGGAATTGCGTAAGCCGGATATTCTGATTGTGCAACTCGGCAACAACCTTTTCGATCTCCTCAAGGGCAACAATTACTCCCGCATGGGGCCCATGCTTCAGCCCTACATCGGCCCTTTTCTGGCCAAGGTCGCCCACTCCCCGGACGCACCGAAACGCGTCTACTGGGTCTCTCCTCCCGAAACGGAACGGATCGCACGGCCTGCCCACGACATACTGGTTGAGAGGATTCGCGCGACGGAAGGTGATTGGTTGAAGGTGATTGATAGTCGGCTTTTGCTGAAGTATCCCTACCGCAACCTTCAGCCCGATAAACAACACTTCTTTGGTCCTGATGCCGTTATTTGGGCGGACGGAGTTTTCAATATCATCAAGCAGGATCTCGAAGCGGCGCCGCTGGCAGGTTCGAGGCCTTCGACAAATCTTCTGCCCCCGCCGCCTCCTGCGCCAACGCCCTCCGAGGTCGCCAAGTCGGCTCCGCCCGCCCCAGCCCGGCCGCCACTTTATGTCAAAGCTTCCCTCGAGTATATTACCGAGCCATTTTCCAAAGAGGAAATTGCGCCTTACAATGAATCGCTGGTCGGGTTTGTTTACCGTGTGCGCTATGTGATTCACGGAGAGTTCAAGGGAACCCATCTGGTGGTTCTTCACGCCGCGCATATTGATGGCAAAAGACAATCGCTGAGTGGTTACTACATCAACCAAACGCGAAGAATGAGGCTGATTCCGCTGGAGGATACGCCCTGGGCAACGCTCAAGTCCAAGGACGATCCGCGCTTTGTCGATCTGGAAAGATTCATCTCCGAAGAAGACAACCTCAAACTCAGCAAGCAAATGTGAGAAATTCCATTCTAGCACTCCTTTTGGGATTGGCTTTTGGCATTAGCCGGACGGTGGATGCCTCGGCCCCCATTTCATTTGAGCCCATAGTTTACACCTCGCCCAATGACGTCGAGGTGCCTGTGTCCTCTGGCCGTTCTTCCGGTTCGATGAATGTGATGCTCATCGGGGATTCTCTGAGTGTCGGCCCGTTTGGCGACAGGATGCTGGCTCACTTTCGACAAAAGCTCGAGCCCTCTCAATATACGATTTATGCCGCTTGCGGATCTTCGCCGGAAAATTGGCTGAAGGACTCGCCGGAATTCATCACACCTTGTGGATATCGCGTGGTGACGGCCAGGGAAAGTTGGAAAACAGACTTCCACGACGGCCAGAAGCCGCGCCGCGTCAGAACGCCCAAGCTCGCCTCGATTATCCCCAAAAGCCGGCCGCAGCTTGTCATTGTCCAGATGGGAACGAATTGGATGGATGAATTTGTCGGGGTTTCGAATTTGAGCGGCGATGTGAAAAAAGCGATTGTCCGAAAATTCATCGCCGAAATCCGCGCCAAAGCGGCACCGCAAGTGCAGATCGTTTGGGTTTTGCCCCCGGATTCCTCAAAATACTCTTCGCGATTGAAGGATGCGGTCGACCGCTGGATCAATGATTGTGCGAGGGAATTGAAGTTCAAGACCATCAACACACGAGCCTTCACCGACCGCTATGTAAAGGGAAAATCGGGCGTGGATGGTGTCCACCTCAATGAAGTGTCCGGTCACGAGTGGGCAAATGGCGTTATCAAGCGGCTACCCAAGATCACTTCGCCAGCGGTGCCGCAGACGTCGTCTCTTTGATCACCGGAACTTTCGCCCACCCTTGGCCTTGGGTGAATTCTCGCGATGTGAAGCACCAGATCACGAGGCGACGGCCGACAAGGTTGTCCTTGCGTCGTGCGAGATTCCGACGGGCTGAAGTGGCTCCGGATCCCATCACCGCCACCACATCGAGAGGAAAGCCCAACTCGTGGGACAGTTGGTCCGAGAGTCCCGCCCCCACGGAGTGCATGTCGCCACCGGAGTGGAAAACGAGATTGTGGCTATCGCCCAGAAGAATCACCGGGCTGCTCTTGGAGTTTGGAAGTGGTTCTGTGCCTCCGGTCGAGGCCAGACCGATGAAGCGGGAGACGAGGTGTTCCGTGGTTGTCTGTGAAGGACTGAGGGACAACGCCAAGTCGCCATGAATCTCCAATGGAACGTCCGTGGCTTTCGTTTCGACTTTCGGTTGCGTGGCCACCCATGGCAGATCCTTGATGCGATCAGCGATTATTTTTGCGGCCAACTGGATTCCGGGAGGAGCCCAATGGGTGTCGGTTTTGCAATAAAGATCCGGTGATTTTGTGTTCCTTGCCTGAACAAAAGGCTCGGTCAGATCCAGAACCTTAACGCCCCGGCTTTCGAGGACTTTATAAAAATCGCGATCGGTTTTAACGAGATCCACAGGCACTTCTGGCGGCACGGGATTTCCAACCGTCAGCTTGTCGGGATAAATGGAGGCCTTGGTTGGAACCGGCACCAAAAGGAGGTCGATGCCCGCTTTGTCCAATTGGGCTTTGAAATCCAAAATGGCCGGGAGAGGGTCGTTCGAGTCGGCCTCGCCGTCAGGAACTTCACTCCAGAACTTCGGGGCGGAAAGATGCCGCAGTTCCTTGTCCAGAAAAAGCCAACCGTCCACGCCGGGTATGGTCATGCTGGCACTGGAACCGGCTTTATCCAGCGAGGTCTGGAGAGATTGCTGGAAATTGTTGCTGACCGGGGAGCGGGCGGGGTCCGCCGCCATGCAAAGGTCAATCCGACCGGCGTGGAGCGCCAGCAAGGCAACGCAGCATCGTAAAATAAAAGACGCTTTTGAACTCATAGAGTAGGAGACCCGGAATTTTTCAAAGTCGAGAAATAAAGCACAAATCAACAGGATTGTCTTGCCGTAAAAAAGTGATACGCCATGGAGTCGGGGGATTGTTATTCAGTCGCATTTCCACCGTGTAGCGATGGTCTTTAGTTCTCATATTTTTCTATTTTATTTTCTTCCGCTGGCTCTGGGGCTTTATTACGCGCTGTGGCGTGCGCCGCAGCGGTGGCGAAATGCCACTCTGATCCTTACCGGATATGCATTTTATGGTTGGGCAGAGCCGATATTCATGCCGTTGATGTTTTTCACCACTTTTGTGGATTGGGTGGTGAGCTTGATGATTGCGCACGACGACTGGCGCGTGTGGCGGGTTTGGTCACGTCCGGTGAATTTGCTGGAGCATGGGGGAGCAAGATCCCGCACCCAGCGTTCGGCCATCACGATCTCGATTGTGCTGAATCTCGTGGTCCTCGGGTTTTTCAAATACTTCAACTTCGGCGTCCAAAGCTACAATGCCATGGCGCAATCGCTGGGTTTGGCAAGTTGGCAGTGGAACACGTTCTTTGAGGTCGTTCTCCCGCTCGGTATCAGCTTCTACACGTTCCAAGCAATGAGTTACACGATCGATGTCTATCGCGGCGAGGCCCGCGCCATGGCGAACCTGATCGATTTTTCCTGCTTCGTTTCGATGTTCCCCCATCTCGTCGCGGGTCCGATCCTGAAATTCTCCTTTCTTGCCGATCAGATCGAAAGCCGGTCGCTGACTACAGAAAAGTTCGCGCGCGGGGTCGCATTTCTCTCACTCGGATTTTCCAAGAAAATCATTCTGGCGAATCCCTGCGGCAAGGTGGCCGACCTCACGTTCCTGAATGGCTCGCCGGACGTCCTTGATGCGTGGTATGGCGCGGTGGCTTATGCTTTTCAAATCTATTTCGACTTCAGTGCCTATTCGGATATGGCGATCGGGCTTGGTCTGATGCTCGGCTTTGTGTTCGCCAAGAATTTCGATTCCCCCTACCGCGCGAGATCGATCACCGATTTTTGGCGGCGTTGGCACATATCGCTTTCGAGTTGGCTTCGCGATTATCTCTACATCCCCCTTGGAGGCAACAAGCGCGGCGCGGTCCGGACGTACATCAATCTCCTTCTGGTCATGCTCATCGGCGGGCTTTGGCATGGTGCCTCGTGGAATTTTGTGATTTGGGGAGGGATTCACGGCACGGCTTTGGCATTGGAGCGCTATCATGGAAAAACCGGCCCGTTCCACCGACTCCCCCGTTTCCTTCAAACCGCTTTCACCTTTTTTATCGTGGTGGTTGCTTGGGTTTTCTTTCGCGCGAAAGACTGGCCCTCGGCTCTGGCCTATTGCCGCAGCCTGGCAGGATGCGGGGAATCCTCCAGCGGGGCCGCGTTGCTCACCGGCATCATCTGCCAACCCTACTACATTGGCAGTTTCCTCCTCGCCGCTTTGGTGGTCTGGAGAGGGCCTCAAACGTGGGATTGGACCCGGACACTGACACTTGGAAAAGTCGCCGTTCTTTTCGCTTTATTCTGGCTTTCGATAATCGTGATGACCACGCAGGCCTACAACCCCTTCATCTACTTTATTTTTTAAGCCGTCATGCCGCCAAAAATTGATAACAGCCGGGAGGAGGCCGCAGAACGTGAGGTTGGAGCCACCACGATTTCCTCAAGGCTCAAGAGATGGGTTGTTTTGGCGTTCCTTTTCACTCTGCTGTCCGTGCCACTCATCCAGATGGGTATCGAATACTCAGCGCGGGAATGGCCCCGCTGCTTCGATATCTTCCGCGTCATTCCAAATGCCGCGAACGCCTTCGCCGAGTCCACCTCGTTGGCGTCCGGTGTTTCAGCAGTGAACGAGTCCTTCAAAAGAGATTTCAAAAACTACGAAAAGGCCCTCGAAGAGGAATCGTTTCTTATGAGGCACGCGTTGCCGACGGCTCAATATTTGGCCCTTCGTTATTTGGGTCTCGGAAATGAAAAAGTTTACCCGGGACGCGGAGGGTGGTTGTTTTACCGACCGGATGTGGATTATGTCGCAGGGCCTGGATTTCTCGATCCCGCCGAGCTTCGTCATCGTCCGAAATCCGCAAATCCGCTCCCGGCGCTGATTCGGTTTCGCGATGACCTCGCCGCACGCGGAATTCGGCTTATTCTTTTGCCTGTGCCGGTCAAGCCCCTGATCGATCCCGAGTATCTTTCCGGTTCCGCCCCGCGTGAGGCGTTTCAAAACCGGTCGTTCGGAGATTTCCTCGCCGAGTTGAAAAAAAACGGCATTGAGTTTGTCGACGCCTCCCAAGCGATGCGGGACGAAAAGCAATCGAGCGGGCGTCCCCAGTTTCTGAAAACAGACTCGCATTGGACACCTCCCGCCATGGAATACGTGGCCAGCCAAGTCGCCAAAAAAATCCAGGTGGCTAGTAGCTCAAAAGCGAAATGGTCTCGCAGCGACCCGATTGCCATCCGTAATCACGGCGATCTGGTCGCCATGCTGCGCTTATCCGATCCGGCAGCGATATTTCCCCTCGAGGAGGCGACCATCAGCCCGGTGGTTGGCTCCGATGGCACCGGTTGGTTCCCGGATCCTTCTGCGGAGATCCTGCTTCTGGGCGACAGCTTCACCAACATCTATTCGCTCCACGATCTGGGCTGGGGCACGGGTGCGGGATTGGCAGAGCACATCAGCTTGGCACTTCAAAAGCCGCTGGATCGCATTGCAGTCAATGCCGGGGGTGCCACCACCACACGACAGACCCTTGCGCGCTCGCCGGAGCGCCTCGAAGGAAAGAAGATTGTGATTTACGAGTTCGCCATGCGCGACCTTGCTTCCGGCGATTGGAAGGTTCTTCCGCTGCCCGAGGCGAAGCCCCTCGTTGAAAAACCGAACCTCGCAAAAACGGTTCTCGTCGGCACGATCAAGGATATCACCCGCCCCCCCCAACCCGGCTCCGTTCCATACAAGGATCTGATCGTTTGCATCCATCTCACGGACATCGAGGGCGGTTCGCCCGCCGAGGGCCTAGTTTTTTTGCATGGAATGAAAAACAACATCCCGACGGCGGCGACTTCGCTCAACCCGGGTGACAGAATCCGCGTTCAATCTGTGCCGTGGATTAGCGTGGAGGACAAATACGGTGCCATCAACCGCAAGGAACTTACCGGTCCCGCTGCGGAGCTGGAGGATATCTTCTGGTCCGAAGAAATCCCCGAAGCCGAGCAGTGATAGCGAAAGCTGAAGGATAAAAAACCTGGTCCGAAGATCTAATTTTTGAGCGGAAACAGGTTGCCTTCTGCGATAAACTGCACGTCGTGACAGAACGGGGATTGCCGTACTCGCCATCGATGGAGACATTCATCTAGAGCACGACGAAGCGGGGGTCTGAATGCGCGACGAGAATCGGGAAGCTAGGTTATTTCAGGTTGAAAGTGATAGTCCAATCGACAGCGCCGGTTTTGTTCTGAGTGATAGTGACCCTAACGAGGTTTCCCTCGCGAGTGAAGCCGGAGCATGCGGCATCGCTCTGATCCACGCTGATCCCGGCGGGCGAGAGTTCATCCGGGCATACGATACGAAGCTCATAGGGGTCGCCCGCCACCATCGCGCTTGTCCCGCGCAATACGCGGTCAGCGGGATCCCAGATTTCCGACTTCACATCAATGAGGCCTTGGGTGATGTGGCGGGATGTGGAGAGAAGTTGCGGGTGGGTGGCTGTCTCGCGGAGAGCGAGCACCCGGCAACCGGCCCCTTCCAATGTCTCATTCCATGTGCCGCTCACCGTTCCCAAGTAGCGGTTCGCCCAGAAATCAAAGACGTCATATTTCTTTGACGTATCAAGCCCCATGCGGGCGGGATCACACGCGAGGGTGGCGGGGTTTTTCTCATCCCAGTTGAATAAGCCAACGATATGAAGGCGATCATTGCCGACGATCCATAGGGCGGGCTTTTCGTGCTCGAGGATATCCACCGGACGAGCTGGAAAGTCGTGCGCAGGGAGCGTTCGCTTGATGATATCGAGTCGCTCGGGAGGTAATTCGGCATACCGCTCGCTGGTGGTGTTCATTGCGCCGCTCACGGCCAACCATGAAGCCATCCATCGTGCTTTGGTGAGTGGATTGGATTCGCGAACGTAGAAAGGGTCCGGGTCGTTGTACCAGACGCGGTTGTTGAGGAACCAGAGATTACCGGCGAAGTCCGCGCCGAAGACGAGCTCTTTCCAGTCGCCCTTGGTCGCCAGATCATTGTCTGGTCCAACACGCATGGCATCGACCATGCCGAAGATCGGAGCGAAGGAAACCATGTTTTGCGTCGAGGTGCAGCCCAGAATAAAGGTGCCGGGCGTCTCGTCGCGGAGTATTTTCAATCCAGATCGGTAGCCTTCGATGAAGGTTTTATCGGGGTTGTGGAGGACGGCGGGACGCAGGGATTTTCCCGCCGGGACACGGTGGACGTAGATATTGTGGCTCGGAGCGCCGAGGTGCAGGCCATCGACCTTGATGTAGGAGTAGCCCCACTTCTGGATGCGCTGAAAGCGGTCGCGCAAAAACGCCTCCCCGTCCGGCAAGGTCGAATCGATCGTGGCGCCCGACCAACGGGTGTTGGAAACCGGTTTCCCGGTTTCTGGATCCTTGGCAAAAATCTCCGGTGGGAAATCCGTCGCAGCGCCCTTGCTTTCACCGGCAAATGGCATGTACCAGATGCCTGGAACGAATCCGTCCCGGCGAAGTTTCTCGGCAGCGAGCGCCATTCCACTTGGGTAGTTCGTATTCGTTTCTTTGAAGATTTTGATCGGGCCTTTGTTTAGGTCCTCATCGACAGTGGACTTGCTATGGCTCTGCGCCTGCCAGTGGTCATCAATCTGAAACACATTCAAGCCGAATGGCTGGAGGTGAGCCTTGGCAAAGGCGGCATTCCCGGCGAGAGCGTCTTCGGTGAGAGCTCCGTCTGCAGAATGGCGCCGCGCATACCAAGTGCAAAAGACATCCGGCTTCGGCTTCAAATGGATGTCGTAGGTTTTTGCGACCTCGTCTGCAAATCGCTCGAGCCCGAGACGGACGTCGGAGAAAAAACCCATGACGAGCGTATCCGTCTCGCGGGCCTGCCCTGGCAGGATGCGCATATTGCCGAATTCGAGTTCCGCGCCAACGCGCAGTTGGCCATCCTTGAAAACCGGAAGCATCGTGCCCAAGCCGCGTTGTTGGGTGAGCCAGGCGCAGACGGCGCCGTTTCGTGAAGCGACATCGGCCACGGCATAGTAAGCGAAGCTGTTTTCCGGGGTGGCCGCGGGCTTCATTCCTCCCGAGCCCAAGGTGCTCCACTTCGAGGCGTCCTCCCCCTCCGCGGATTCCAAGACGAGGTCGGCGATTCGGATTTGATCGAAGGCGACGGGCTCACTGGTCGCGTTCTCCACGTGGCTTTCCAGATAAACAAACGGATCGCGATCATGGATCGTTGCGGTAGTGATGCGGTTGCCGTGCTTGAGAACCAAGCGCCGCCCCTTGCCTCGGCGTTCATCGGCACACTCAACAATGGTGGCCTCACCGCGCATGGTACCTGGGAGTTCGAGCCGGATGGTGGCCGGTCCGCTTTGGGAGCCGGCCGGGGATAGCACGAGTCCGCCCGCGCAGACGAGAACCTGGAGATATTCGTTGGTGAGTGAGACGCTGTTCATTCGAAAATAAGGGTGCGGGAGTTTATTTGATCACCAGTGATACGGACTGGGACTTGCCCCACTGGCGACCAGCGAGGTTGACCTTCCAGAGATTTTCTCCCGCGGGTTCGACCGAGGCGATCTTGCAATTTTTGGCTCCCTTGGCCTCGATCGGCTTTTTGCTGAAGAAGGTGAGAGTGCCATCCTGTGCGCCTGCATCGGTGAGTTTGATCTCCAGTGCATTGGCCGTCGCATGAATATCCCGCACCTCTGTCGCTCCGATGGAGAGGTGGAGATTCGAGCCCACCAACAAGGGGGCATCGCCCTTCAACGGGGTGAATCTCAACAAGGACGAGGCATAATACTTAAGCGGCACAGTGGTATACGAATCCTTGGCGTAACCAATGACCTTGTTTTGCCAGTAGTCGAAGACGGCACAACTCACGCCCGCTGGAAGTCCGGCGTCCTTGAAGTTCAGCAGGAGCGATTTCGTGCCGGGGCTGTCGTTGTAGAGATTGTAAACCGCGAAGTCGCCATAGGGACGTGCCGCAAAGAATCCAAAAATCGTGTTGCGGGGCGAGCGACCCAGCGTCACAAGTCTCGCAGGCTCCGCGCTCGAGGGTCGCATGACCTCGGCTTGGCGCCACGCGGCGCGGCAATCCTCGGTTTGAAGGGGCTCGCTGTTCATAGCGGTGCCGCCGACTAAAGTCGTGATCGCATGCCATGTTTTCCACATTTCCTCCCCCTGCGGTGTGGGGCCAAGCACGCGGCTTGGCAAGCCGGTCGCAAGATAGGAAACATCGGGATCGTTCTGCCACCAGACATTGTCATAAATCTGGAAGCGCAGGACCGACTTCAGGCATTTCTCAAAGTGGGCGGGATGCGAATCGGGGCCGACACGGGCGGCATCAATGAAACCGATCACGCCGCGCGTGGGTTGGCCGAGACAGGAGAGGACATACATTTTGTCTCCAGCGGCCTTCCGATAGAGTGTGTAAAGCTCGCGGAAGATCTGCAGGCTCGTCTTGGTGGGATCGTAGAACTTGGTTCCGATGCCGTTGAAATCGATCTTGATGTAGCCGAACCCGTTATTGCGGGCGTCACTGATGATCTTCTCTAGGAATTTTTTCGATTCGGGATGGTCCGGCACGATCCAGTTCGCCCCATCGGGGTGAAACCAATTCGCATTCATGAAGTTTTTGATGCCGAGCGCGTTTGTCTGGATCGCATCGGGATGGGCTTTCATCCACGGATGCTCGGGGTTCATCATGAGCGGGGCAAACCAGACGCCAGGAGTCCATCCAAGGTGGCGGATTTTTTTCGTTACTGCGGCCAGACCGCTTGGGAATTTCGCGTTGGCGCTCCAATCGCCATCCATTTTCTGGTAACCATCGTCGATTTGCAGAATTCCTTTGCCGAAAACGTTGGGGTTTTTGGCCAGAATGTCCGCGACTTTTAGGATGTGGGCCTCGTCGATTTTTGTAGTGAGGTCATACCAACTGCACCATCCGTAAACGGGTCCCCTTTTTGTGCGGGCCTTGTGGGTGATCGCCACCCAGCGGGTCCAAATATCCGTCGCGGTCCGGGTCGGTTCGAAGCAGTAAACGACCTCTTCGCTTCGGCGACTTTCGCCGGCGCGAACAAGCACGCCCTCCATTTCGGAACGGCTATTGAATTCCCCGTTGGCAAACTCCACGCTCGTGTAAGCCTCGGCGGGTCCCACCGGACCAACCAAAAATCCTTTGCCGTTCGCGTGATAAACGATCACCGCGTCACGGAAGGTTTTTTTCATTTTTGATAGCGGTTCCGCTTCGTTGTCCTGCAT
>JALQZP010000064.1 GCA_023258235.1 Terrimicrobiaceae bacterium | reverse complement strand
GAACCTCGAAAACCTGACTCTCACAGGAACCGCTGCCAATGGCAGCGGCAACGCGCTCAACAACCTGATTTCAGGCAATAGTGCTGCAAACCGCTTGGACGGCTCGGCTGGAGCCGACACGCTGGTCGGCAACGGCGGTAACGACACCTTCGTGGTGGACAACGCTGGAGACAGCGTGGTTGGCGGAGCGAACACCGACCTCGTGGAAGCGTCTGTAAGCTACACGCTGGGCTCGAACATCGAAAACCTGACGCTGACGGGAAGCGCCGCAAATGGCAGCGGCAACTCGCTCAACAACCTGATTTCCGGCAACAGTGCTGCAAATCGAATTGATGGCGCTGAAGGCAACGACTCTATCGTTGGCGGCGGCGGTAATGACACGCTAATTGGCGGCGGTGGTAATGATACGCTGCTTGGTCGCACAGGCTCGACCAATATCCAAGGTGGCGATGGAACGGATTTGGTGGTCTTGGATTGGAGCAGTCTCAGTGGTGTAACCTTCTCGACTAGAAATGTGATTAAAAACGGAAGTAGCTACAGCGGAGCCTACGAGGCTAAAATCTCGGGAAGTGCAGTTGTTTCCTCTTTAGACTTCAATGGCATCGAGAAACTTGTTGTCAACGGTCAGGAAGTGAACCTGAATCAGCCGGCGGCTCCGGGCGTAACGATCACGCGCACCAGCACGGCGAGCGCAACCACCGAACAGGGTGGCACGGTCCAATATAGTGTGGTGCTTAACAAGCAACCAATATCAACAGACAATGTCACGATCCAATTCACGAGCAGCGACACGACAGAAGGCAAGGTCAACACGCCAAGCCTGACCTTCACGCCGCAAAACTGGAGCACGCCGCAGACACTGACGATTCAGGGAGTGGATGATTATGAGGATGATGGCAATGTCGCTTACACGATCACTCCAAAAATCGTAACTAATGATTTTACTTACAGTCGATTAACGATACCTCCGCTGAATCTTATTAATAATGATGATGGTCAAGATACACCGATCATTTGGAATGGCACCAGCGGCGTGGACTACTTCGAGGGGAAGAACGGCAACGACATTCTTTCAGGTGGTGGCGGACAGGATCAAATCAAGGGCGGGCGAGGAGATGATGAAATTTACGGAGAAGGGGACAACGATCGCCTGTTCGGTGAGTTGGGTGATGATTTGATATCAGGCGGGATTGGGCAAGATACCCTTCTCGGCGGTGAAGGAAACGATGAGATCCTAGGCAACGAGGGAAATGACTCGATGATGGGCGAATCCGGGAATGATAATCTCTACGGAGGCTATCAAAACGACTCGCTTTTTGGCGGCGAAGGCAACGATCAGGTTTATGGTGAGCAAGGAAATGATTCGCTACTTGGCGATGCCGGTAACGACTACCTCGATGGAGGAATTGGGGCGGACGCGATGTCCGGCGGCATAGGAAATGACACCTACTTCGTGGACAACTCGGGCGATATTATCAACGATCTTGGAGCGACAACGGATGTGGATTCGGTCTTGGTGCTTGCCACGGTTAATTACACCTTGGCGGCGAATATTGAAAACGCCGCTCTCAACTCCGCGGCAGGCAATGCAAGCTTGAACGGTAATGGTCTTAACAACGGGTTAACTGGAAACGACGGCAGCAACCTCTTAAATGGCGGAGCCGGCAATGACAATCTGGACGGTGGTGGAGGCAACGACAATTTGTTGGGGGGAACCGGCAACGACAATTTGTTGGGGGGAACCGGCAACGACGAGATCATCGGCGGAGCGGGTAATGACACGATGCGCGGAGGCGAGGGCATCGATTGTGCGGATTACGAAGCAGTGGCTGCCGCACTGAATGTGAACCTCATGAGCGGCCTCGCTACTGGCGATGGAACAGATGCGTTGTTTGAAATTGAAAACATCTGTGCTGGCACCGGTAACGACACGCTGATTGGCAACTCGGTATCGAACGACATCGTGGGAGGCATTGGCAACGACATCGTGGACGCTGGAGTCGGCAACGACTCACTGGACGGTGGCCTTGGCAATGACAGCCTTGTTGGTGGTCTCGGCAACGATGAACTGATGGGCGGAGCCGGGAACGACACGATGCGCGGAGGGGAAGGAATTGACTGTGCGGATTACGAAGCAGTTGCGGCGGCACTGAATGTGAACCTTGCCACAGGGACAGCCAGTGGCGAAGGAACGGACATCTTGCTTGAGATCGAAAATATCTGCGCCGGCAGCGGGAACGACACGCTGGTGGGCAGCTCGGTATCAAACAAGCTGGATGGCGGATCGGGCATCGATGCCCTCAACGGCGGCGCGGGCAACGACACGCTGGCAGGCTGTTTTTATGGAGCCAACGGCGGTCGTGGCGAGACTGACACGCTCAACGGCGGCGCAGGCATGGATATCTTCCAACTCGGCTGGGCCGACGGACGGTTCTACGATGACGGCAATGCCACCAACCCCGGCCGCGCCGACTATGCGCTCATCACCGACTTCACAGTCGGCCAGGACAAGCTCCAACTTGACGGAGCGGCATCCAACTACTACCTCGTCGCCGCGAGTGGGGGTAGCGGGGTGAGCGGATCGGGATTGTTCCACGACAGCAACGCGAACTCGAAAGTTGACATCACCGACGAACTCATAGCTATCATCCGCAGTGCGAACAACACGACGCTGAATGCAGTTAATGTTGTAAATACGGCCCTTTTTGTGTAGAAAACAGCCGATCCTAAATTCTGGGTTTCGATTTTTTTGAAAGTCTGGCCTGATGATCTGGCAGTATTCTTTTTCATGGTTTCGAGTGGATTGATCTCTTGGGTTCGGACTCATGATACCAATGTCTGCTAACATAGACCCTATACCAATGTCTGCTAATTAATAGACATTACAAGCTACAGGTTTTTGTTGATAATATTGTCACATGAGAACACTACCCAAACTTGGAGAGGAAATGGTGAAGCAAATTGAAGCGGCATGGAAACTTCCGCAAACTGATTGGGCGCGCAAGCGACTGTTGGTAGTTCGTATGATTGCCCAGCATGAACACACGGTGGCTGAAATTATGAAAGTCGTTGGTGTCTGCCGGCAAACGGTCTTCACCTATCGCGACAAGGTAATGATTGAAGGAGTAGAGGGGTTACTCATGCAGAAACTGATTCTTTGTCCCATTTGATTTACTGTGTTCACTCCTGCGGTGTTGCCTTCGGCAATCTATCTCCCTTTAGTCGGTTGTGGTTAATTCCGCTGGATTCGGGTTAGAGCGGTTTTGGAAATTTCGTAACCGTTTTTCGCAGCCATAAAACTTTGTGACACATTGTGAAAACTGATTCGCGGGTCAGAACCATGCGGCTATAGAAAAAGTTGAAAAGCTATAAACAGGAAAAAGGGATTTTTAAAAATATTGAACAAAAATGAATGCGGGCTTCGTCTATTCAAACAAACTAAACCAATGAAATTTCTCCATCGCTTCCTCCTATCTCGCCGGTTTTTGAAAAGCACCCTACTGCCCACGGGGGTGGCGCTTCTCCTCATGGGATCCGCAAGCCTTGATGCCGCACAAAAGGTCGGTGACCAACTTGTTTTTGTGAAGGAATCGGACGGAGCTACGCTGCGGGTGGGGGTGGAAGAAAATGTGGCCTCGGTTTCGTTGGAATATCGCAAGCCTGGTGCCAAAGCGTGGACGGGTGCGGGTTCTGCAACGAATGCCTTGGGTTCCTTACAGGTCACGGTCTCAGTCAACGCAACGATTCGCAACCAGGAACTTCGCGTGCTCGTGGCCAAGACCCGCACGCTCCCTGCTACGATGGCTTTCACCAAAGAAAAAGCGGGCAAGGCGGTGATTCTAAAAAAACCGGCCGTTGGCACCAAAATGTCTCTTGAGACCTTCGACACGGCGGCGAAGCAGTGGAAGCGCGTTGCTCTTGCCGAGCAGACCAATGCCGGGGCGGACGTCACCATCCCGGTGCCGGCGAAGCTTCGCACTTCCACGCTCAGAGTGGTGGCCCTCGATCCAGTAAAGCTCGGGACGGTTGCCTCCCGATTTCCTGCGGCTTTTCGAAAGGGGAAAACGACATTCCCCGACAAGGTGGTCGAGCAAAGCAATGACCTGCCTGTTTATGCCATGAACAGCGCGGTGGACGACACGGCTCGTCTTTCAAAAGACGCGACGTCCGATGATGCCGTTGAGGAGGCCGATATATGGCGGGTGCTCGGCAAAAGGATTTATTTTTTCAATCAGCTACGCGGATTGCAGGTTATCGATACCAGTAAGCCCAAATCGCCGGAAATCGTTTCTTCGCTCCGCATGCCGGCCGTGGGTGAGGATATGTATGTTTTGGGCGACGACAAGGCGTTGCTTGTGCGGCGGGACTTTAGTGGAGCAGGGAAAACATCCGTGGTGCTTGTTAACACATCGAAACTGAAAGCGGTCGTGAGCAGCCAGGTGGATATTGATGGTTGGTATGTCGACAGCAGAAAAGTGGGCGACCGCCTGGTTGTTACCACGCAATCTTGGGCTCCTCCCTATTATGTCGGCAAATGCAAGGTGAGCGTGATCGAGAATCTTAGCACCACTCCGCGACTTGCCGGCAGTGTGGACTTGGATCGCAATGTGGGGCTAATGGGGGTGACCTCCGAATATATTTGGATCGCCGGGTATGCCGAAAAATCGTGGTGGAAAAGCAGTGTGACGCTCTTCCCGATTAAAAATCTCCCGAGCGTTTCAAGCTCTACCACCTTTGATCTCGGTGGTGTGGTTTACGATAAATTTAAAATCCATCAAAATGGGAAAGCCCTTTTTGCCGTCACGCAGAGTTGGGGCGGCAACTGGCGCAGTGTGACGAACCTCGAAAGCTACTCGCTCGAGGGCTCTGTGCCCACGCTTTTGAAAAGCCACACGCTTGTGGAAGGCGAAAGCCTCCATGCCACACGCTTCGATGGCAACCGCGCCTACATAGTGACTTTTTTCCAGATCGATCCTCTTTGGATTATGGATCTCTCGGATCCGGCGAATCCGAAGGTGGAGTCCGAACTTCAAGTGCCAGGCTGGTCGTCCTACATTCAACCGATGGGCGACTACCTTGCCGCAGTGGGAGTCGAGGGGGGGGCGCTCACGGCCTCGCTATTTAATGTCAAAGACCCCGCCAATCCCTCTCTCGCGAGTCGAGTGACGATTGGCGACAAGGGCTACACTTGGAGTGAAGCCAATTGGAACGAAAAAGCGGTGGCGATTCTCGCGGAGCAAAATCTCATTCTCCTGCCCTATCAATCCTACTCTTGGACGGATGGCTCCTCCTCGGCGGTGCAGTTGGTCGACATGAATCTCGCAACGGGCACTCTGGTGAAGCGGGGAGTGATCGCCCATGCATTCCAGCCTCGCCGCGCCACGGCTCTCCAAGAAGGTATTCTGGCTTCCATTTCCAATCGGGAGTTGTTCCTTGTCGATGCGGCGAATCGTGACAAGCCCGCTTTGCTCTCCGAGGTCACACTGGCCTTTGGCGCCGATCGCATTGTTCATGCGGACGCAAAACACATCGTTCATTGCGAGGGCGGGGGATGGAATGCGGGCAATGCCACTTTGCGGGTTTCCTCGGCCAACGATGCCGACGATGTCATCTCCGAGACTCTCTTGCCGGTGGGTCGGGTCGTCTCCTCGGGGGTTCAGGGCAATCGCATGGCCGTCTTGGTTGAAAACTCCATCAAACCCGAGTCATCCCAAATCGTTTTCTACCGCCTCGACAAGCTTCCCGAGTTGGTTGAGTCTGGCCGTGCAACAATTAACCTCAGCGAGGTATCTGGTGCGACAGCGCAAATTCTCTGGCCTTATCCCGACACCTGTGTCGCCGCACTTCGCCGCCAAGGATGGGGATGGGGTTGGGGGTATCTGAGGCCGGCAGTGCTGGTCGATGAGCCGATGCTGAGCAAATCTGTTATGCCATATCGCGGATGGTATGGGAGTGCCCATGACACGGTCCAACTCATCGCTTTTGATCTCAGCGGTTCATCGCCGACTCTTGCCTCGACGATGAAGTTTGATGACCTCAAGCCCGGCAATACATCGAGTTTCTTCTCTGCGGACGGATTGGTTGCGTTTTCGATGGAGTCCACCAAAGAAGACTTGCCCGTTGAAAATAGTCCAAGCTCGGTGAAGCCCGGTTCCGCAGGCATGGTCTCCATCTCTCTTCCCCCAGTCACACGTGGTTCGATGCGGCAGCGCATCAGTTCCCAACTTCAAGTGGTGGACTATGCTGATGCCTTTAAGCCTTCGCGCTGGCCTACCACGTCGATTCCCGGCAAGCTTGAGCATATCACCGAGTGGGATCGCTCGGCCGGTCTGCTTTTCACCTCGCGCGCCAATGACGCCGGCGGCATCGTGTTGGATGCCCTTCTTTACGAGGCCGCGCAGGCCTCTGCCATCACCTCCTGGGAGAGTGGAAAAGTCGCTGTGCCATTTTCCTTTTACGCACGTTCTCTCTTTGTGGCCGATTCTGGCCTGAGTCGCCGCGATCTTTCCAATGATGGGCAATTCACGCTGAAGGGGTCCATTTCCAATCTTCCATGGCAGCCCAATGAGATTGTTGTCAAAGGGGAGTCCCTTCTCCTTCGCAATGGGGCCGATATTGGGGCGATCGCCGTTGATCTCAAGGCTCCGCTTCAGAAATGGAATATCCCGGGTTGGTCTTGGCAGTTGAAGGAAACTCAAAGGGCAGGGAAGGCATGGGTGACACCTTTGGGCGAATATGGATTGGAAACCCTCGAGTAATCACTATGGGCTCCAATCTGGGTATGGGGACAACCTGTTTGATTCGGCAAAGCCTGCGACGAAGGTGGTTGGAAAGCGGGAAGAGAGCCGACATAAAGGCAACTAAATGGTTGCAAGCGGTTCTGGCATCGCT
Organism: Terrimicrobiaceae bacterium; assembly: GCA_023258235.1. Lineage (GTDB taxonomy): Bacteria > Verrucomicrobiota > Verrucomicrobiia > Chthoniobacterales > Terrimicrobiaceae > UBA967. Next base: position 3,954 of record JALQZP010000064.1, on the reverse strand, counting down.
GAAAATGTTTCTCATGTTTCGTTCCCTTCGGACTGTTTTATGGCTTTTGGCTGGAGGGGCTTGTTGTGCGCAGGCGCAAAATGCGCCTTGCGTTTTGAAATCCCCGGCTGCGGTGTCTGTTGCGCGAGGAGGGGGAACCGCCCAGGTCGATCTCCGGAATGTTTTTGGGATTTCGAATGCGCGTGGCCTCATCGCCCGCTTCGATACGGCATCGGGGGCCATCGATGTGGAGTTGTTTGCCGAAGTCACTCCGCTCACGGTGGCTAATTTCCGCGCGTATGTGAATGGCGCTCGATACAAGGATACGTTCATCCATCGCGCTATGCCTGGCTTTGTGATTCAGGGCGGGGGCTACAAGATCGCTCCCGATGTTCCCCACATTGCGGCCTTTGCTTCCGTGAAAAATGAGTTCCAGCGTTCGAATCTCCCCGGCACGATCGCGATGGCGAAGTTGGGCGGAGATCCGAATAGTGCAACGAGCGAATGGTTTTTCAATCTTGTGGATAATTCGGCCAATCTGGACAACCAAAACGGGGGATTCACAGTTTTTGGAAAAATCCTGGCGAAGGGGCTTGCGCGTGCCCAAGCCGTCGCCGGGTTGCAAATCGTGAATCTTGGAGGTGCTCTTTCGGACTGCCCGATTATCAATTACAAAGCTGGCCAACAGCTCACCACCGACAATCTCGTGGCAGTGAGATCGGTGACCGAGATTCCGCTACTCCCTGTGGCCAACGCAACGTCATCGTATCTGAAGCTCTCGGCTGTGTCTTCGAATACTTCTCTCCTGAAGGCGACACTGAGTGGATCTGAGTTGAAACTGGTTTCCACAGGCAATGCCGTCGGCGAAGCCACTGTGACCATGACGGCCGAGGATCCCGATCAGCAAAAGGCGACAGCCACTCTCAAGGTTTGCGTGATCCATTCACTTGCTCCCGTGGTAAGTATTTCCGCGCCCGATGCTGTGGCCTCCGAGTCGACGGGAGATGTTGCCACATTGCGAATTTCCCGAAGCGGATCGACTTCCGCCGCGCTGACTGTGTCGCTTGCTTTTTCGGGAGTGGCAGTGAACGGGACGGATTTGAAAACAGTGCCATCGACCGTCGTCATTCCCGTGGGAAAAGCCTATGTGGACTTGGTCGTGACTCCCATCGATGATGCAAAAGCGGAAGGGCGTGAAAATCTCAATGTCAAAATCGGCAATACTCTCACGCAGCGTCCAGGAGAATCAAGCGAGGCGGAGTTGACGGTTCTCGACAACGATGTGCCCTCATTGACCCTGACGTCAATCTTGGCAAATACGACTGAGGGCGGTGTGCCCGCAAAGATCCGCCTCGAACGCACGGGTTCGACCGCATCGCCGCTCACGGTGCCGCTTCTTTCCTTCAGTGGAGCGAGCCCGACCCTGCTGGGATTCGGCAACCTCACGAAAGCAACCATCCCTGCGGGAAAATCCTCAGCGGAAATTTCTTTCCCTGTGGCGAACGATTCCGATCTCACCGGCACGCAAACACTGCTGGTTTCGATAGGCGCTACGACCTCGGCAAATATCCCCGAGAAGCCGGTGGAGATAACAATCAACGACAATGATGTGCCAACATTGACCATGGAGGCGGTTGATGCCATAGCCTCTGAACCGGGTGCCGACAGGGCGCGCTTGCGCATTCGTCGCACGGGGGCAACCACGGTGCCGCTCACGGTTTTTCTATCCTTTTCAGGCACGGCCGTGTCGGGACCGGACTACACGGCGCCGATGGTCGTCACGATCCCGGCAGGGGCCGATGCCGTTTTTTGGGACTTGGTCGTTAAAGACGATTCGCTAAAAGAAGGTCAGGAAACCGTATCGGTCGGTATTGGTCGTTCGATCTACTACAATGCGCCGGGGAGCACTTTGAACATCACCATCAATGACAATGATTGATCGAATGCCACGCTGTTTTCCGATCTTGGCTGCATGGTTTTTTGGGGGTGTGGTGGTTGTGCTTGATGCGCGCGCCCAAGAACCACCTGTTCCGCCAGCCATCCTGAGCCGGGATGTGGCACCGATACTTTCTTTGTCACGCATGGCGGCCAGCGCGACTTACTCGATTGGCCAGCCCACAGGGGAGGAGCAATACTACTTGGAGTTGCTCAATCGCGCACGGGCCAACCCGGCGGCGGAGGGCTTGAGATTGGCGTCCACGACGGATCCCGACGTAGTCAATTCCCTCAAATATTACAGTGTGAATCTTGCCATGATGCAGAGTGAGTTCAAAGCATTGGCAGTGCAGCCGCCGCTGGCAATGAATGCCAACCTCATGAAAGCCGCCAGAGCCCATGCGAGCGACATGTTCAACAAACAATTTCAAGGTCACTATGGATCCAATGGTTCAACCATGTCTGATCGCATTACTGGTTCCGGATACGCATGGAAAACAATCGGTGAGAATGTTTACTCCTACGCCGATTCTGTCTGGCATGGCCATGCGGGCTTCCAAGTGGACTGGGGTGGCGGCACGGGTGGCATGCAGGGAGCGCGAGGACATCGTGCCAATATCCACTCCGCTAATTTTCGCGAAGTCGGAGTGGGTGTCGTCAATGGAGCGAATGGTAGTGTGGGTCCACAGTTGGTGACCCAGGATTTTGGAGCCAGCACGGCAAGCCAGGCATTCATCACCGGAGTCGCTTACTATGATGTCGATGGGGATGGGTTTTATGATCCGGGTGAAGGCATCGGCGGCTTGACTGTTCAAGCACAGGGTGCGACCCAGTCGGCTGTGACTGCGGATTCGGGAGGGTATGCCATTCCCGTTTCGATATCAAACGCAAATCGCTTGACGACTTTCTCGGGCCTCTCTTTGTCGTTTTCTGCGAATGCAGTGATCACGTCCGGCAAGAATGTGAAGGTTGATTTCAAACCCGCTTACAAGCCGCCGGTCGTGACTGGATCGACTTCGCCCAAGGCGGGTGTTGCAAGCACCTACAGGTTTTCTCTCTTGGGCGGAGCCACCGCTTATGATTGGCGGGTTTGCCGCGAGACGCCGGTGGCTTTTGATGGTGGGGAGGATCTTTTGCGTGGAGTTGTCAATTCCGCAGGCGGATACAACCTGATTTCCAAGACCGGGAAGTTTTCGGGTTCGGGAGCTTATCGCTTTGCTCAGCCCAAGCTCAATCGGGATGAAACTTTCACTTACACTGCGGAGTTCCTTCCCGGTCGAGCAGCATCCTTGAGCTTGCGGAGCCGGCTTGGATGGGCCAGCAAAACGCAGTTCGCCAAAATCCAAGTCTCCACCAACGGCGGCTCCACATGGAGCGATGTCTATTCCCAAGCTGGAAGCGGTTCTGCGGGCGAACCGGATTTTCAAATACGTACTATATCTCTTGCTTCGTATGCAGGGACTCCCATTCGACTGCGTTTCAACTACACGATGACAATAGGAACTTCGGCCTTCTACCAGACCGATGATCGAACAGGTTGGTTTGTTGATGATGTGCTTTTTTACGACATGGGAGAGCTTTCCACACCCGTCATCAAGGCGGCTTCTACAGGAGGCAGTTTTGTTTTTACACCCACAACGGCAGGGCTCTACCATATCGCTGTCCGCCCTGTTATTTCAAATCGTTCGTGGGCTTTTGGCCCGCAACTGAAGGTCGTCGCTACGACGAAATAGTCGGCGCGTTGACAGATAATTCTTGAGGGTCTTGCCTAGTTTGGAAGTAAAGATTATGGATAAAACACTAATCTTCATTGAAAAACAAGTATATAAAACTGTCACACATTTCGGAGGTCAAATTCCGAAGGGTTTTGAAGTGTTTTTGCGAGGACATCTCTGCCACATCGACAGCCAATTTGAGTTCGATCAACCGCAATACCGTTCAGCGGATTTTCACCCTGCTTCGTGACCGGATAGTTGATATGGCCATTGAGGAATCCAAGCCGTTTGTCGGGGATATTGAAGTTGATGAAAGCTATTTTGG
>JALQZP010000063.1 GCA_023258235.1 Terrimicrobiaceae bacterium | reverse complement strand
GGAGTCTCCGGCGTTATCGACGATGAATGTGTCATTGCCAGCACCGCCTGCGAAGGTGTCCGCGCCTAGGCCGCCATCGAGAAGATTGTTGCCCGAATTTCCCGAGATCGAGTTGGCAGAAGCGTTGCCGGAGCCATTGATGTTGCTGGAACCCGTGAGGGAGAGGATTTCAATGTCGCTGCCGAGAGTGTAGGTGATGGAACTTTGAACCTCATCGGTGCCTGAGGAGTCGGAGACGGAGTCTCCGGCGTTATCGACGATGAATGTGTCATTGCCAGCACCGCCTGCGAAGGTGTCCGCGCCTAGGCCGCCATTTAGGAAATCAGCACCTGAGCCGCCAGAAAGATTATCAGCGCCAGCGCCACCCAATAGCGATATGGAGACAGTGTATGCGGAAGCATCGATCACATCGCTTGCTGAACCGCCGCTGGCAGATCTGATGCCTATAGACTCAGCGTTGCTTGCAAGAGTTAGCGTGTTTGTAGCGGAAGACGAGAGAACTAGGTTTTCTATATTTGAATCACCGCCAGTGACGGAGTCCATGCCAATGAATATAGAATCGGTGATGGCTAGCGCCGAGACCATTTGTGCGAATGAGATTTCGTCGCCCGTAGAATTATCTCCCGCGAGCGTTGGTTTCGCGGCATCAAAATCTTCGATAGAAGCAAAGTCGAATGTGGCCATGGTTTGGAGGGTACCAACTTCAAATCTATTATTAATTTTCAGATCATGCAACATTTAGTCTTTAAAATATTGCGGACCTGTTTCAGCTTTTAGTTGCCTACAGTAAATAGTCTTTGGTTGTGGGTAATGCGTCCCCTGTAACAATGAGGGTAGAATGGGGTTTGTTCAGTCCCGAACACATTGTCCGGAGGGGCCGGCAATGACAGATTGGTGGGTTGTATCAAGGTCTCCAAAGGCGGTAGCGGAGAGATCGACATGCTAACAGGTGGAGCGGGCAACGACATTTTCGAAATCAGCTGGGCAAGCGGGTGCTTCTACGACGATGGCAATGCTGCCAACGCCGGTCGTAGTGATTACGTCCTCATCACCGAACCCCTCAAGGTGGGACAAGCCAATACTAAAAAGCATAAATTTCGCTGCCCCCTTTTTTTCTTGGGTTTAGCTGTTTCAGTATTCGTTGCGTAAGGAATTTCAGTGGAGTGTGTGAAAATGTAAATTTTGCTTGTGTTTTTTTTTTACATAAAAATCTTTTTAAGATGCAGAAATCTATCTCAAATCCACCTAGTGATTCTTCTGAATTAAGTCTACAATCTATCGTTGATAGTCATCTTATGAGGCTCCTTGCCTTTCGTGATGGAATTATGCTGTGCCATGCGGGGCTTTTAAGGGTCGGGGAGGCGGATGTGGAGCAATACCGCAGTCAAATGCCGCCATTGCCGCGCGCCGGAGAGCCGATGACATTTTTGCAAGCTTCGCGGCAAGCCCGTTCATGGCTGGGAGCTAACTCGCTCCGCGATCTGATCACGCTGCATATCGTGTATTTTGAGCAGTTGCGGCAGTTTCTTGGGTTGGCTCGCATTGGGCGTGAAATCGGAACGGATCAGGAGAAACAGGCGGAAGCTAAGAAGTTCATCGAGGACAAGCCAGCGGATACGAAAGCCGGTTTGGAGAGGTTGGACGCCCTGATGCAAGGTGGATGTCCTCGTAAACCGGAGTTCCGCTCTTTTGAAACGCTTTTTGCATTATTTGCCGCGCAGGCATCAGGCCAGTTGCAGAGCTTGCCGGCCGGGCCGGTGGTAGCCACATTGTGCCTTCCCGAGATCAAGGGCCAAGCATCACGCGATGGCAATCTACCGTTTGATGTGAAGCGCGTGGTGCGCACTTTTGCGCAACCTGTGAATGCGGAGTTCGACCGCGAGCTTCTTTACGAGATTTTCTTTGCTGCCTTTGTGATTTGCAAGGAAACCGCCGAGGCCGTTGCCAAGAGCATCGACGCCCTCACAGCCGCTCCCGAAGCGCCTTCGAAGGGCGCCTTGGAGTCCGCTTCCACAAACTAATTTCACCCTTTCAAAACCAGAACCGAAAAACTCTCGGAGGAAAAAACCATGGCCACCGATCGTGACATCCTGAATGCCGCTTTTGCGTCTTACGATGACGAGAAAAAGCTCGAAAACACCATCAATTGCTTCACGCAACTTCGGGCGAGCGGATTCGAGAGGCTGCTCGGCAGCGCCTACACGATCGATGACTCGGAAACATTTAAAACGGGTCTTTTTGTCACGACATACAAAAAGAACAACGAATACATCATCGCTTTTCGGGGGACAGAAGGTAAGCTCAACGACGCATCTGCCGATGCCAGCCTCGGCTGGCCGCAGTGGGAAAAAAACAAGGCCTTGATTCAGGCTTTGGTTGACAAAGTGACAACCGAGAGCACCGCGAAAGTGACTATCACAGGCCACAGTTTGGGCGGGGCTTTGGCCCAGTTTGCCGCTTTTGATTTCGCTAAACGGAAGCCTGCTGTGGCGGGCTCGGAGATTTCTCTTGCGACATGGAATGCGTTGGGTGCCGAGTGGGGACTAAAGCAGAATGTGTCGGGCTACGACGCATCCCTGCTCAAAAATAAGAGCGTTTCCGCGCGTCACTTTTACAACTTCGACGATGTGGTTGCCCGCTTGGGCGCTCAACACTTGGTCGGCACAGAAGCGGACAAGTCTCTCATCCGTCTTCCTTCCGCCAGTGGAAGCTTCGCCAGCACTGCCACGCGACTTTTTTATGTGGCACATGGGTGGGATGCGCTATCGGCCAGCTTGAATAAGGTCGTCAATGCGCAGAATGCTAAGCCCGTTTATTTCGATGTTGACCGCACCACCACGGACATTGTCGGCAGCCTTGTTGCTGGAATGCTTCAAATCAAAGAAAACCAAATAGTTCCAGGGTTGATCCGTGTCATCGGGAGCATGGTTCCTTTGGTCAAAAGCAAATTTACCTCGGACAAACAAACAGCTGAGAGGGACACCGCTTGGGAAGATATCAAGGCGGTAACCAACATAGTTATCAAGGAAAATATTATCCCCTCAATAGCTCCCTTAAACTTCACAGGAGGCCAGACTCTTTTGGAAGGCATTAAATTTTTCTTGGACAAATATCTTTCATCTAAGCCCAGCGATGGAGGATTGCGGACCAAGGCGAGTGCTGAACAGCGAGAGCTCCCCATACTGGGCAAGCTGGCTGACTTTGTCGGCAATGAAGAGCTTTTCCAGACACTTGAAAGCTTCCGCTCGGCGGTTGACGATACTATCGGCGATCTCAAGGACGTTGTAGGAAACCTCTCGCCCGAGCAATTTGTGGCTTCGCTCGCCGTGGCACTCGGAGAACGCGGGCTGCAGATGGGTAGCGACAAATACGGCATCAACCTTCGCAACGAAAACGACGCCTGGTATCTTGATCTCACACTCAAGCCCACGTTTTCAAAAAAAATGAAGGTCGATTCCGATTTTGGTTTGGGCGGCATCATTCAATTCAATGGCAACTTGATGGCGAATGTGGAAAGCGGGCTTGAGACGACGCTTTCGTTTGGTGTGGATAAAGCTGGCTTCTTTATCAACTCCGGTAAACCGGATGCCCCCGAATTCAAAATTGGAGTCAATGCCACATTAGACAAGTCGACCTTTGACGCCAAGGTCTTCAATTTTTTGAATTTCAAGGTAGCCGACAAGCCGGATGCCCAAGGTGTTTCCAGCAATCTTTCTGCTGGCTTCAGCATGGACCTAGTCGAAGAGGGGAAAGGCGCCGATGGCAAGATCCATTTGAAAGAATGGGAGAATGCGACGCTTAAGCCTTCTTGGGATGGCAAGCTGGATCTGAACCTGGGGCTGCTGACCAGTCTCGGCACTACCAATCTGCCCTCGATCAAGACCGACCTGAATGTCGATTGGAACCTCAACGACTTGGGGGGGCCGAAAGTGCAACTCACTAACGCGCAGCTGAATTTTGGCGAGTTCGTGAATGGGTTCGCCCGCCAAGTGCTGGGCAACCTGTCGCCAATGATCGACGGGGTGCGACGGGTCACCGATATTCTCACCAAGCCGATCAGTATTCTCAACAGCGTGGGCTTGAAGGATGTGAGCCTGCTCGACATTGCCTACTCGCTTGGCAAGATCGATGAGAGTGGTTACAAGTTTATCAAGGCCGTGGCGGGCGTTGCCAGCTTCGCCGGAAAAATCCGCGATTTGGCAAATCAGGAGTGGATTGATCTGGGCAACTTTCAACTGGACAATCCCTTCAAAAATCTGGATCCCGAAACTGGGCTGCAGCTCAACTTAAGCGGGGAAACACTCGCCACCGGGATTTCCGGTATTGCCGCTATGGCAGCGAGTTCACAAAGTCGTAGCGCCGACAGTTTCACGCGAGCCTACGCTTCCTTTGAGGGCGGCGGCTTCCGCTTTCCGCTGATCGAGAACCCCAAATCGGCGGTTGAGTTGCTCACCGGCAAGGATATCGACCTCTTTGTTTGGGATCTTCCGACATTCAAAATGGGCTTCAGTATGCACCAGACTTTTCCGGTGCTGGGCCCTATCGCCATCGGGGGCGGTATTCGCTTGGAAGCCATGGCTCGGATGGGGATAGGGTTTGACACCAGCGGACTACGCAAATACCTCGCCTATGATAAGGACAACCGCCCCGAGGCGCTCATCCTTCAGGGCCTCCACCTCCGTCAATATCCCGGTTACGAGGTTTCCGCCGGCGTGGGCATCGAGGTCAAGGGCGGCGTGGATATCGGCATCGCCTCGGCATGGATCGGCGCGGGCATCTATGGCACGCTGGGTCTCGATCTTCGTGACCCGAATGGTGACGGCCGTTTGAATCTCTGGGAAATCGGGAGCGGGCCCGGGCAGGCGCCAAGCATTTTTAAATTTGGCGGGCGCATCGAGGCGGGTGTCTTCGCCGAACTCTCCATCGGCTTTGGCTTCTTCAAAAAGGAATGGCGCTGGGAGCGCAGAATCACCCTCATCGAATTCGGCGAAAGCGACAACAATCCGGGTAAACCCGCGTCGATCGTCAAACCAGATGGATTTTTAAGCAAAGACGGCTTCCCATCCAATAGCACTTTGGAAGGGGAGGGAGACAAGATACAAATCTTGGAAGCTCCTACTGATCCGAAAAAACCAGAAACGAATCAGGTTCAAATTTGGTATGGCATCAATAGTGAAGTCGTAGCGGGATTCGGCGTCGATGCGAATACTTCCAACTGGAATAAAAACGCCACAATCAAAGCCAATCTCCTTGCTGGCGACGACCGCATTTCTGCCCGTGGCGACAAGGCCGGCCTTTTCCTTAAGACAACAAAAAATTTCAGCATCGACGGCGGTGCAGGCAACGATCGTCTCGAAACCGGAGCGGGCATGGACACGCTCTCGGGCGACCAAGGCAATGACAAGCTGATCTCTGGCGGTGGCACCGATAGCCTTATAGGTGGAGCCGGAGATGACGAATTGGATGGTGGGGCTGGCAATGACTCCTTGGCTGGTGATGCCTGGAATGATGCTGAAAATCTGGGTTTGAAAAAAGGGGATAGTTTGAGTGGTGCAGGAATCGCTGTAGGCACCACCATCAAATCTTTAACTCCAAGCAGTGTGACCTTGTCGCAACCCGCGACGATTTCCGGGGAGTCCGTGCTTGTGACCGTGGGCGGCAAGAGTCTGGAATTTCTTACCACTTCGGACAAAGCCGTTCTTGTTCCAACGGTCTCCATCCGTGGGAACGATCTCATCAAGGGTGGTGCCGGTGATGATTCCCTATTTGGTGGAGCGGGTGCGGATATTTTGGAAGGAGGCTCTGGAAATGATATCCTTATCGGGGGAGCCGATTCGGATGAGCTTATTGGCGACGAGGGGGATGACAAACTCGTTGGCGGACTTGGCGGCGACTTCTTGTTTGGCGGCGCGGGAAAAAACATCCTTTGGGGAGGGTCTGAAAACGGCGAGAGCGAGGATACAAACGACCGGGCCTTCGATCCCAATATTTACGATGATGTCTTCGACCTGAGTGCGGGTGAAAACACCGTCTATGGCGGGCGTCAAGATGGATCGGATGCGGGCTTTGATGTCGTCACTTACCGGCACCAAGAAATCCGCCGGGCCTTGGAAGTCTTCGAACTCTTACAGGACCCTAATGATTCAAGCACCATTGTGCCTCGCAATGTCCCGACACTCATGGATTGGTTGGAAGGCAGGCTCACCTTTGCAACGAAGGACACCAAACCCGAGATTGCCGTGGTGAACCGTATCCTCATGGCGTTGGACAACCCGTTCCAATACGGCACCGATGAGAAGACCTATAGTGATGAAGTGGGCAAGCTTAAGAGCCTGTTGAATTTGGCTGGCAGGGGGGGCGTTGTGGTGGATCTCGACAAGAGTGTATTCGATAAGGGAGCAAAGGGAGATTCACTGATCGGTATCGAGCAGATTGAAGGCACGGACTATAATGACACTTTGCGAGGCACTGGGGCTGACAATGTGTTAATCGGGAATGCCGGTAACGATTGCCTTGTCGGGCTTGATGGCTTCGACTTCCTGGAGGGCGGTGAGGGAGCGGATACGATCGATGGCGATGAAGGGTCGAAGATGGGTGGTTCTAGCCCCAGAACGGTCCTTCTGCAAAGGGTGAATCAATTTTTGGACGAAGGAAATGGTTTCATCTACGACGGTAAAAGTATTGAGCCTTTCGCCGATCTCGGGGATTTGCTCCTGTTTCTGGAGAATTCAAAACCCCAAGAGACCCCCTCGGACGCTGATGATGTTGAGAAAGAGAGGCTTTACGACAATGCGATTGCCTACCTTGATTTCAAGGCCAATTTTGTCGCTTTGTCGGGATTCCAGAATGAAGAAGAGGCGATGGAATACCTTCGCGAAGCCGCAACCAACCCGGATTTCGAGGACCGCTACCGTGACACAGCCAGCTACGAATCCTCCCCTGCCGCTGTAAAAATCAATCTTCTCGCCGGCACGGCCAGTGGCGGGGATGCGGAGGGCGACAAACTCATTAATATTGAGGCCCTTTACGGTTCGGATTTCTCCGACTACCTGCAAGGCGACAATGCGGATAACTTCCTGCGTGGCAGCCGTGGCAACGACACTTTGGTGGGAGGGGGAGGAGAGGATTGCCTCGATGGCGGCCATGGCAAGGATTCGTTGGTGGGTGGCGACGGGAGCGATGTCTATTTCATTACCAGTCGCGAGGATGTCATTGTGGAAAGCGATGGCACCGCTCGAGGCTATGATGAGGTGCGATCCACGATCAGCTACACACTCTCAGGTGGTATTGAGAACCTTCGCCTTCTTGAGGCGGCCTCGCCTGATTACAATGTGGAAAATTGGCGCAATAAATACGCTACCTCCGAAAATGTGACTGTTGTCGGCGGCCAAGACGCCAAGAAGCCTTTGGATGTGAAGCGGCTTCCGGATGTGGATGAAAAAGGGGCGCCTCGGGATTTCTCAAAATTCACTTTAGACGATTTAACGCGCACGGTCTTCCTTCCCTCTTGGGGAGTTGGCAATTCTGCGGACAACCTCATTGTGGGTAACTCGGAGAAAAACACCCTGCTGGGCATGGAAGGGGCGGACAGGATTCTCGGTATGGATGGGGACGACTACATTGATGGGGGGGCTGGTCGCGATGTGATGGAGGGCGGGCGTGGCAATGACACCTACCTTGTGAACGACCCTGTTGAGGTGATAGTGGAGGTCGATTACATCCAGCCAGTTATAAAGGCGATGTCCGATGGTGTCACGCAGGAGGTCGAAAGCATCTCCGGTGGTGAGGACATGGTGCTGGTCGATTTCAAGACCGACTATCTCACATACGATCTCTCGATCGGGAGTGCGGCCTCCGCTGTGGAGATTCTCAAGGTGGCCAACAATCGCCCAACCTACCTCATTGGAAACCAGTTAAAAAACTCCATTTTCGGAGGCGGCGGGAATGATAAGCTCATCGGAGGCGGTGGTAACGATTGCCTGGATGGCGGTGACGGTATCGACCGCATGACAGGCGGCACGGGCGATGATACCTATGTGGTTAACAGCGAAAAGGAAGCGTCCGCACTCGAAGAAAAGAGGGGCGAAGGCAATAATGACCAAGTCCATGCTTGGTTGAGCTGGGATCTGAGCCGGAGGGGCAAGGGGGACAATACCGAGTTCGAGCATCTGGTTTTGCTGGAGGCCAAGGACAAAGACGGCCGAGTGCAGGATCTCCAAGGCTTCGGAACCAATACGCAAAATTCCTTGTTTGGAAACTCGGGAAATAATGTGCTCGGTGGCTTCGCAGGCAATGACACCCTGGTGGGAGGAGCTGGCAACGATACGCTTCTGCATGGCGCCGGCAACGACCTTTTGGACGGAGGCGCAGGGTTCGATTTGGTGGATTATTCGGTGATGGCCTCTCAGCGCCTGCACCAGCTTGGATACTTGGACAATGCCAATCCTGGCTCGGATACCCTGAAAAATCAAATCGAGACCAGAAACATTAGGATTGACTTGCAAAACTCCAACAAAGGGGCGGCTACCATCATCGGAAATTCTGTCGGCAACACGCTCAGTGAAACGGAAGACCTTGTTTCCGTGGAATACATCAAGACCGGTGCTGGAAATGATACTCTCCGCGGAGGAACCATGAACGAGCGTTTTGAAGGGGGAAGCGGCAATGATTCCATTCTGGGTGGCGGCGGAGTGGATACCCTAAACGGCGGCGAGGGTAATGACATGCTCATAGCTGGCGATGAGCGCACCAAGACAGTTTACAAATACATACCGGGTCAGTTTGACTGGGTTGGTGCTTTTAATGATGCCAAGATAAATGGAGGGCATTTGGCCGCAATAACTTCACTGGCAGAGTGGAATGAAATGATTTCACAGGCCGGTTCATTTGATGGGTGGCTGGGCGCTTCGGATGATGGTCGATATGTGGCAGGTGCCTCAGAGGGAAATTGGCGCTGGATTACGGGCGAGGCTTGGACCTACAGTCGCTGGGCTGTAGGGGAACCAAACAACTGGCGTGAAAGTAGACAGTGGAGTTCCGGGTGGGGATGGTGGCGGAAAACACATACCGAGTGGCGTGCCGAAACGGAAAACTTCCTGCACACATATGCGGATGGTAAGTGGAATGATTTGCCTGGCTGGAACCAATCGGAATTTAGCAATGTTCTCCGCGGGTATTACTTGGAAATCCCGCCTGTTTTTAGCGAAGAGAGCACTTTCCTCGATGGAGGGGCGGGATCGGATACTTTGCTAGGAGGTGATGCCGGGGATTTCCTTGATGGAGGGGCCGGGTTCGACATCTTGCGAGGCAACAAAGGCAACGATACCTATGTGGTGGACGATGAAAGTGAATTGGCCTCGTTATCCGAGAACGAATCCTCTTCGTTGGGCGGCGGGATCGATGAGATTCGCTCCAAGACCACTCTGGAATTGGGGTCGATTTTTCACAAAGGCAGCACGGCGCTGATTAAAGGACAATGGGTTACAACGCCAAGCTATACCGAAGACAGAGGCACATCCATAGAAAATGTGATTCTGGAGGGAGAAAACGATGCCGATATTCGCATCGTAACCGGCGAAACCAATAACAAATTGACTGGAAACAGGGGAAAAAACGCCCTCTCTGGCGGAGGTGGAAACGACACGCTGAATGGGATCGGAGTGCCGGATGAAAGCGGTGCCAAAACCTTCACCACCTACCGCTTCATCGCCGGCGACTTCTCGTGGGAGGAAGCTAAGGAAAATGCTGAAGAACTCGGTGGTCACCTTGCCACGATCACCTCGCTGCCGCAATGGACTGAGATGATCGCCCAAGCCGGATCATTCGATGGTTGGCTCGGAGCCAGCGACGACGGCAAGGCGATTCCCGGAGCCAGCGAAGGGGATTGGAGGTGGCTCACTGGAGAAAAGTTCAGCGATCTGGCCTTCACGAACTCCCTCTGGGAAGGAGGGGCTCCCGACAACAAGCTGGAAATCATTGACTACACGGATTCAAAAGGGGAGAGGCAAATCCTACAGCGTGACAGTGATCAGGATTTCCTGTCTACAAAAGGTGCCAAATGGGCCGATTTCGCAGGATCGAATCAAGCCACTAAATTCTGGGACCAGCCATCCTTTGAGTATGTGCGGCGAGGCTACTACCTCGAGCTTCCTCCTTTATCTTCAGGCGGTGCGCGCGATACTTTGGTCGGCGGGACGGGCAACGATGTCTACCTTGTCAAAGGTCGTTATGAAGGCAATGCTCAGGAGGCCGATTTGGTGGTCGAGTCAGCCGGGGAGGGGCTCGATACGATATTTGTATCCACGGGCACTTCCTATACCATGCCAGAAAATGTGGAGGTTCTCGCACTGGAGCCATATTACCAAGAAAAAGGAGCGCCAAAGACTCTCACGGCACGGGGAACGACCGGCGATGATCGAATCTACTCTGGCGGCAACGCGAACCTCATCGGTGATGTCGGCAACGACACCTTGGTCGGCGGTGGGGGCAGGGAGTCCCTGATCGGTGGCGATGGCATGGATAGCATCATATCCGGGACCGATTCTTCCGCTACAAGATACAGCGTGGTTCAGGGAGACTTCACATGGCTGGAGGCCAAAGCCGACGCCGAACGGCGTGGCGGGACATTGGCGATGGTCAAAACTGCCGAGCAGCAGAAAATCCTCGAGCAAGTGTTGAAATATGGTTGGGCACTTCAGACTGGCGCTGGAGCCAACATGGCGAAAGGTCTCTGGCTGGGGGCAACAGACTCCGAAACCGAGGGCGAATGGAAATGGATCGATGGAACCTCCTTCTGGAAGGACAACGCGCCGATAGGACTCAGCTACAACAACTGGACTCCCTACGCAATTTCACTAACCAACCCCAGTTTCGAAATTGACCCCGTGGGGTTTTATCCTAACTCTTTTGGAAATAAGGTCACTG
>JALQZP010000062.1 GCA_023258235.1 Terrimicrobiaceae bacterium | reverse complement strand
GGGCGGAATAAAGGCCTGCTGGGGGATTTCCTTGATCGCGGTGGAAATACTCGGCCATGCCGAATACAAGCCACTCAGGAGGTTCTGTGGGTTTTGTTTTCGCGCGCGGGGGATTTTTGATGTGAATGGCATGGAGGGCGATGGCTCGGAATAGCGCGATTTCAAAATCGCCGTTTTCGAAGGCCGAGGGGGACGCAATATCGACTTGGATCTTCATCCCGCCTCCATCGGTCTCGAAAAGGAAGTTCGTGACGGGGGGCGTGCTGCGGGGGAGCGATTTTTTCGTGAGATCTTGAATGATGATGGGCGCGGTCGACGGGATTTCGCTTTTGATGGTTTTATTCCAAAGGGCCAGTGCCTCATCCGCAGTGCGTGCTAGTCGTTTGCGCGTGGCCCGGTCCGGGGAGTAAACCATAAAGCTCCCGCTCTGGCTCAGAGTTCGTGACGCCTCGATCGAGTCTATCGCTTCTAGTCGAGGGCAAACGCCTAGGACGATGAAAGCGAGGAGGGGGCCGAGGACTATTTGACGGAAGATTCCGGCCATCGAACTATGATATTCACAGGTGATATGCTGATCGAGGAGGCTGAATTCAAGGGAGCTAATGCATTTTTTATCGAGTCATAGCACGGGCGAAATATTGGGAGGATAGAGGGAATAATTTTCGGATGCATCGGAAGCGATCCGATCCAGGCGCCGGTGAAATCGATGTTCGATCTGTTGTTTTTCGGTTCTGGTTGGAGTCGCAGAGTGAAGAACAAATCGCGGTCAAAGACCCGCTGCTTCATGACGAAGTCCAAGTAGCCTTCGTGCAGGTTAACAAAACATCCTTCGAAGGAAGTGTGGATACCGAGTTGGTTGGCAACCGGGGTGAGTCGAACCCTCGTTGCCAAAAATTGGTTAAGCGCAATTTTGCTAATGCTCCAAGTTCCATTTGAACTGGCTGCAGCGGCTTTTAAAGATCGAATCTGTGACGCGCAAATCTCTTCGTCCTGCGGAAGTGGGGGCGGGGGGGTCAGTTCGTTGGGAGGAGCGTCTTGGGGAGGGATATGAGATATCTCGTAGGCCGGATGAGCGCCGATCGCTTTTCCGTTTGGAAGGGAATCCTCATTGTTATCCGGTGGTGTTAGTACCAAGTAAAAGGCGTAAATGAGGGCGGCGAGAACGGCCCATGAGATCAAGCTCCTGATGCCAAAGAGACTTTTCCAGCGCGAGGGTTTCTTGAGTTGCTTGCGGGGTGCGGGGGCTTTGAAGCGCGTGATTTGGGGGGCGGAGGCTCCGGTTCTTTCGTTTAACTTGGGTTTGCTTGCTTCGAACGTGGGGGGCACAGCGGATATGCTTTCTCCGCAATCTAGGCAAACGGTACGTTTGTCATCATTCTCGGCACTGCATTTGGGACAGATCCTCATTGTTGGGGTTGATCTTAGGTGCTCGTGCTAGGAGTGGAGGGCTTGGATTCTGTTTTGGCTGGAGCGGATGCTGCGGGAGGGGGCGACGGCGAGGCGGGTGCTGAGGTACCAGAATCGCTTTGTGCGGCTTTTTTGTAACCTTCGCTGCGGTAGTCCGTGATGTAAAAACCAGATCCCTTGAATATAAGCCCAGCTCCGGTGCCAATAAGGCGGCGGACTTTTCCATGTCCCCATTCGGACATGCCACAGGTACTTTCTGGGCATGTCTCGAAGGGTTTATCTTTCATGGACTGGAAAGCCTCAAAACTCTTTCCGCATTTCTCACATTCGTAATCGTAGGTAGGCATACTATCGAGTCATCCTACCACTCGTGCGGAATCACTGCAATACCGCTGCTCCGTCCTTAGCGCACAGGAGGCTTGGGGCCTTGAGGTTTGTAGGTGACCGTGACGCTTCGTTTCTGGACATTGTCTGTGTTTGTGCCCGTTGCGGAGTCGTAAATGGAGCGTGTGAAGTAGATGAGGGCGGAGCCAGTGGCTTTCGGGTCAAAATAGGGGTCGCCAGTGGGAACGGTGATATCAAGGGCCGCATCCCCGCTTGATGTGAGCCCGATATCATGGTCGAGGAATTGCCCCCAACCGTAGATCCAATCGGAGAGATTTCGATTGTTGGGTTCGGTCGTGGTGAGTTCGCAAAGGGAGTTGCTCACCAGTCTTGCGCTTGGGCGTGATGCGCCTGCGGGGGTGGAAACCGAATCGCCATATGCTGCCGGAGCCATTCTCATCAAGTCCACCCCTGCGCTACCCCAAGTCGGATGCGATTGGTTGTTGCCCTTGCCGTCGAGAGCGGGAACACTCGAGGCGGGTGCTGTGACTTTGAGGAATGCTTCAGGGAGAGGAGAAGATTTGGGTTGTAGACTCGCCAACGTGGAATCGTCGAAGAAAAACACGTTATCTTGGATCTTGGTGAGTGTGGTGTTTCTCCTGATGATGTCAGCCAGGCGGGTGCGCTCGATGGATTCGAGTTGTGCGCTGCCGAAGACCTTAGCATACCAGAAACGGTCTCCATCGCGGAGGCGCTCGAATTGATCCGCGATGATGCGTTGGAAAGTGGGGCCAACACTCGATCCCGGGAGGTGATCTTCTGCAAGACCACCAACCCAAAGATCAATCGAGTTTACGCTACCATAAAGGGCGAGGAGTTTTGCCTGAACGGCTGGATTAAGCGTGATCTGAGCGAAGCTTGTGACTCGAGGAAGCCCATAGGCTGCACGTGTCGTGTTGTAGTCCGAAAGCCCGTGGTCTCTTCCGCGTTGGATATTGAGTGAGGCGAGATCGAATCCGCCGGCACCGGGAGGGCCGAAAAGGAAGTTTCTCAAACCATTGACCAGTTGGGTGTCAACTTCCTGTGCCTTGTCGGAAGCCAGATATTTGAGAAGCGGAGCGGGGCCGACCGCCTGGAGCACAGAGGGATTGAAAAAGGCCTCGGCGAGCGCAAGGGCTTCCTCGATCTCATTTCCATCGTTGTCCAAGAGTTCGACATCGTCATTGATGAGGGTGTGACCAATTCGATAAGCACCAGTGGAAAATTCCGTGGCGATGCCGGGATTCACATCGGGCTTATAGCCACTATAAGGACGGATCGCATTCGTGCCGAGTAGGGCCGGGAGGAATTCCCGATAGGTGATGACTTGGATTTCAGCGACCACAATTTTTCGTGCAGCCTGAAAGATCTCTTCGTCGCTGAGCTTGGGGTTCGCAGTCGAGATGGCCTTTGCGATTTGGTTGTGCTCACGGAGGAAAAGGGTGTGTATCGCGCTCAGTTCCACATTTTCATTGGCGCGGACATCACCGGAGAGAAACATCTGGTTGTCTGGGAAAAAATGAGCGTCATTGGCATTCGCAAACCCGGCAGTATTGAGTGGCATGAGGTCTGTGCCACTTGTCTTCAACAGCCCGCCTTGGAATGTTCGCAAGGCTGCGGCCCTTGCCGAGTCCGTTCCGTAGACGACCGATCCGTCAATATAGGATGAGATCTGGTTTATCTGTTGGCGCGGATTCGGAGTGACAGCCTCAATATTGAATGTGTTGTTACCCGGGGAGAGCGTTACCGGCAGGGTGAAGTCGCCGGTTCTATCCACTGGCACTTTCTTGCCATTGATTTTAAAGCCGACCAGAGATGCCGCATAGACATCGTGGGTGAGTTTTCCCTGAAGGTTGACTTTCTGGGTGCTCACAACGCTGCCGCTTGCGGGTTGCACTTGAACGAAGGAGTCCGAGACGGGTTGTGGCGGTCTGGAGACTGATGCGCCCAAGCGGGGCCCAGGGGCATTGCCGGCGGCTGTCCGGATTTTTCTCTCCGATGCCCAACCATCGATGCCGGTATCGAAGTTCACTTTCCACCACCACATATCGCCCGAGCGAACGGGGCCCTCAACCAGCGAACCCGCTGCCTTGGGAAGTTGAGTGCCACTAAGTGATCCTCCGATAGGCGGTGCCGTCCAGACGGGTGTGGATTCAGTGACCTGAATGCGATCGCCGATCTGGAGAGGTGCCGGGCTTGAACCCGCCGCTGCTTGGGTCGAAGGGTTGCATGTCAGGATGAGTAATGCGCCTAATTTTCCGAGGGTTGATTTTTTCATTTGATGTTGAGGGGTTGATTTGTTGTGGATCGTTAGTCTGGGACAGACATTGATGTGCTGTTCTGTTTATTTCGTCGCTCGCCGATTCTCTTTATATGACAGGGAAAAAATCTTTTTTTGAGACGATGATGGATTTATCGACACGGTTCTTTTTTTTAATTTGGCTGTCATATATCGGAATATGAAAAGCCACTAAGTCCATGGAAGTGCATCAACATCAGGTTCAGCCTTTGAGTTATGGATGACGCCGAGTTGCATCAGCAACTTGGGCAGCTTCATACGCTCAGTTATGGCTGGGCTTTGAATTGCTGCTCATCAAACCCAACCGATGCCGAAGATATACTACAGACGGTTTACCAGAAAATCCTTGAGGGGCGTGCCCGCTACGACGGGCGTTCGGCTTTCAAAACATGGTTATTTTCAGTCATCCGTTATACGGCTGCCGCTCAACGTCGTCGTCGCTGGATCCGATTATTGCGGTTGGGGGCATATCAAAAGGAGTGTGAATCCGAGACTCAGCCGATCGACAGCGTCGAGGGAGAGGATTCCAACGAGAGGCTCGCTACTTTCCGTGCGGCCCTGCAAAAACTTCCTCGTCGGCAGAACGAGATTTTGCACCTTGTTTTTTACCAGGGTCTCACTGTGGAAAACGGCGCTGTGGCGATGGGCGTCTCGGTCGGTTCCGCAAGAACTCATTATGATAGAGGAAAACGCCGGCTTCGTGAAATTTTAAATCAAACAGGATTATTCAATGAATATAAACAACGACCTAATAAATAAGGCTTTTTCCCGGCTGAGGGAAGCGGACGAGGCCAAGGCGCCCTCTTTTGATCGTGTGATTCGTAGATCGAGATCCAAGTCGGCAGGATCATTTTTTGAGTTTTTCACATGGGGTGGATTGATCGCGGGAATGGCTCTACTAACAGCGCTTCTTTACTTTTCATGGGATTTCAAAAAGCCAACAACCGAGACTGTGGATGAAACTGCAGCGTGGGCGGTCATTTCCGATTGGACTCCTTCATCAGATGTCCTGTTTGCAGATTCAGGGCATCTTATTTCTTCTTCATCCACGACTACCGATTCTTGGATCGAAGGTGGCGATACATCGAAAACTCAAACCGAATCTTTATGAAAATCCTTCAATTAGCACTTCTTGTAATTTTCGGCTCTCAAGCTTGGGCGCAGCAACCTCCTCCTCGCGATGGGCGTGGTGGCTGCCCGCAGGAAGGGCCGCCACCTCCTGTTTCCGGTCCCGGAGGAGGAATCAAGTCTGAGAGTTTATTTCCCCCAGAGCTTGTCATGCGGAATCAGCGAGCCATTAATTTAACTCCCGAACAGCAAGGTGCAATTCGCTCGGAGCTGCAGAAAACGCTTCCCCGCTTCACAGATCTTCAGTGGCAACTCAGTTCGGAAGAGGAAGCCCTTGACGCCTTATTGAAGCTTTCGCGTCCTGATGAAAAGAATGCACTCACCCAACTCGATAAAGTTCTCGCTATTGAAAATGAGATGAAGCGTCTCCAGCTCGGAATGATGCTAAATATTAAATCCGTGCTGACAATTGAGCAGCAAAACAGTCTGAGGGAATTGAGAAAGCAAGGTCCACGAAAGGGAGGGGCTGGTCAGCAACCACCGCCTCCTCCAAGACCCGAGGAGCAATAGGGGGCTTTCCTAGCGAGTGATAGTCACCGGCGTGCCCATGGGGGCGTTTTCGAAGAAAATCTTCACCATCCGCTCCGGCATGCGGATACATCCATGGCTGTCTGGCACGCCCGGGAGAAACCCTTGGTGCAATCCGACACCGGTTTTTCCCAAGCGCATGAAGAACGGCATCGGCGCTCCTGCAAAGCGGCCACCTGCGGGAACCGGATCTTTTCCGTTGGTCACATTCTTGACAAGCACGTCGCCTTGGGCATTGACGAAGTCCCCATAGAGGTTCGAAACGTGGTTGGGGTTTTTTTGTGAAATGGTGTAGGACCCTGTGGGTGTTCCAAAACCTTCGCGACCACTGGATATAGCGGAGACGCCGACGAGTTTCGAGCCTTTGTAAAAGGACGCGGTTTGCTCGCTGAGACTGACAACAATTGAGGGCGCTCCATCCACACCATCCCCGTCCCAGTAGGAATTTTTCTCAGCCAGAGTCGACTCACTGGAACGAAAAATGATCGAGCCATCCGTGCCAAGATAACTGGTTTTTTTATCGTTGAGACGGTGGTCGTAGCTGGCGCACCCTCCCAATAAAAGGCATGCGGCGGAGAGTGTGAGGAAATCCTTGCGAGTCATCTGATGTAACGAATAATGAAGCTTGGAATCCAGTGCCGTCAAGCCGAACGCTCATTCCTAGCGGCGATGGTCATTTCTTCTGCAATCGACTCCAAGGCCTCAAGCGGTGAGGGGGCTCCAGTGATAGGTCTCCCAATCACGAGATAATCCGCACCGGTTCGAATCGCATCGCCAGGGGTCATGATGCGTTTTTGGTCGCCGGTGTCGCTTCCAGCAGGTCTCACGCCAGGGGTCACGATGGTTATAGAGGAACCGAACTTTTCACGCAGGGGAGCGATCTCAAGGGGACTCGCAACAATCCCGCGCAGACCGCTGGCGACTCCCATTTGGGCGAGGTGCATGACTTGGTCGCGGGGAGTCAATGGGACGCTTACAGCGTGCAGCGAAGCGTCATCCATGCTCGTCAGAACCGACACTCCAAGGACAAGTGTTTTTGAGTTTTTAGCCGCATGGATCGATTCGGCAACCATCCCGGGACCGCCGCAAAGATGGATGGTGGTCATATCGACCCCCAATGCCACGGCGGAATGAACGGCCTCGCGAGCGGTGTTTGGAATGTCGTGAAATTTCAGGTCGAGAAAAACGCGCGCGCGACGAGCTTGAATTTCGCGAACGATGGAGGGGCCTTCTGCGGTGAAAAGCTGCAGTCCGATCTTGAAAAGGCACCCCTGTCCAGAAAGACCATCCACCAGATTGAGTGCGGCTTTGGCATTCGGGGCGTCTATGGCGATGATGATTTTTTGTTTGGCTGTGGATGACATGGTGACGGAATGGTGCGGTGCATGACAATGGAGGGGGTAGGCAAAGTCAACCTCCTGCTGGGTTCGGGGCCTATCGCGCTCCCGTCATTCTACGAACTTCCTCGATCGAAGAATCCACGGAGAGCATGTTTGCAAGGTATTTGTCGCGGGCGGGCAGGTTGGCGATCTGATTTAGGTTTGCGGGGAGTTCGAGGCGGGAAAAAAGCGCGCGGGCGACCTTGGATTTAGGGACGCTTTTTTCACCATAGCCGTTGGGCTTGTTGCTGGACCAAAACCGCACGTGCTCGACGCCGTCCTTGTTTTCCAAGCCCAGAAATATAACGGAGTGTCCGCGTTCATTTTTTCCCACGGACTCGTTCCAAAAAATCTTCAGAAAATCGCCTGGCCGGGCTTCTTCAAAAGAAGTGAAGTTGCGCCCGAGTCCAAGTTCATGAAATAGGCGTGCCGTTCCCGGGCCATTCGCATTCCATCGACCCCATATTCCAATCCCGTCGGCCATGCGAGAGGGCGCCAGTTTTTTCCACGTTATCGCATCGATATGGATCGCGCCCCGTGATTGAAGGGCCTGCAGGGATTTTAGAAAAACCAAGTATGTCGCGCCGGAACAAAAACTCGGGTGGGCATTCCCGGCCTTGATCTGGATGCCGTCAGAGCTGAACGAGGTGGAGCCAACTAGGGCATCGTGAGCGGCACGCGTCGTGGCGTATCCACCACCGGATGGCATCGACTGGATTTGCTCGAGCACAATCGCATTGAAATCATTCGCGCGGAGGGTGACGGTTGCGCAGAGCATCAATAAACAAAATAACCTCATTGGCTCTCAACAACGCAATTTTCTCCATGTTCGCAAGGCGCTTTTTATTTATCCTACTTGGTCTAGCGATCGCTTGCGCCATTTTCTGGGGTAGGGGATGGATGGCAAAGTATCCTCTCCCAACCTCCGGTGGGCTTTACATACCTGGCACGATCCTCATAGAGGGGCCCCATTTTTTACAATCGGATCCGCGCTGGGGAGGGGATCAGCTTGCAGTGACCGATGAAACGGTGGCTCAGTCGGGATGTGCGGTGTCATCCGCCGCGATGGTGCTCGCTGGATATGGCGGGCAAACGGATCCCGGTCGTCTCAACGCTTTTCTTAAAAAGACCGAAATGGGCTTCACTCCGGAGGGCTGGATCTATTGGGAGAAAGCGCCGCTTTTTGATCCGGCCCTTGCTGCTAAAATCCTGCCGCACTATGAAGATGCCGCTTCGTATTTTTTGATCGATGCGAATCTCATCTGTGGAAATCCCGTGATCGTCCGCATCCGCTATCCGAGTGGTATCACTCACTTCGTCGTTATTTGCGGGAAGAGTGGATACGAGTATCTTGTTCGTGATCCCGGTGCTGGTGGGATCAATGGGATTCATCTTCTCAGTGACTTTCCTGGCCCTGTGGAAGCGTTGCGGTATTATAGAAAATTCCGATTTTAAAAAGGCTGTCGCACGATTTGAATTCGGAATGGTCTGGGCTTCGGAGTCCGTATACAATACTTGGCACTGTTCATGCCAAAACCTTCCACTGTCACCTGCCAAGCTGAGTTGCTCGCATATTGTTTCGCCACTTGGCCGGAGCTAAAAAAGAAGCAGATTCGGACATGGCTGAAGTATCAAGCCATCACGGTGAATGGGCGTGCGATTTCTCAATTCAATCACCCGCTTCAACCAGGTGATGTCGTGGCGGTGCGCAACGATCGCTTCGCTGCGCCCCGTTCAGTGGTGGGGTCCGGCATTCGTGTTTTTTTTGAGGATGCAGATATTATTGTGATCGATAAGCCTCCGGATCTTTTGAGCATTGCCAGTGAGGCGGAGCAGGAAAAAACCGCGTACCACCAACTCACAGACCATGTCCGGCACGGCAATCCGATGTCACGGGAGAGGGTTTGGATCGTGCACCGCTTGGATCGAGAAACATCCGGATTGATGGTTTTTGCGAAGACGCCGGAGTCCAAGGAAATTCTCCAATCGCGTTGGGAGGATGCCGAAAAGCGCTACGAGGCCGTCGTGGAGGGTCGTCTAAGAGAGGCGCGGGGGATTTTTGAATCCGACTTGGATGAGACGAATCCCTTCAAGGTTTTCAGCGTAGCCCGGAGTGAGAACACCCGCCACGCCGTCACGCACTTCCGCGTATTGGCAACGAGTGCCCACCGATCTTTGGTCGAACTCACTTTGGAAACCGGGCGACGTCATCAAATTCGAGTTCAACTCTCGGAGGCCGGTTGCCCGATTATCGGTGACAAAAAATACGGTGCTCGCAGCAATCCTGCGAAGCGCCTCGGACTTCACTCCAGTCGCCTGCGCTTTCCCCATCCCGTGACGGGGAAGGATATGGTTTTTGACTGTCCGCTTCCTAAGCAACTTGCACGTTTGGTTTAGCCAGATTTCAGCAGAATTAACCACAGAGAACACGGGGTACACAGAGGGATTCATTTTTGTATTTCAAATAAAGTACTCTGTTTTGTGTTATCGGCTAATTTTTATACACTGCCCCTTTGCATGATATAAAACCTGTCATCCTCTTCGTAAATTCGTATTCGTATTTAGGCGAATCCCGAAAAAATTTCTTTTTCTATCACTGCGTCGACATTTTCATCATTACCGGAATTGAAAAAGGTCACGATTTTTACGGATGGTGGATGCTTGGGAAATCCCGGCCCTGGTGGCTGGGCGGCAATCCTGCGCTATGGCAAGCACGAGAGGGCTGTCTCCGGTGGTGAGCCTGCGACGACGAACAATCGGATGGAACTACGGGCTGCCATCGCCGCCCTTCAGTTGCTCACGGAGCCATGCGAGGTGCTCATTTACACGGATTCTCAATATCTTCGAAAGGGCATCACCGAGTGGATTCATAGCTGGCGAGTGAAAGGCTGGACCACAAGTGCCCGCAAACCTGTCAAAAATGCCGACCTCTGGCGCGAACTCGATGCGAGTGTCAAACTTCACCGCATGGAATGGAAGTGGCTCAAGGGACATGCTGGCCATCCCGAAAATGAACGATGTGATGCCTTGGCAGGCAGGGAAATGGAAAAAATCCAAAAATCCCATACCCGGGAGCAGTTGTCCGTATTTTTGAAAGAGTTCCAAAAAACCGAAGAGGATCTTTTTTTGATTTAAAATCGAGGTCTTAGGAAAGCTACGCCCTCGAAGCCATATCGTCTTGAGAAGGCGAATTTCTAACGGTGGCCGAATATCGAGGAACCAATGCGAACGATCGTGGCTCCTTCTTCGATCGCCACCTCAAAATCCCCGCTCATACCCATGGAAAGCTCCGATAGGGCATTTCCGGATTTCGCAGCAAGTTCATCCCGCAATATTCGAAGCGCGGAAAAGACGGGTCTGGCGCTTTCGGGATCATCACTATAGGGAGCCATCGTCATGAGGCCATTTATGTGCAAGTGGGGAAGCAATAATAGCGTCTCCAAGCTTCTGCGGAGGGCCTCCGGGGAGAATCCGAATTTCGAGGCTTCTCCCGAGACGTTGGTTTCCAAGAGGACTTGAGCGGTCAGGCCCATCTCGCCAGCGATGCGGTTGATTTGATGGGCGAGTTCGGGATTGTCCACTCCATGAATCAGTCTGAATGCGGAAAGGGCCTTGCGGATTTTGTTGCTTTGGAGGTGGCCGATGAAGTGCCACTCGGCTTCGGCGGGAAGTTCTTGGATTTTCGGCAGGGCATCCTGTACACGGTTCTCCCCAAAGACGCGCTGTCCGGCGTCCCATGCATCAAGGATCACTGCCGGTGGGTAAGTTTTCGAAACAGCAACAAGCCGAATATCCGAAAACTGACGCCCGACCCGATGGGCTGCAGACTCCATTCTCGAGCGGATTTTTTTGAGGTTTTCTGAAATCATGGACATAATGGCTGTTGGTTATTCACGTAAACCAGCCAGCGGATTTTTAGATGAAAATCACAGTGTAGACAAAGACCATCTTCAGAGGCTTGCATTAAAAAGAAGCATGAAACCTAGAACAACGCTGATCGAATGCTTGGTATTATGAAAAACAATGTCTGAAACATCGCGCGAAGGTGGTGAATTTTTTTGACAAGGTGACCTCGTTTTTTTAATCAGACCGCTGCCTT
>JALQZP010000061.1 GCA_023258235.1 Terrimicrobiaceae bacterium | reverse complement strand
GACTTTGTCGGAACTCCACCCGACCGCTCGAACGAGCGCCATGGTAACTGGCAATACTCCAAGAATCGACCTGCAAAGGCAAAGGGATCCGACGCAGAAGATCGGCCATAAAAATGAAACTTCCGTTCAGCAGCGAAATCACAGTCAGTTCCTTGCCTTGGTAATCCAAGGTGATCTCGCGGGCCAACTCGTCCAAACGCTGAAGAATAGCGGGTTCCTCGAAAAGAATACGTTCGATGTCTTCAATCATTCGGTAGGAATCTGTCGAGGTGGGCAGGCATAGGCTATTGCAAAACGCCGAGTGAACGGAGGGTTCCATTTTCCAAAGAAAAAATCTCCCGGCTGACCGGCCATGTCGCATTCAAATATCCGCTCACAATCGATTCCGCCATTTTCAAATGCACATTGTCCTGGCGACTGAAGACCAGCACGAGATTGCGATGCGGCATGGCCACAAGGATATCCGGCCCCAAGATGTCGCTGAACCGGGCACCAAACTCCGGTGCCAGCACGCATGATGCCGTCAACGGATTATCCGATTCCAAGACCACATATTGAACAACCTTGTTTTTGTCGCGAATGATGCGCGGGGTTATACCTGCAAGGACCTGGGACGCTTTCCGCAGGGCTGCCTCGCGAATCTCGTCAAAGCTGGGACGTTTTTTGGGAATAACGGGATTGTTGTTGCGAGCAACGCGCGGCTTGAAGCCCAGCATCGCCTTCAACGAGGACAGAATCGTATCATCGCCCGCCAAATCGAATGCGGGCTGCGTTTGGAGCACATTTTCCGCCGCCAAGGGTTCGATCTGCCCGTTCACCAAAGGAGTCGCCACAAGAACTGTCCGCACGGAACCGGCCACAGGTTGACGCATTTTGGACTCCACGAAAGAAGGCTCTACCATGATCGCCCAATCTCCATCCGCCAATGCCGCCATTGCAAACGACGGAAAAAGAAAAATGAACAACACGCTTGGGAGTTTCCTCAAAGCTCTGGTAGAGGTGAATGGCAACATGATTGCGTTTTTAGAAGGAATACTCGCTGAGGCACTGCCGACCCAGATCGTCGTAAACGTCCAAGGAGTGGGTTATCAGGTCATGATTCCCATATCAAGTTTCGAGCGTTTGCCGGAACCTGGATCGAAAGTGAAAATCCTCACCCACCTCGCCGTGCGCGAGGATGCCCACATCCTCTATGGTTTTTTCAGCTCGGGTGAACGGGATTTATTTCGCCTCCTTCTCCATCACGTGTCCGGCGTCGGCCCGAAGATCGCGCTCTCCGTTCTAAGCGGCCTCTCTGTCGAGATGTTCAAATCCGCCGTCGTTGCAGGGGATACCGGAACGATCTCAAAGATCAGCGGCGTTGGAAAAAAAACCGCCGAACGAATCGTTTTGGAACTCAAAGACAAAGTGGGCGTCGCCGCAGAGTGGGAGGCATCCAGCGCGAAGAATGCCCCCAGCCCGGATGACGTTCGCCTGCACGATGCCGTGCTCGCCCTCATCTCACTCGGCTACAAACAAGTCGAAGCGCACAAAGCAATCCGCATCGTGATGAAAAGCGGCGGCGAGACACCCGCCTCCGAAGAACTCGTGCGCCAAGCGCTGAAAATCCTGTCATGAGCGGACTGGCCACCGTGCGAGCCGTTCAAGCCGCACTCCCCGATGGGGGACTTTTCCACGAGAAGGAATGGCGTATCGCCCCGCGACCCTTCGAAATCTCTCCCGAATTCCGCGAGGAACTCGACAAGCTTGGCTACCGCCTCGTCCTGTTTTTAAAAGCGTGCGACCAACTCTACCGCCTGAGTGCCAAGGGCCGCCAACCTCAATGGGTGGCTGATTTGCTTGATGCAGGCAAGCCACCGGAGCTCGTCGCCTTCCAGCGCGATCATGGTCTGGCAGGAGACATCCCGCGCGTCATTCGTCCCGACCTCGTTCTCACTGCAGAAGGATACACCATAGCCGAAATCGACAGCGTTCCAGGCGGCATCGGCCTCACAGCCTGGCTCAATAAAACCTACTCGGACCTCGGTCACAACGTCCTCGGTGGAGCTGACGGAATGCTGGACGGCTTTGCGCGCATTCTTCCCGGGGGCGATATTTTGATCTCCGAGGAGGCCGCCACCTATCGCCCCGAAATGAACTGGCTCGCCGGTCAACTCAATGCCTCCTTCGCTTCGAGCGGCCACTGGAGAGTGCTCGACGCCACACCCCGCACGGATTGGCAGCCCCAACTTTACCGGTTTTTCGAGCTTTTCGATCTCGCCCAAGTTCCCGCCACCGAGGCACTCCAACAGAACATTCGGGAGAAGAGTCACCATATCACCCCCCCTTCAAGCCCGCACTCGAAGAGAAGCTTTGGTTCGCGCTTTTTTGGCTCAAGCCCCTGGAGGATTTTTGGCGTCGCGAGTTGGGAGAGCGCGCGTTTTTGGCCCTCCAAAAATCCATCCCCTACACGTGGCTCCTCGACCCCACCCCGCTACCCCGTCATGCCGTTTTGCCCCGCCTCGAAGCGCACTCATGGACCGAAGTTGGCAACTTCAGTCAGAAGAAACGCAACTTTATTCTCAAAATCAGTGGCTTTTCCGAAAAAGCCTGGGGTTCAAGAGGCGTGATGGTGGCTGCCGATCATCCCCAAAACGAATGGAAGGCCGAACTCGACTCAGCCCTCTCCGAATTCGCCCACCAACCTCGCATCCTGCAATCATTCCATCCCGGAAAACTTTTTGAAGCGGAATACGGGGTGCCCGGTATGGAGGAACTCCAACCCATGCGAGCCCGAGTGCGACTCTGTCCCTACTACTTCGCCCACGAGAACACCATCACCTGCGGCGGGGCTCTCGCCACCCTGTGCCCGGATGACAAGAAACTTCTCCACGGCATGCGCGACGCCATATTGGCTCCGACAGGCGTCGCCTCCTAAGCGAGCGCAAAGTGCCTTTCAGCAAACCCGAAATTCCGGTATAAAAAAGTGCAGCCCGCCCCATCGAATGATGGAGCGGGCTGCTGTTCCCCCCAGAACGATTAAGAAAGTATCAGAGTTATTCTTTCGCGCAACTTTTATTTTTTTATTTTTTGGAAGGCGCAGGGGCGGGAATTTTGACTGCTGGTGGTTTTATCACAAGCAACGCAAAAACTCGCGACGCACATACCCCACCCTCCCATTGTGAGCACGAATTTTGATCCAATCTCCCTTGTCTTCGATCAGTTGGACTTTCACGTCGTTGTTGATCTGCATGAGCAGCAGGGATGTTGAAACTGGGGCGCCGCGGGCTTCCGCCCACCCGCTGGGGCTCTTTATAACTGCCCACCGATCGCTGACCGGTTCGATCGGCTTTTTAGGGGATAAAGAGTTTCCCGCAATAATAGCAAAGAATAAAAAAGCAACGCATGACACTAGAATAGCCAATTGTTTTTTGCCGGAGGACTTGTCCATAGGGGTGTAAGGGGTTGAATCTTCTGTGTTATTCTTTAAATGAAAAACCGAATAGTTACATAATAGCACGCAAATTCCCCAAAGCAAATAGGAGTTAAACAGGGGTCGGATCACGCAAAACAAACTCCGAGAAAATTCTGCTTTGATTTCCGGGAAGTCAGGGCAGTTTGCTGAAGAAACATACCGCCATTGTGAAATTAACCGGCGTCCACACTCATTTTTTAATCCAACTACGCCCCTATTTTTTCATGCTCATGCTGACCACTCCGCTGGGCTCGCAATCGGCATGGGGATACAATTTGGCATCCCGTCCCACGAATTCGGATATAACCAGCCTGGCGAGTGAGGGCTTTGAAAGTGCCAGAAACCATTTGGAATCGGAACTCGCCCGTTATTACAAACCCGGAGATCAAAAAAAAACCACCCCAGCGAGCGCGACGGCATTTGTCGAGTGGCTTGACCTCTGGCGCTGGTGCGAACTTCTCTCCCGTGAAACCTCCACTGAAAATGCCGCGCTCGTCCAACGCCACTTTTGCCGACGCGCGAGTAGTGCCGGCCTGACTTTTGTTCCTCCAGGCCTGACTTTTCCGCCAGACGCTATTCCAATCTCTCTCGAGGAAGCTTCACGGATGGCGAGCGCCCCGGAAGTCCGTCGCGAGTTGCAGGAAAATGTTTTGCCATCAGGATCGAACTTGGAGGGTGGTCTCCTGAGTGATGTTGCCGGGAAAAGTTTGGCTATCGAAGCGATGGCTGAACCCTCTTTCCTGCGCTCGTTTTTCGCCAACTGCGATGACCGCGATTTTTTCCCTTTGGTTTTAAAAAACCTTCGCTCGATTCGAGAGGCCTATCCCACCAAATGGCGTGAGTATGCCAATCTCGCGCTGGCCATCGCCTTTGTGAGCGACTCGGCCGTACCCGCTTTCTGGCCCCACCACCAAGTCCCATCCGATTTGGTGCCAAAAGAGATAGCCCCTCCAGAAGTGCAGTTTGGACGGTGGGTTGAGGCGAATGAATCCCGCAAGCTCCTCCTTGATCTGCGGCGATTTTCCGCCAATGAACTCAAGTTCGTTGTCGATGCGTTCATCACCCCCTCCGAGATGGCTTGGGCTCAAAAGAAAATCCGGTTACGGCCGGGCAATTTCGATCAGGCCTTTTCGATGATTCGATATCGGGATGAACGTATCACAGCTAAAAAATACGTTTGGGAATATGGGCCATACACTTTTGCTGCCATTGAGAAAAGTGGAGGGATCTGCATCGACCAAGCCCATCACGCCGCCCTTTGCGGGAAGTCCCTTGGTCTGCCCACAATTATGTTCAGCGGGCAAGGTTCGAATGGGGGTCATGCGTGGTTCGGCTACATGAGTAGCACGAGCAAATGGGAACTGAATTGCGGACGTGATTCCTCGCAGAATCTCGTAACCGGAACCGGCCTCGATCCGCAGACATGGCAACCCGTGAGCGACCACGATATCCAACAACTCGCAGCAAGGTTTCGTGAAAGACCCGAGTTTCTTGCGTCCATGAGCGCCATGGCCATGGGGGAAATCTTTGAACACGCAGGCCAACTGAATGAGGCTCAATTGGCACTTCAGGATGCGACCCGTTTATGCCCCGAAAATCCGGTGCCGTGGAGCCGGTTGGGAGATTTCATGGCAAGAGTGAAGTCCCCCGTGACCGACCAACTCCGTGTCCACGAGCAGGCCGTCAGAGCCCTCAGCCGCAACCCTGACGCCAAGGTCCGGCACCAACAATCTCTCGCGGCGCTTCAGAGACAGACTGGAAACTCCCTTGATGCGGCAAAGACGGAGAACCTCATACTTACCCAGAATTTGAACGCGCGTTCCGACCTCAGTTGTGAAGTCGCGGCAGCGCGTGTGAAAGCGGCATTGGAGGCTGGCGGGGAAAACAAAGGCGCTATGGAATTCCACAAACAACTTCAATCCATCGGCAAAGCCGGAGGCGGCAATTTCGTCAACCAAGTGGGAGTTCCTTTCGTCAACGCGCTGCTCGAAAAAGGAAGCAAAGCCCGGGCACTCCGAACGGTGGATATCATGAGGCAAAAATTTGATCCCTTGGATTCAAGCCCATTGGACCTGCAGTTGCGGGCCATGGCCAAGGCCTGCAAATAACCTCCCCCACCCGTTCATCGCCCACGGACGATTCATTATAAAAAAAGGCCTGCCCCCTCGGAGTGAGAGAGCAGGCCTGGATTTTGATTTCTTTTATCTCAGGAAGGCTTCGTGCAAGCCGCCATCCACGGTGATGATCTGACCAGTCGTTTTGGACAACTTCTCAGTCACCAAGAGGCAATAGGCCTCGGCTTGATCGGCCGGCGTGATCGGAGAACGGGTGAGCGTGCGATCCGCGTAGAACTGAGCGAGCTTCGTGGTGAGGGAGTCCGTTGGCTCATCATCGGTGTAGGCGATGCCGTATTTGGCAAGGGACCCAATGACGCGATCCCTCGGGAACATGGCGCTGCCTTGCACAACCGTCGCCGGGGCGACGCCGTTGACACGCACCAGCGGGGCCAATTCCATAGCCAACTCGCGGACGAGGTGGTTGGCGGCAGCCTTGGAGGTATCGTAAGCGATGCTTCCTTTCTTGGCCACAGCGGCATTGGCGCTGGTGGTGAGAACCATCGAGCCACGCAATCCCTGATCGCGGAAGTTGCTCGCCGCTTCATCGGCGACTAGGTAGCTGCCGGTGACATTGATACCAAAGGTGAGCGCCCACTTGTCGTCAGGAATATGGCCAGTCGTATCGCTTGGAACAAAGATGCCTGCCGTGACAATAATGGAATCGAATCCACCATAGGCCAAGATCACTTGGTCCAACATCGCGCGGATGCTGTCGCGCTTGGTGATATCCGCTCCGATGCCGATGGCTGGTCCACAAGCGGAAATGCCGGTTCCGGCAACACCGATGCCCAGCCCCGTTTTTTTGAGGATTTCGTCGGCTGTGCCTTGGGCTGCCGCAGCGTTGAGATCCACACAAACGATGTGGGCTCCTTCAGGAATGAGGCGCAGGGCGGTTTCGCGGCCGATACCGCTACCGGCACCGATCACAATCGCCACGCGGCCTGCCAAATCC
Organism: Terrimicrobiaceae bacterium; assembly: GCA_023258235.1. GTDB lineage: Bacteria > Verrucomicrobiota > Verrucomicrobiia > Chthoniobacterales > Terrimicrobiaceae > UBA967. The sequence continues at coordinate 4,716 of JALQZP010000061.1, read as the reverse complement.
TTGTCGGCGGGCATACGTTGCAGCTTCGCTTCTTCCAACGCCCAATACTCGATGTCGAACGCCTCTTGAGCAGGAAGCGAGATGTAACCACCGATAGCCTCTGCACCACGCATCACTTCAACGGCGCAGTTGTAAAACTCGGCCGTCACACGGGACTCGGATTTGTCTTTGCCGAAAGCGATCATGCCAAGACCCGCGATCAGAATCACCGTAGGATTCGGGTCGCGCATTGCCGGTGAAGCCGGGCGCTTGCAAGCATTGTAATAAGCGGCGTAATCCGCGCGGTATTTTTCAAGTCCTGCTGTGAGTTGGGCCTTGAGGCTCGCGACGATATCCTCGACCGAGGAGTCCGCAGAGGGGGCCTTGCCGATGTAAAGCGGCTTGATTTTTGTGCGAAGGAAATGGTCGGGGCAGCTGGTGCCAAGCTCGGCAAGACGGGGAGCGTCTTTCGAGTTCACAAAGCGAAGGATGTTTGCATCGTCCTGGATCGTCGCAATGAAGCGCTTCTTTTTGCTGACCTGACCGCGGAGCCATGGCAGAAGGGCGGCGAAGACTTGCTTGCGCTTTTCTTCTGGAAGGGCGGACTGCACCGAACCGCCGAAGATGGCAGCTTCACCGCCGCGCTCTTCTTGTTTTTTCTCAATGTAGCAAGCGGCCTTGTCGATCAACTCGAGAGTGAGTTCGTAGCACTCGCGACCGGTATTCGCCCAGTTGATGAGGCCGTGCTGGCCCATGATGAACCCTTTGGCTTTCGGGTGTTGTTTGCAGGCCTCCTGCATGGCCAATCCCAACTCAAAGCCGGGGCGCATCCAAGGGATGTGCACGACTTCGTCACCATAGATCGCTTTGGTCACCTCGACGCTATTGGCACAAGCGGCAACCGAGATGGCGGCATTCGGGTGTGTGTGATCGACATGCGCGTGCGGAATGAAGCTGTGAAGCGGTGTGTCGATCGAAGAGGGGCGCGGATTGAGGTTGAAAGTGCAGTGCGAGAACATGGCAACCATGTCGTCCTCCGCCTGTGATTTGATGCCCTTGTCCGGGCGGGAGGCATAAAGTTTTTGAAGTCCGAGAAGCTTGGACTGGTAAAGGGAGGAGAAGTTCTCCTTCTTGGACGTACGAAGATCTCCGCCCGAACCCTTCACCCACAGAACCTCGACTTCCTCACCGGTGACGGGGTCTTTGTCTTTGATTTTCGAGGAGGTGTTTCCCCCGCCGGTATTGGTGATACGCTGATCAGTGCCGAGGCAGTTGGAACGATGAATCAGTTCTTCGACCGAATTGGGAGCCACGGGATCCGTGGGGGCCCAATGCGCTGTGACGTGCTTGTATTTGCTGTTTGCTGCTGGGTTGTTAGATGACATGGAAACGAAACCCTGCGAAATTTGGAATTGCCTTGCAAGAAAAAAACGGATAAAAACAAAGATATTCCCACATATTCCAACATGCTCGCCCTTGAACGCCATCGAACTTTGCTTCAGCACCTGAACTCCAATGGGAGTTTGCGTACGGCAGAAATCGCGAAGGAACTCGGCGTGACCGAGGAGACCGTTCGACGGGATTTTGAAAAACTGGAGAGGGCAGGCGCGCTGAAACGCTCTCATGGTGGGGCCATGCCCGTTGACGCCAGTCGCCTAGATTTCACACGCCGGGTGCGGTCCCAGCAAAACGCGGCTTCGAAATCCCTCATCGCCAAAGCCGCCCTGGCTCACATTCAACCCGGGAAGACACTTTATTTCGACGCGAGCACGACTGTTCACGAACTCGCCATCATCATGCCGGATCAAGCGGTGACGATTCTCACAAACGCCCTGCAAACAGCGCTTGTCCTTTCCGAGAAGCCCTCTGTGAAAGTGGTGGTGCTGGGCGGAAATTTGAGCCCCTCCTCCCTGTCCTGCACCGGATGGGGCACGGATATCGGGTTGGAGACGCACCGGATTGATGCCGCGTTTATTTCCTGCCGAGGCATCGATCCCGAAAAAGGATTGAGCGAGGCCACCGAGGAGCAGTGCCGGACCAAGAGCCGGATCGTCAAACTCGCCGGGGAAGTTTTTCTCCTTGCCGACAAATCAAAAACCGGGCTGGCATCGAGCTACTTTTTTGCTCATAACTCGGATGTGGATCTTTGGATTACCGACTCACCGCCCGACACACATATTGACTCCACCCTTCGCTCGCAGGGAATGCGAGTGGAGGTCGCAGAAAAAAAATCATGAATACTCGCACCTACTTAGCCGTCGATCTTGGAGCCTCCAGTGGTCGCGTGATGGCTGGCCACTTTGATGGATCCACCCTCGTTCTCGAGGAAGTCAACCGTTTCCCGAACAACGGGGTTCAACACGCCGATGGATGGCATTGGGAAGCAACGCGACTTTTTCAAGATATCCAGAACGGACTCGCCGAAGCGGGGAAAAGATTTGGCAACCACATCGTGAGCGTGGCCGTGGACACATGGGGAGTCGACTACGGCCTGATCGACAGCAGCGGACAAATTGTCAACGAACCCTGGATGTACCGCGACAGCCGCACCGATGGAATGATCGCCGAAGCCGAGCGTCTCATCGGGGCTGGCGACATGTGGAATCGCACCGGCATTCAATCCCTGTTCTTCAATACGGTCTATCAGTTGATGGCGGAGTCCCGCGGTAGCGCGGTCTCCAAGGCGCAGCATCTCCTTTTCATGCCCGACCTTGTCAACTACTGGTTGAGCGGGGAAATGGCGATCGAGCGTACCATCGCGAGCACGTCCCAACTTCTCAAGGCCGGATCGGGCGAATGGGACCTGGAATTGGCCACAAAACTGGGAATCCCAACCCATCTTCTCAAATCCACCGTCAATCCCGGCGTGAAACTTGGTAAACTCACCGAGAGCGTGATGGCAAAAACCGGCCTCCGCAATGTCTCTGTGACCACCTGTGGCAGCCATGATACGGCCAGCGCCGTGGCAGGCGTGCCAGCGGATCATGCCAACCCGCTCTTTTTAAGCTCCGGAACCTGGTCCCTCTTGGGCCGGGAGTTGGGATCGCCCGAGTTGAGTGAAGCCGCCAGAGTCGCCCGTTTCTCCAATGAGCAGGGGTTGGCCGGAACGACGCGTTGCTTGAAAAACATCGCCGGTATGTGGCTCCTTCAAGAGTGCAAGCGGGTTTGGGATTCCCAAGGCGAAGAGATCAACTACGCCACCATGGTCCAACTCGCCTCCTCCGCCCGCAGTGGCGCCCTCATTGATGCCGATGCTCCCGATTTTGAAAAATCCTGCGATATGCCGGAAGCCATCACATCCTATATCGCCCGCACCGGACAGAAAGTTCCTGAAGGCAAGCCCGAGTTGCTGCGTGTCATATTTGAAAGTCTCGCGATGAAATACCGCGCGACCATTGAGAATTTAAGGAAAATCCAACCCGACATTCCCGACACATTGCACATTGTTGGTGGGGGCTGCCAAAACGCGCTGCTCAACCAAATGACGGCTGATGCCACCGGGCTGCGGGTTGTAGCCGGCCCGATCGAGGCGACCGCCTCGGGCAATATTTTGGCTCAGATGCTCGCCTTCGGCGAGATCAAGTCCCTCGCTGAAGGTCGACAAGTCCTTCAAAGATCCTTCAACCCCGTTGTCCATGAGCCAAAGGACACATCTGCTTGGGCTCAAAAATCCGGCGACTTTGAAAAGATTTGCGCCTTAACCAAGCGCTAACACGTATTATTTACAGATTCCCAAGACATGACTTCAACGACCTCCAAACCGAATGGCCGCAAGATTCAGCTCATGGCCACCTGTCTCTGCGATGCTTTTTTTGACAATGTGGCCAAGGCCACAGTCGAAGTGCTGGAGCACGCTGGCTGTGAAGTCGAGTTCCCCGAGAACCAGACCTGCTGCGGACAACCAGCCTTCAACTGCGGTGACTGGCCAGCCTCGCGCCAAGTGATGCGCCATACAGCGAAGGTATTCCAAGGGGAGAAACCCGTCGTTGTTCCCTCGGGCTCCTGCGCGGCGATGCTTTTCCATGGTGCCCCGCTGGAGTTTGAAAAGGAATCCGACCTTCGCACGATCAACGATTTGGCCGGTCGGACCTGGGAAATTGCCGACTACCTTGTGAACGGTCTGGGCATCAAAAAATGGCCCGGTCGTTTCCAGGCCCGCATCGCTTTTCACCGAGCTTGCCACACAAGGGGCACGCCGAGCGGAGCTGCTGCCATCCAATTATTGGAGTCCATCGAAGGGATTGAAGTCATCCCCTTCGGCGAAGCGGAGCAATGCTGCGGATTCGGCGGCACTTTTTCCGTGAGCTTCCCGCATGTGTCCTCTTCGATGGGATGCCTCAAACTGGAACATATCACCGCCGGAAATCCGGATTTCGTGGTGTCCGGCGACATGAGCTGCCTCATGCACCTCGGCGGCCTCGCCGAGCGCGGCGGCAAGCCAGTCAAGACACTCCACTTCGTTCAAATCCTTCAAGCCGCTCTACAAAACCATGCCTGAACAAAAAGTTGACAGCTACGCCCGCCGGTTGGATCGCCCGGTTCAACAGGCCGTCCACGACAATAGTGCGGCGGGAACCGAAAAACGCTACGGATCCCTTGCCAAGGACTTCACCGATGCCGATTCCCTTCGTCGTCTTGCGGGTGCGATCCGCCAGCATTCGATCGAGAATCTGGATACCTACCTCGAGCAAGCGGAAGCCAGCCTCACTCGCAACGGGGCCCATGTACATTATGCCG
>JALQZP010000060.1 GCA_023258235.1 Terrimicrobiaceae bacterium | reverse complement strand
GGCCACCCTGTGGCAAACGAAACAACGTCCATTCTAAAAATCCCACAATCCCTGCATCCAAAATTCGCCTCCCGGCGCACCGGGTCTGGCAAAGCCGCCAGTTGCCTGCGGAACCCGGCGGTCGTCGAGGGCGACGGATTACTCCGCTTTCGAGGGACGAGAGGTCTCGGGAAAAATACGGGACGTGACCGTTCGGGGACGATTCGTGGTTCGTTCGGGAGCGCTAGTCGAGGGGGAGGGCGGTGGGCGCTATCTCGCCCGTCCCTGCACCCACTGATTTGGGTCGTGCGAAGCGTCGTGCCATGCCTTTTGCCGCGAGAACGGCGAAGAAAATGAACCCGCTGCAGGCCGCCATCATTCCTGCCGAATTCAGGGCACCAATTTCGGAATGACCAGTGAGTGCGGCCAGCATCGCGGGAGCTAAGGATATTGCTGCAATGTGCCCGCCGATTGCACTCGCCGCCGCGAGAAGGAGACTGATGCCCAATACGCCGCCGACCCGATGGCTCAATAGAAGCGCTGTGGCTCCAGGGACGATGAGCATGGCGACTACCAAAATGCTGCCCACACTTTCAAAAGCCACGACGGTCGTGATGGCTGTGCTGATGGTGAGTCCATACTGGATGGCAGGCGAGGGAATGCCCACGGTTTCCGCAAAGCGGGGATCGAATGCCGCCAATCGCAGTTCTTTGTAAAAAATCAAAGCCAACCCGAGGTTGAGAACAAGTATTCCCCCAGAGAGCCAAACGACTTGGGGAATAGACCAACCGTCAATCACGGCCAATTCGATCGCTCCATACAAAACACAGGATGGATCCAAATCCACGTGATCCGCCGCCACGCGGATGAGAACGAGTCCAAGAGCAAACAAACTGCAAAAGACCACACCCAGCGCGGCTCCGGTATCCACCTTTCCATGACGATGAATGAGGTTGCTTAACAAACCGGTGAACAAGCCGGCGCAAGCAGCTCCAATGAGCATTGGGAGAGGGTCTTTTCTGCCCGAACAAAGAAATGCAATGGCGATGCCGGGGAGAACAGCGTGACTGATCGCATCGCCCAGCATGCTTTGTTTGTTGAGTTGGAGATAGGTGCCTGGGATCGCGCACGCCATTGAAATAAGAGCGCCGGTGATGACGATCCATGTGTCGATCTCCGTCCAGTTCATGACTTCCGTTTCTCCGGGTCGAGTGGCACAAAGCGGCGAGGGCTCTCCATGGCGAGGAGGACTTCCAATTCATCGACCAATCGCGGATCGAGCACGTGTTCAATCATGTCCGCGTCGCGATCCACGCGCCCTGGAGCGACATCGGCATGATTGAGGAGGTAGAGTTCCCATAAGCGATGATTGCGAACCAAACGTCGCGAATCGATCTGGCCGAGGTTGGTCAACTGCACCTTCAAGCCATCCGGCGTGATAGTCAGAAGCTCGGAATTGGCGAGACGATGAATCTCCCGAAGAACTTCTTTTTTTTGCCAAGGTCGTTTGTTGAGAATGGCCTTCAGTTCGACCAAGGGGCTCCCATTTTCAGCGCATTCATAAACCGCCCGCAGCATGTGTTCCGCGCGCAACCGGGATGCCGCTCGGCGTTCGGCGAGAAGTTGGATGATCACGCCGCGCCGCGCCCCAAAGAGAAGTCCGAACGCAAAAATCGACGCCGCGACCAAGACAATGATCGCTCCTGCCGGCATTTTGGGAAGAACAGCACTCACCACAACACCCACCATAGCGCTATCCGCTCCGATGATGGTTGCCAGAAAGGCGACAACACAGAGGTTGTCACTCCAAAAACGTGCAGCCACAGGAGGAATCACCAGCAAGGCGACAACGAGTAATATACCCACGCTTTGAAGGCCGATCACCGTTACCAATACAATCAAGGACATCAAAAAGAGATCCAGCGTGCGGACCGGCCAGCCGTTTGTGGAAGCGAACGCTTCATCAAAACACAGAAGGCTGAATTCCTTGAAAAAAGCGACGCAGGCAACCACGACAAAGAGCGAGGAGGCAAAGATAAATCCGGCATCCTGGGTGGTCATGGAAGCCGTATTCCCGTAGATGAATCCCTCGATTCCCGCTGCCTGCCCACCGGGGAGTTGCTGGATCGCACTTAAGAGCGCCACGCCTGTGCCGAAAAACACACTCAACACGATGGCCAGTGCGGCATCATCTTTGATTTGGCTGAACTTGCGTATGCCCAGCACAGTGAGCATGCCTGCAATGCCGGATACCGCTGCGCCGATGGAAAGCCACAGAAATGACCGGGCATTAGCCCCAATGGTGATGGCAATCAGGAATGCTCCGGCGATTCCGGGAAGGGTCGCATGCCCCAGCGTGTCGCCCATGAGTGAGCGCTTGCGTAGAAGCAAAAACGTCCCGACCAGCCCAGCTGCAGCTCCGAAAACGCAACTCCCGGCAAGCACGATCCTGGTGTTGTGATCCTGCAGCAGAAGCACTCTCCAGAGAGTTTCAATCATCGTGGCTGACATCGGGTTTGATAGATTAAAATTTCTTCAATGCGTTTGGCACCGAGAGATCCGTGACGGCTTCATCGAGCAAGGGGAGTCGCGCCCCATAGGTTTTTCGCAGATTTTCGGTGGTGAGAACCTCACTCACGCTTCCCTGGGCGACGACGCGCATATTCAAAAGAACAGCATCATCGAAATACTCCGAAACCGTTTGCAAATCGTGATGCACACATACGACCGTGCGGCCCTGTTCCTTCAATCGATTCAGGACGCTCAGGATGGCTTGCTCGGTGGCGGCATCCACGCTGGCAAATGGTTCATCCATCAAATAAAGATCGGCTTTTTGGGCCAGGGCTCTTGCCAGAAAGACGCGTTGCTGCTGACCGCCGGAGAGTTGATTGATCTGACGACGTGAAAAATCTGCCAAACCCACGTCTGCAAGTGCTTCCTCCGCGAGTCGTCGGTGACGGGATCTGACCGGCAGGCACCATCCAATGCGGCGATAAAGTCCCATCGCCACCACATCGCGCGCGGTCACAGGGAAATCCCAGTCCACACTCTCACGCTGGGGGACATAGGCGACGCGGTTGCGGTTTCTTTTTAACGTGTCTCCGAAAAAGAGGACCTCACCGGATGATTTGGGAATGAGTCCCAGCGCCGCTTTGAGGAGTGTGCTTTTGCCCGCTCCGTTCGGTCCCGCGATAGCCGTGATCTTGCCGGGATTGATTCCGACATCGGCGTCCCAGAGGACCAGTTTCCTGTGATAGGCCACATTCAGGGATCGGATTTGGAGGGGGAGGGGACTCATGGGTGCGCTTGGGTCGAAATTTCACCACCAAGGGCTTGGGTGATTGTGCTCACGTTGTGTTCGATCATCCCGCTATAGGTGCCTTCGGGAGTGCCCGCCTTGCCCATGGAATCCGCAAAAAGCATTCCGCCGAGTTTCACTTCGAATCCCCGTGATGCGGCTCCCTCCATGACGGCACGGATGTTTTTTTCTGAGAGCGTGGACTCGACAAAGATGGCTGGAATACGATGGGTCACTATCGCATCAACAAGACGGTTGATATCCGCGACACCCGCTTCCGAAGCGGAACTCAGGCCCTGAATGCTCATCACGGCCAATCCCGTGGCTTTGGCGAAGTATTGGAAGGCATCGTGGGCGGTGATGAGGATACGCTGCGCTTCGGGAATCGTCGCGATCGACGAACGCATTTTCGTTTCCAGTGACTCAAGTTGAGTCGCGTAGCGGGTCGCATTTGTCGCATACATCGCAGCGCCCTCCGGATCTTTTTTGGTGAGGACGTTAGAAACCGTCTTGGTGCAACCAGCCCACAAACCGGGGTTCATCCACACATGGGGGTCCACTACCGCCCCTTCTTTCAGCAAAAGCGCATCGGGAATCCCGCTCGTGACCGGAGTAATACATTTTCCCTTTGCACTGAGCTTTTCAAAGGTGTCCTCCATCCGCCCCTCCAAATGCAGACCGCTATAAAAAACCAGATCCGCTTTCAGGATTCGCGCCACATCGTCCCGCGTAGGCTTGAAAAGATGAGGGTCCACGCCATCGATCATTAATGTCGTCACCTTCACGCGATCCCCTCCGACCTGACGCACCAGATCTCCCACCATCCCTGTTGTGCACACCACGTCCATCTGACCCCGGACAAATCCGCAAATCCCTAGCAAGAAAATCCCGGCTAGCATGAAAAGTTTCATCAGGATAAGAATATTAGTCTTGGCTAATATATTTGCAAATCAAATCCCAACAAGTGACTTGATGGCATTTTCGAAATTCTTACGGGGCGTATTGACGCCAGAAGAAAATCGCGGAGAGGACAAAACCGATTACGATGATCAGAGTGCGAACCCGATCCGGTGAGATTCGCATGCTGAACACCGCGCCAGAGTAGTAGCCAACCCCTGCGCCGAGGGTCATGATCAAGGCTTCCGGCCAGATGACAATACCGGACCAAACAAAATAGGAAGCCGCCACAAGATTGATCGAGGCGCCGAGTACGGTTTTGATCGTGTTCATCTCGAGAATGTTGGTTTTTCCAATGAGCCCGAGTGTCGCCAGCGTCAGGATACCAATACCGGCGCCAAAATATCCTCCGTAAATGGCAACGCCGAATTGCAAAAGGCATGCGGCAAAAATATGGGCCGAGCGCACCTTCGACCCGGCATCGTCGAGCCCCACCATCCGCCGAATGCCATTGCTGGATAGAAAAAGCAAAGTGGCAAAAAGGATGAGGAACGGCACCAAGTGGGCGAACGCCTTTTCGCTTGTATGGATGAGCAACCAAGCACCAACGATCCCTCCGGCCATGCTCAAGGGAGCGAAGATTTTCAACCAAGGCCTAACGATAGGCAGGCTGGATCGGTAGCCATAGAGACTCCCTCCGATTCCCACCAGCAGTGCCACGGTGCTGGTGGCGTTCGCTTCGATAGCGGGCATTCCGAAGGCGATGAGGATAGGAAAGGTGATGATCGTGCCGCCGCCTGCGATGGAGTTCATTGCTCCGGCGAAGTAGGAACCGACGACAAGCACTAGGATTTCCGGGATCGAAGGCATCGTTGACTAATCTCCCCAAAAGTGGAGCGATGAATCCATTCCGTGAGTTGCAAAAGGGAGGCCAGCAAAATGGCTCGCCGCTGATGGGATGGAAAAGTCCAAAGCGGATTTTTTCGGATGAGCTGTGTTTTTACTTGGCAAAACTGATGCGGTCATCGGTCTCGAGATAATCAAACAGGGTGCTCGTGGCAGGATCGATTCCGGCTGCCGCGCAAACCCCAATGAACCATTCTTTCATATCGGGATTATCGAACGGACGGGCAGCCTCGACTTCGTCGGACCAAGCTTGGACTTCGGCCGGCGACTTGGGGAGGCCGTTTTTGTTCAACCATGAAGCGATTTCTGGATCTGTGGCCCCGGATTCGATGAGCTTCTTCACATCCGCACCGGTGACTCCCTTGAAAGCGAAAAGATAATTGTCCAGCGGGCAATCGTAGTGGTATTCGCCCCCTTTGCCGGCGAGTTCGGCGCGACCTTTGTCCGCAAGCCGGGCGAGGAGGGCATAGCCTCCGGTGCGAATGCGTGGACTGGAGGGTGCTTCTTTGGTGAGGTCTTTTGTGTTCATAATGCAAGAGGTGGCTGAATGGATTTCCTTTTGGGGAAACGTATCCAATGGACTATGCCGATCTTCTGTAAAGTTATTAATGGAAGGAGGGGATTCTGGCTGTTCCGTGTGGACTTGGCGAACCTTTCGCAATTCTTCTTGGAAAGTATCGGTTGCTCATAGAATTTTCCCTCTATGGATCAGGAGCGCAATAAAGCGAGGGTGGGGATTTTTGGTGAGGAACTTCCTCTGTGGGTAGGCGCCAGTTGTGTGGCCGTGCTGACTCTTCTCGGGTCGGCTTGGTTTCAGGCCTCGCTCAATCCACTGGTGGCCTCGCTTTTGTTCGTGGCCCTTTTTTCGGTGATGCTTTGGCTTTCGTTCTCTGTCGTGCACCATGCCGAGTGTCTCGCGGAGAAGCTGGGGGAGCCCTTCGGAACGCTCATTCTCACGTTATCGGTGATCTCCATCGAAGTGGTGATGATTTCGGCTCTGATGTTGACCGGCAAGGATGATCCGACACTCGCGCGGGACACGATGTTTTCCGTCCTCATGATCGTTCTAAACGGGATGCTAGGGATCACACTTTTGATCGGAGGTCTGAGGCATCATCGCCAGGTATTCAACCTTGAAGGCGCTCGCAGCTATCTGGCTGTGATCTTGTGCTTGGCCTTTCTGTGTCTTGTTCTACCGCGTTTTACCCTCAATGCCGAGGGGGGCTCCGCTTCGCCATTGCTGGCGGCATTTTTAGTATTTGCCTCGCTTGTTCTCTACGGGGTTTTTCTTTTTCTTCAATCCACCTCTCTCAAGGGGTTTTTTCTCCATCCTGGTGCATCGGAACCCGCGAAACCTCATTCCCACGGGCCACTTGACCACCACACGGCCCGGTATCATGCCATCTTCCTCATTCTCACATTGCTCCCGATCGTGCTGCTTTCGAAAAAAATTGCTCTCATTCTGGACTACGGCATTTCCGCCATGCACGCTCCCCAGGCTTTGGCTGGTTTCGTTGTGGCGTTGCTCGTTCTTGCACCTGAGGGTCTTGCCGCATGCCGCGCCGCTTGGGATAATACTTTGCAGCGGACAGTCAATATCACTTTGGGATCCGCTCTTGCGACGATCGGGCTTACCGTGCCGGCGGTATTGGTCATCAGCGGCGCCACAGGGCAATTCGTCGAATTGGGACTTCCTATGACTCAGATCGTTCTTCTTATTGCGACGTTTTTTGTGTCCTCAACCGTTTTTGCGGGTAATCGCACGAATGTCTTGGCCGGGGCTGTCCACCTCGTCCTTTTTGCCGCTTACGTGGTTTTGATTTTTGATTAGAGCCCGCGTGTGGAGTTATGATCTCTGAACTGGGGTGATTTCCTACCGGCAATCAAAAGATTGGAGATTTTTTAGCCCTCGGATAGAGTTTCGGACATATGGAAGCGTCCGCATGATAAAAAAAAGATCACGGGTTAAGCGCTTCGCTCGCTTTGTCCTCAGGGGTGGCAAGCGACGAGTGGGAGCTGCAGGACTTTTGAAAAAAAAGCCCCAGCTGGTGGTATTCGATTTTGACGGCACACTCGCGGACACTTTCCATGCCGGTTTCGAAATTCTGAACATTCTCGCTGAGGAATTCGGATTTCAAAAGCTTCCACCTGAGCGCTTGGAGCACGCCCGCGATCTTTCCACACGTGGACTGATGAGGCAGCTCGGCATTCCGCGCATGAAGCTCCACCGGATTTCGAAACGGGGCACGGAAGAAATGGCTAAGCGCATGCCCGATATCCAGCCGTTTCACGATCTCCTCTTGGTCGTGCGCCAGCTCCATGCGGCGGGATTTCGACTCGGCATTCTTACCTCGAATTCCGAACCCAATGTCACCGCCTTCCTTCAACAATATGATCTCCAGCTTTTTGATTTTATCAAAAGTTCATCGAAGCTTTTGGGAAAAGGCAGCGTGATCCGCAAGATGCTCAGGGAATTTCATCTTAAGCCATCCGACGTTCTCTTTGTGGGTGACGAAATGAGGGACATTGAGGCGGCGCAGGAAACCGGAATTCATATGGCCGCTGTCACATGGGGCTACAACAGCCACTCTGCGATCCAAGCTCTAGCGCCCGATTACATGATCGAGTCTCCATCGCAGATCATCTCTTTATTGGGTGCTTATTTGCAGCCGTCGAGCGCTGCCGAGGCATGATCGCCTTTCTCTCCGCCGTCGCGGCCACATTTTCGCTGGGATTCTTTTATTTTGTGGGTGCGATTCCCGCTGGTATGGCCTCAGGTCTGAGTGTTCCATTGGCCGCCTTGGTGGCCTGGTGCGGATATGCCGCCGGTGCTGGAGTGATGCTCCTGCTTGGCACTCCTGCGCGTGATTGGATCGCGAGAAAGTTGCGCATTCCACTCGTTCGTGACCCTCAAAAGTGGATATGGCGTGCCTGGGATAAGTTCGGTCTCGTTGGTTTGGGATTGGTCGCTCCAATCACTATTGGCCCGCAGGCCGGTTGCCTCCTTGCCCTTGCGATAGGGGAGAAACGCTTGTCCGCCTTTTTGAGCCTGTCCCTTGGTGCCATTCCTTGGTGCGTGGCCTTTTCTGTGATTTTCGCCATGGGGTTCAAGCTTGCCGTTTGATTTTCGTTATGTGCGCCATTTTGCGAAACGGAACCCGTACATTGAAGCCCGGAACCCCCATTGCCGCATCCACTCGGAATGGCTTGGTGAAGGCGGTTTGGGCGGGATTTGCGCGGTCCGAGATATTGGGTTGGTGGAAGCTCCAAGGCGCCGAAGAGGTCGATGTTCCCGCGACCGAATTTGCCGAGCGCTCCGATGCAACCGGCAAGCTCCGTTGGGAGTTCGTCCCTTCCGATTGCGTTGTCGCGGCCTTGCTAGACCATCGCAAGACTGTGCCGATCCTTAAAATCCTCACCCGCTCATCGACGGAAGCCGAGCTTCAAAAATACGAGCACCCCCGGATGCCGCTTCTACTTTCGCGGCGCTTTGCAGCTTTGCCAGTTGAGGAGCCCGAGCCAGACCTTTTTTCTAGATGACCCTGGTGTCATTGCTATTAACCTGAATCCAGCGGAATTAACCACAGAGGACACAGAGAGCACAGATTGTGAATGAATTAGCGTGAATCCAATTGGATCGTTTTGTGGGGTTCGCCGCTTTCGGAAACCGCTCTTGTTAATTGACTCGCTTTGCTCGCCCGTTGGGCTGCCGTTGGCAGTCTTTCTCCGCTGCGCTCCGATTCTGCAAATCCTGTCTTCCTGTCTAAAAATCCGTTTTCGGGATGAATCGGGACGAAATCGCTGGGGCTCAGAGTTGGTATTTGAAGATGCCAGTGAAACCATCCATGAAGGTGAACTCAAAAAGAACTTCGCCGATAGAGTTGAAGCCTGTTGCAACGGGGTCGATAATTTCAAAAAGCATAATGCCCGTAGAGCAGGGCTCTACGGGCATCAGTGCTATGAAAACCCCGACAAAGCAGTCGGGAAATGTTTTTTTACTTGGTCGTTTTCTTGATCGCTGGGCGAATGACCACGTAGGAACCTTTCGCTCCCGGAATCGCACCCGCGACGACGATCACACCTTCTTCACTGCGAACTTGCAGTACGCGGAGGTTTTGAACAGTGACTTGCTCATCACCCATGTGACCAGGCATACCCATGTTTTTCCAAACACGGCCCGGAGTGGAGCGGTTACCGATGGCGCCGTTCCGGCGATGCATTGTTGAACCGTGTGTCATGGGCTGTCCTGCAAAATTGTGACGCTTGATCGTGCCTTGGAATCCTTTTCCCTTGGATTGACCGATGACGTCCACGAATTGACCAACTTCGAAGTTGGTAACGGGAAGTTCAGCAGTTTCGGGAGTTGCCGCATTGTCAGCGAGGCGGAATTCACGAATGAAGCGCTTGGCGGTGGATCCCGTTTTGGCAAAGTGGCCGGTCATGGCCTTGCCAACACGCTGTGGCTTCTGGTCATCAAAACCGACTTGAACAGATGTGTATTTGTCCTTTTCGATCGATTTCGTTTGAAGAATCCGGTTGCCTCCTGCCGCGATGACTGTGGCTGGTGAGATGCGACCCTTTTCATCATAGATGCGGGTCATGCCGAGTTTTTTTCCGAGTAGTCCTATGCTCATAACGGTCAGATTTTGATGGTGATGTCCACGCCGGCCGGAAGATTCAATTTCCGGAGTTCATCGACGGTTTTGGAGGTGGGTTCCACGATATCAAGGAGGCGCTTGTGGGTGCGGATCTCAAATTGTTCCATCGATTTTTTGTCAACGTGGGGCGAGCGGTTGACGGTGAATTTTTCGACGCGGGTCGGAAGCGGAATTGGGCCGGTCACTTTCGAGCCGGTGCGCTTCGCGGTTTCGACAATATCCGATGCCGAGGCATCTAGAATGCGGTAATCGAATGCCTTTAGACGGATTCGAATTTTTTGTCCATTTGTTGCTGCCATATTATAAAGAGCGAATTGGTTGTTGTTTTACTTATCCCACCAAACTAAAGCGGGACGGGCAGTGTAGGGATTCCCCTGATATTGGCAAGAGGAAATTGATAATTATTTTCAATCGCAGATCGCTTTTGCCTAAAACGCGCTTGCAGATTCGAGGTTTTTTAATCTGAAAAGTTCTGCGAACCTCTTTTTCAAAGGGGGTTCTTGCGGTGAGGCGTGTGTATTGCTAGTATGAGTTCGATGAACTATTGGTTCTCAGTCATTTCATGTCTGGCGATTTTGATCGGTTCTGGATGTCGGCCTGCCCCCGTATCACCCACACCGGAGCCCCCGCAGCAAGCCCCATCGGAGATTCCTGCGGAGTCGCCTAGCCCAACTCCAGTTCCCATAAAGGTCATTGACGTGGGTGTTTTTGTTCCACTCAAAGGCGAGTCCGAACAAAGTGGTGAGGCGGCATTGAATGGTCTTGTTGTTGCGGCAGAGGAGATCAATGCGAAGGGAGGCATCGATGGGCAATTGGTGCGATTGATTGTTCGCGACACTAAATCCCAGACCGATAGGGCGGGGGCGGCGGTGAAGGATTTGCTCGAGGTGGACAAGGTGGTTGCTGTCATTGGAGGGGTGTCCGCCGGGAGCGACGAGGCGGCCCGCATGGCGAACAAACTCAAGATTCCGATGCTGGCATTGGGTTCCACGATGCCGGGTGTTCCCGACAAGGAACCCTGGGTTTTTCGACTCTCTTCTGTGGATTTTTTTTCCGGAGAAGTGATGGCCAAGTTTGCTTCTTCGCTTCGCGCCAACAGCGCGATTGTTCTGTATGATTTGTATAGCGAGTATGCGCGGAACTTGGGTTTCGCTTTCGGCAAACAATTCAAAAGGCAGCATGTTGTGGCGGGGGAATCCTACCTTCTCACGTCACGGGATTTTTCGAAACAATTAACGACGATCAAAAGGAAAAACCCGGATGTTGTGTATTTGCCAGCTCCAGTCGATCAGGCGGCCGAAATTATCAAACAGGCGCGAGCACTCGGTTTGAATATGCCTTTTCTTGGGACGGGTTCGTGGGATTCGTTGGAATTTCTTTCTGCGGCCGGCGTCGCTGCAAATAACTGCTACGTGCCAGCTCGCTTCAATCCTGAGCCCACCACCGAATCTGGCCGCGCATTTTTGGATGCCTACATATCGAAGAAGACCACCACGCCTCC
>JALQZP010000005.1 GCA_023258235.1 Terrimicrobiaceae bacterium | reverse complement strand
AATGAACGCCGCAATTTTGTGGTCGGACACACGGGCCTCAAAACCCTCAGCGGAGGCGAGCGCAAACGCCTCAATATCGGTCTCGATATGGTCAGCTCCGCCGATATCTTTCTTTTCGACGAGCCCACCAGCGGGCTCAGCTCAAAGGATTCCGAGCACATCATGGAAATCATCCGTGACATGGCCCACAACAAGATCGTCCTCGTCACGATTCACCAGCCCACATCCCGGATTTTCCAGATGTTCCACAAGGCCATCGTCCTCGACCGTGGTGGCAAGCTCGTCTTCTTCGGAACGCCTCACGAAACACTGAAATACTTCGCCGAAGCTGAAAGCCGCCAGACCGAAGCGAAATCCATCGGCGGCTGCGAGTCCTGCGGCACCACACGCCCCGAGTTCATCTTTGATGTTCTGGAGACACCTCTTCGCGATCTCGGGGGTGACATCATTCTGGAAGAAAACAATCGCGGACAACTCGTTCCCGCCCGCCGGTTTTCTCCCGACTACTGGCGCGACAAATACGAGTCGCACCGCCTGTTGAAGGATGTCCAGCATCCCGCGCCGCCCCGCGAGCCATCGCCACCCGTTCCCCAACCGAGGGCGGGAAGCGACCGACTGAGGCCAAAAGAACAGGCGCGCCAGTTCGTCATCCTTCTCAAGCGCGCTTTTCTCAGCAAACTCCGCAACAAGGCCAATCTTCTCACGACCATTCTCGAAGCCCCGCTGCTGGCGGTTCTTACAGGCATGGTGTTGAGATATTCGGAGACGGACGTTTATGATTTCGCGTCCGCTTTCCACATCCCGACCTATCTTTTTCTCACCTTGGTTGTGGCGATGTTTCTGGGTCTCACGAATAGCGTGGACGACATCATTCACGACCGGCCGGTGCTCATGAGGGAGAGAAATCTGAACGTGAACCTCGGCTTCTATGTTTTCGCAAAAGTTCTCACGCTGGGTTTCTTTGCGCTTATCCAGTGCGCGCTTTTCACTTGGATCGGCAATGCTTTTCTTTCCCTTCGGGACGGATTTTGGATTGTTTTTATCGCCATGTTCCTGACCGCCGCGAGCGGCGCGGCCATTGGTCTGCTGATCTCGGCGCTTGTGTCCGAGAGCAAGACCGGCATTCTTATCATCCCCGTCGTCCTGATTCCGCAGATCATCCTCAGCGGCGCTCTCATCAAATACGAGGAGATGAATCGCAATCTTGATTTCATCTACACGATCCAGCAGTGGGCAAGCAGGCATCCCGCGACAGCCATGCCCGCGCGCAGCAATCTCCACGTTCCGCTCATTTGCGAAGTCATGCCGACCCGATGGTCCTATGAAGCGCTCGTTTTTGCACAGGCGAAACTGAATCCTCTCACACGCCGCCAGGAAAAGATCCAATCGATGATCTACGAAATCGTCCGGAAAAAAAATCCAACCGCAAGCCAGGAGGAACGCCTGGAGGATCTCAAGGATACCCTCGCGCTGCTCTCCGGTCTGGAGGCCTCGACACCGGCCAAAATGAACCGCGCCTTTGTGTTGATCGACCAAGTTATCGATGGTGCCTCGTTCGATCGGTCGAAATTCAAAAAACTCGGAAACGGATTCACCGCCGAGCAGTTGTATGTGAACCAGAAAGTCACCGACCTCATCTCGAAGGCAGAGATGGAGCAAAGCGACTACCGCGAGAACCGCCATTTGAACGTCTTCTTCGGCCCGGTGAAAGAATACCTTGGCTTCCGCGCGGGCATCCTTTGGTTCAATGTCGGCGTTCTCCTCGTCTCAAGCACAGCCCTTTTCGGGACTCTTTACCTGATCCTGCGGAGCCAGATCCGAATGCGAATCTCGTAGAAACTCGGAAATCCTATCGCCCCGAGTAATACTTCGCCAAACCCGCCGCGACGGAATCCGCATATTCGCGAAAGAGACTTGGCTGCGACTGGCCGCCGACCGGTCTACGTCCAGCGTAGTCCCCCGCTTGGATGCGTTTGAAAACGCTGCGGCTATTCATGACATACGGCTCGACGTAAACGACCGGACAGCGGAACAAGCGGTTCGCGAGAAGATTCCGGGCCCAGATGTAGTCGCTGTCTCCGACCCGCACGGCAGTGGGGCCGTGGTAGACGAAAGGCGGAAGTTTCGTTGCCTCCGCCATGCTCTTCGCCAGCGCTTGCGTTGCGGATTTTTCCTCCGGGAAGGTGCGATTGAGAAGTTTGACCAGCATTTCAAAACGCTGGTCTTCGTATTCCAACTCCTTCCGGCTCGAGGCGCCGGTGATCAGAAAGTGGAGGTGGTTTTTATCCACAAGGGATGGCTTCGAGGGGTTTCCCCATTCCTCGGCGTTGAAATGCAGGCAGAGGACCAGATCGGGCCTTATTTTTCCATTCACCAACTCGGCTCTCTTGCGAATTTCACTCCCACGGTAGAAAAGACGTTCGCTCTCTCTTTGAATCGAAACCGGTGTGGTCTTTTCCCCTTTTTCGCGCAGTGATGCGGCGGCGAGCGAGCGAAGCCGTGCGGGTCGGAGACCTGTGAGCGGGGATGATGTCGATCGCGTGAGCCAGGCCTCGGCTCCCATGGCTTTGAGGCGCGGAACGAGGAGTTTGGCAACCTGGAGCGTCATGTCCCCTTCGGCAACAGGTTTGGAATTTCCGATTTGGAACCAGCGCTCCTCGATTTTGGCCCACTTGCCTCCGATGTGTCCGGGATCAATGGCGATTTTCAATCCGCTCAGCGGTTGAGGGGTCGATGGTTTTATTTCACTGCGTGCACGCCAATACTTGGGTACGGGGCGGGCGGAGGCTCGGGATGCCGCGAATTTGAGAATATAGGGGGGCCGACCCTCCGAGGTTCGGATTTTGGCGCTTCCGGAAGTGATATCAATCAGGCCCTTGGCGGCTCCGCCGGGAGCGTAGATGCGGTTGAGGAGGTCTGTGAACTCGCTCCGGGTGATGGTTTGTTGATATTGGTCGAGTTCCTGCCAGTCGGGCTTTGGAGCAAGGGGTGTGAGCTTCCCCATGGCCAACGAAAGGGAACCGAAAAAGAGGAGTGGAAGAAAATGATACGATCGCACAGGGATTTTTTAAATGCGTTCGCGCCCGGTTGCTATAAAAAGGATTCATGATTCGTCTTCTTTTTCTCGGTGATATCGTGGGTGAATGCGGCCGAACGGCGGCAAAACATGTGGTGGCGCAAGTCTTGAAGGAGGGTTTTGCCGACTTTGTGGTGGTCAATGGCGAGAACTCCGCCAACGGCCGCGGGATTTCCGCCAAAATAGCAATTGATCTCCTGCGCACCGGTGTCGCGGTCATCACCACCGGCGACCACGTGTGGGACCAAAAGGAAACACCCGCCTACATCGCGACCGAACCTCGCCTATTGCGTCCGGTGAATTACCCCGCCGGAACCCCCGGAAGCGGCAGTGTCGTCCTTGACACCGCCAAAGGGAAAATCGCGGTGCTCAATGTGCAATGCCGCACATTCATGCAACCGATCCTGGAAAATCCCTTCACGACCGCGTTGGCCGAGGTCCAGCGCCTTCGTGCGGAAACGCCCGTGATTTTTGTGGATGTGCACGGCGAGACGACAAGCGAGAAGATCGCTGTCGGCCGCTATCTCGACGGCAAGGTTTCAGCCGTGGTCGGCACACATACCCATGTGCAGACCGCCGACGAGCAAATCCTCCCCGGAGGAACCGCTTTCTTGTGCGATGCGGGCATGTGCGGACCGGTGGATTCGATTCTCGGGCGCGAACATGGCGCCGTGATTCAAAAATTCCTCGATTGCATGCCTTCGAAATTCCCCGTGGGGCGTGGACAGGCGAAGGTTTGCGGAGCATTGGTGGTCATCGATCCCGTCACCGGACAGGCCGCATCCATTGAGCGCTTCCAGCGCATTGTGGAGGAATCTTGATCTTGAAACGAGGCGGAGAAAACCGGGAAACGCTGGCTCTCGCCTGCCCGATCGTGGCGGGATTCCTCGGCCAGATGCTGATGGGTTTGGTGGATTCCGTGATGGTCGGCCGGGTCGGTGTTCTGCCTCTCGCCGCCTGTGCCTTTGCGAATACAGTCCTCTCCGTTCCGCTGGTCTTCGGATTCGGGCTTCTCTCCTCCGTGAGTGTTCGTGCCTCGCATGCGTTTGGCAGCGGGAATCCGCGCCTCGCCGGGGAAAGCCTGCGCGGAGGCGTTTTGATTTCCCTAGTCATGGGTGTGAGTCTTGCCGTGATGGCTCACGTAGCCCGGCCCGCCCTTCATCTGCTCGGCCAACCTGCGGAGGTGAACGATGCCGTGGGAGGATATTTTCTTCTTTGCGCATGGTCGTTCATTCCGATTTTCATCACGGGATCCGCCAAGAACGTCTGCGAGTCGTTGGGAAAGCCCTGGCCTCCCTTTTGGATTATGATCGGGGCTGTCCTGCTGAATGTGGTTTTAAACTGGGTTTTTATTTTTGGAAACCTCGGTTCGCCCGTGATGGGGCTTGCGGGCGCGGGTTTGGCGACACTTCTCAGCCGCATCGCGGCGATGCTCGGTGTGCTCGTTTATTGCTCCCGTTCCCTTACCGGGGTATGGCCCGAGCGTTGGTTGGCTCCGGGCTTGGCGGGAGAATCTTTCCGCCTCTTCCGCATCGGAATCCATTCCGCAGGCTTGAACCTCGCCGAGGTCACCGGATTTTCGATGGGTTCGGTAATGATGGGTTGGCTCGGAATGATCCCCTTAGCTGCGCACCAAATCGCTCTCTCTTGTGCCTCGACCACATTCATGGTTCCGCTCGGGATCGGCCAGGCCGTCAGCGTTCGGGTCAGCCAGGCGCGTGGCTCGGGCGATACGGAACGCATTCGCCCCATCATCGGCGGTGCTCTGCGCATGACCGTCGTGGTCATGACGGTTTTCGCCGCAATTTATCTCACCATGGGCCGCTGGATCGCCGATTGTTTCGTTGAGGATGCCGCCGTCCGCGCCTTGACCGTTCAGCTCCTCGCCCTAGCCGGTATATTTCAGATTTTCGACGGTCTTCAAATCGTGTCTTCCGGGGCCCTGCGCGGATTCGCAGACACCAAGGTGCCCTTCCTCATCGGCATGGTCTCGTATTGGGCTATGGCTTTGCCGGCCTCGTGGATGGCCGCTTTTCAATGGGGCTACGGCGCGCGCGGAATCTGGTTTGGATTCGTTCTCGGCCTAGCCTTCGCCGCCGCCGCGATGGGAGCGAGGCTCCAAAGAAAAATCCGCCACCTCCGGGCATGAGGGACGTGACTTCAATGAGGCAAAACGGAATCGCGGGACGGGTGGTTCCGGGGCTTTTCAAATACCACCAAGTGTTGCCATGGAAGAAAATCGCAGGTCTTTTTCCAAACGAAGCCTGCGGCTTCGAGTTCTTTGCGGATTTGAATTTCACTCATTTTATGGAGCCGTTTGATCGGCACCTTGGGATCCTCGGCGCGGTATTCCAAAAGAACGATCCTTCCGCCGGGACGCAGCGCCTCCATCAAGGATTGCAGCATTTCTGCCGGATGCGAAAACTCGTGGTAGGCGTCCACCATCAAGGCCAAGTCGATCGACTCTGCGGGTAGGCGAACCCCGTCGATGGCACCAAGGTGAGGCTCCACATTCGAGTAGCCGAGTTCTTTCGCGCGGGCTTCGAGAAATGCCAGCATCTCGGGCTGGATATCGACGGCCATCACGCGACCCTGGCGAACCAACGGCGCAATCCGAAACGTGTGGTAACCGGATCCGGCTCCGATGTCCGCAACGACATCATTTGGCTTCAACTCGAGAGCGGCCGTTCCCCGACTCGAGGCCTCCTCGTCCTCCCGGCTATCCCGTTCCAGCCAATCGATTCCCTCATGTCCCATGACCTTTGCAATTTCACGCCCCATGTGGAACTTGCCAATGCCATCGGGAGAGGCCTGCGGGGCATCGGTCGCGTTCTGATGCGCAAAATCGCCAGTGCACGCAAACAAACGGGATCCTGTCGTCAGCAAGAGAGTAAAAAAGTGGGCGGCAACAAGCGTCGCAACAAAAGGGTACTTCATGTGCTTATTGGAGCAAGGCAACCAGCTTCTGACTGAAGTTTCATACTCAATTTTTCCCATTCGGAGATCGCGTTGAATCAAATTAAAACACACAGGCGGTTTTTTTGAAAAGTCGAAGCAACCTAGCCTTTGTTTACGGAGGGATTGAGAGGATTGAAAACTGGCAGCGCATACGGGATTCGAACCCGTGCACCAGCCTTGAGAGGGCTGTGTCCTAACCCCTAGACGAATGCGCCGTGAGAGGTAGAAATTTAGTGGAAGACCGCGCTAATGCAAGGGAAAGCAACGCGGATCCGGGTTTATTTTGTGCCGTTTCGGCTTCAACCCCAGACTTGGAGAGGCTTCACGGGCGAGGTATTGAGCGGGCGCACACGCTCATGAATGCCGGGAGCGATTTCGGGCTGTTTGATATAAGCGAATGTGATCATTTCCAGCCGGGCGTCGAGATTGTCAATCATGTTGAGGGCAATGGCCTCCGGCGTTTTGGGTTCCACGGGTGAACCAAATTGAAGCTCGCCATGGTGGGCCGCGATAAGGTGGAGCAGATGGAGGCGGGCGTCTTCGGACGCTGGAACAACATCCCTCCATTCCTCCAATGGCAGCCTGCGCCAGAGGGCATTCACCAACTCGATGCCGATGCTGATATGCCCCAGCAATTCCCCCCGCAACTCCCGTGGGATTTCAAACCCTGCTTCCGGCGGGCAAACCTCCCAAAGCTTTCCGCAATCATGAAATAGCACACCCGTGAGAAGCAGATCGCAATTCAGGGAGGGATAGGCCGAGCAGAGGGCTGCGGCCGTTCGCATCATCTGGCCAGTATGACGCAGGAGCCCTCCGCGATGGGCATGGTGGTTATGCCGTGCGGCAGCGGCGCGCTTGAAGCGGGGCCCGAAATCCTCGAGAAACAACCGACAGAGACTCGAAAGACGGGGGTCAGCAATCCCGTCAACAAACTGGACAACGTCCGTGTAATCCTTCTCTACAGCGGCCATCTCGGCCTCTCCTCCGACGAAGAGGGCCTGTGTTTCCTCATGGTTGAGGACACGCAACCTCCAGCGTTTGGCGTCCAGCCCGAAGGCTCCGTTTATGCCGAACTCACCCTCGATCTCGACACACTCACCGCGTTGGATTTCCCCGCAGGAACGGAACGCATCGGTGTCCGACCAAGCTCGAAAAGTCAGCACATCGCCGGCATCGCGAAGCTTGAGTTCCCAGAACGGCTTGCCTGCGGAGGAATCTTTTTTGTTCAACTCATCCACCTGCCCGAGAACACGTGCGGCAAGCGAAATGCCACGGCATTCCACTCGCAACTGGGAGATCGTTTTACATCCGGGGTCGCTCATGCTTTCCGTTTAAACTCGGAATTGGATTTTTGAAAGAATGGAACACCGGATAGGCCGCTTTTATATTCAAATCCGAGATTTTTCCTTCTTTCTGTATCTTTCCACCTATAGAATACCACCTTCGGCAACATCGCACCCTCATGAGAGAAAACAAAAAAGCGCCCGTCTTCATTGCGGTGGTATTCCTTCTCGGTACTGGTCTTTCCTCGGCTCAAAATCCCTCTGGCAATCTTCCACCGGGTGTACCTGGCGCAGGCCCGATCATGAATCAGCCCGTGGTATTAAACACGTTTGAGAATGTGGAATTGGAGCGCCTTCGTCTCGCCGACGAGACAGCCAAGCTTACAAGCGAGGAAAGAGATTTCCGGGAACAGACGGCCAAACTCCAGCTCAAGCTCGCGGAAACTTCCATCGCAGGCATGACCCCAGCCAGCCTGCCTTCGGACTATCGAACCTTCATTAGCGCCAATGCGGGGGACATTCAAAAGAGCGACGCCTATTATGCTCTCCTCAAGGGTGTGCTTAATGATCTCACGCCGGAGAGCCCCTATCGGACACGCTCCATCGGAGACACATCGAACCCAGAGCGTGCCTCACAAAAACTTATGGAACTTTCTGGATATGCGGAGGACGACGATCTGTGCCGCACAATCCGTGGACACCTTTCGTCGCTGACCGGAGGACGGGTTGATGACAGGCAGCGCACCATCGCGATCGGGAAAGAACTCGATACTTTGGATAAAGAACGCAAGCGCCTCGAGTGGAATTTGAAAATGACCTATGATGTCAACCCTCTTACCGGCAAGCAACTCGGAACCGAGGACGAGCGCCGCTTCATCGAAGAACAACTCGAGGAGGTGAAGGGCCGCATCGCCGCCCTTGAAAATGAAAAAAAATCGCTTTCCCATCTTGTTACTGCCGAGGCCAGAAAACTTCAGTTTCAACAACTCATTGTCGAGTTGGCCGCTCAACAACGCTACATCCACGCCCTGATTGCATGTGGTTTTTACCGCAATTCCTTCAAAGGTGGCGATCTGGCCCTGAGCCAGCAGGCTTACCCCGCAGGTTCTTCGGGAGGTTCCCAAAAAGACACAGGTAAAGGCTCCGAAGGAGCGGGTGCTACGCCAAAGATCCCCTATATTTCGACTATCACAGGCCTCGAAGCATTCCTGCTCAACCGCATTCGTGACGCCACCAAAGACCGTCAATCCATCGACAATATGCTTCGCGAAAATCAGCTTGGAGCGGCAGAAAGCACGCTCAGAAAAATGGTGCTGACGGCCAAATACCAACCCGAGCTTCAGACCATCCCCTACAGTGACAGGCAGCGCATCCGGCTGTTTGGACAAAACATCAAAATGATTTCCGATGCGGTTAATTCCAAGGACTATCCTAAAATAGCGGAACTGGCTGACGAAATCGAGAAAACGAGCGTGGATTCAGGCATGGCCGATCTCAAAACGTTTGCTGCCGAGCATCCCCGCAAGGCGCTGCACTGGGCTCAACAAGCTCATGTTGCCATGAAGATGCGCGACAAAAAATCCGCAGATACCCTCGTTGCGGCTGCGATCGGGCGCGACCCTCTCAATCCGGATTTGAAGAAGAAAATTGAAGATATCCAGAATTCCACGCTCGAAGAAATCAAGACGCTTGAAGCGAAAAACGAGACCCTCGACGCGCTCAAGCTTGTTGTGAAAGCTCAGGACCACAAAGCCGCCTTCGAAAGAATGAGTGAATTTGCGGCTCTTGTCGGGCAGGGTTCGGATCCCGAACTCAAAGCCAAGTATGAAGTCCTTGTGGAGCGGGAAAAAAACCTCCGCGCCAGCCTCGAAAAATGCGACGCCCTTGAGAGGCGCTCCGCCTACCCTGAGGTTTGGATGGTATTGTACGATCTTGATTCGGCCTCTGCGGCGGATTCTCGCGTCGCGGACAGAAAAGCCAAGGTTACGGGCAAGTGTCCCCGGTTCATATCGGATTACAACAGCGCTATCGAACAGGAGCGAAAGGGAAAACGGGGCCAAGCCTTGGCGCTTTATCTATCCGCGCTGGATGCATCCCCGGGAAGCGAGATCCTCGTCGCCAAAGTCACCGAACTCGGCAAAACCATTCTCAAATAATAAAACGATGGCCAGAAACACGGACAACATGACGAAGACAGTCAAAATATCGATTTTTTGCGGGGCCTTTTTGTTGCTGTCAGGTGCCGCCGTTTTTTTGCTGACACGCAGTCCGGACACGATTTCGCATCTCCCGGAGTTCCCTATCGCAAGATATTTAGATGGAAACAGCCTTTGGAGCGATGAGGATTACAAGTTGGACGGGAAGGTAAACAATGTTTTGCTTCGGTCCGGCGACGGGAAAAACATCCTCGTCTGCATCAAGCCGGAGGGATCCGACGCCTTCCTGCCGGTGAAGCTCGAAAAAGACAGCCGGAAGAAAAAAAGCATTCAAAAGGATCAACAAATCACGCTCAAGGTTCGCCTGGATTCCGAGGGCGTGATTGTTTGCAACGAATACACCGAAAATTGATGTCCCCGTTGACGGGTTGTCAGCCGAGCACGTGGAAGGTGTCGGATTTTTGGAGGCTGCGGATGAAGCCGGCGGCGAGGGAAGCGGCGTGGCGGACGTCGGCCAGCGAGATGGTTTCGACAGGTGAATGCATATAGCGAAGCGGGATCGAAATGAGACCGCACGGGATGCCGTCGCGGGTCGTGTAGATCACATCCGCATCGGTGCTGGTGCTGCGGGAGACGGCTTCATGCTGGACCGGGATTTTGTGTTTGGCAGCGACCTCGATGAGGCGCTGCATGACAAGCGGATGGTTCGCGGCACCATGGGATATGGTGGGGCCTTTGCCAAGTTCGACGAGGCCGTTTTCCTTCACGCTGATGCCGGGGGTGTCCGTGGCGTGGGTGACATCGAAGATGATCGCGACCGAGGGCTGGATGCGGTGCGCGACCATTTGGGCGCCCCGGCAGCCGACTTCCTCTTGCACGGCATTTGCCGCGAAGGTCGTTGCGGCAGGGCGTTTCTTTGAGGCGTGAAGCTCCTCGAGGACGAGGGTGAGAATGAATCCGCCGATGCGGTTGTCTAGGGCCCGGCCGACGATGCGATCGCCCGCGAACTCGATGGCGTCATCCACAAAGATGGCCGGGGTTCCAACGCGGATGCCTAGTTTTTCAACGCCCTTTGCCGAGGAGGCTCCGACATCGATGAAGAGATCCTTCCAGTCCGCCGGCTTCTCGTTGGCTTTATCGCGAAGGTGAATGGCGGTGTTTCCGATGACGCCGGGTACGACGCCCTTCGACCCGAAGAGGCGGATGCGGCGTGCGGGAGCCAGTGTGCGATCCGAGCCCCCGATGGGCCCGACAGCCAGAAAACCTTTGTCGTCAATGTGGCGAACAATGAAGCCGATTTCGTCCGCATGGGCCTCGAGCATCACTCGTGGAGCCTGCTCAACGGATCCATCCAAAACGGCCCAGGCGTTGCCGTAGGGGTCTGACTCCACCCTGTCGGCAAAAGGCGCGATGTTTTTGATCCACAGTTTTTGGCCTTCCTTTTCCCAACCGGATGGGCTGGGGATGGAAAGGATTTCGAGGAGGTTTTTGGTTTTCATAAATGGGTGGTGGTGTTGACTAGATTTGGTTTGAAAGCGGCGCGCCCTTGGCCATCAGGGCCTCTGCCATCGCGAGATCGCGAGGGTAGGTGATTTTGAAATTGGGCTTATCGTTTAAAATAGCGACAGGCCGGATGCCGTGCGCGAGGAGTGCCGAGACCTCATCGGTGGATCCCGCTTGGTGGGCCTCCAGCGCGGCAAGAAGGATTTTGAAACGGGCCCCCTGCGGCGTTTGCATGGCGTAAATTCCTTGCCGGGACACTGTTTCCAGAAGCACCCCTTGGCCATCGCCACGATGGAGTGTGTCCGTCACCGGTTGGGCTGCGGCGGCGGCTTGATGAATGCGGGCTCCTTCCAAAATTCGAGAGATGAGAATCGGAGTGACCAATGGCCGGGCGGCATCATGGACGGCCACATAATCGGCACCGGACCGCGCGAGGACGCGAAGCCCGTTGAGGACGGAGGCGCTGCGTTCCGAACCACCGGCAACGATGTGCTGGAATTTCGGGTAGGGCGCGGCGAGCTTCTGAAATTCCGCAATCCGATCAGGCGCGCAAACAAGAACGCCGTGCGTGATCTCCGAGCATTCCTGAAAAGCCCGCAGCGACCATTCCACAACGGGCATGCCATGGAGTGACGCGGTCATTTTGTCGAATCCCATCCGGGTACTGGCTCCGGCGGCCACAATCAGTCCCGCGTTGGTTTGATTGGCATTCATAGCTAGAAATCAAAGTAATCCTGCCCGAGGGGATTGTATTTGGTTTTTCTTTTGCGAGCAGGGGATTTGAGAATTTCGATTTCCGCCTCGCATTCGGCGATTTTTTTGCGGGCGATTTTCACCCGGGCTTCGACTTCGGCCTTGAGTTTGACGGCGAGTTTGCCGCGGTCGGGTGTGTGCCAAAAGACCCATGCCTCCGTTGTGCGGATCTCGCGCAGGCGGCCTTTCAACTCGCGGGAACGGCGCATGAACTCGCTCGCCGCACGACGCATGTGGAAGAGCGTGCTTTTCATGCCCCCATGTCCCTCGTGCAGATCGGTCATGGCAAGAAGAAGCTCCAATTGCTCGGCGTCCCTTTTTGCGTAGGCGTCCTGAAGATCGTGCCAGAGTTGGGCCATCAGGGGATCGCGCCGCACCGACGCCCCGGTATCGGGATGCAGGCGGCGGACGAGCACGCGGTAGAGTTCCTTCACGCGCGAATCGATATCAGACTCGTCCGGATTGGGACGCCAGGAAGACCCAACCGCGCCCATTTTTTCCAAAAATTCCGCAAGGCGTTTTTTGTATTCCCTTTTGGTCAGGAAGTCGGGGTCGATGCCGACGGCCCTCCGTAGGAAACTTCGAAAGGCGCGCTCGTTGTCCGAGTAGCCAGCCTCCTCGTCCCACTCTTCCTCGGGGTCTCTAGGCTCATCCTCGAATCCTCTCGCCTCGGCCCGGCGCTGATTGTCTTCGGCCCGCTTCATTTCCCTCATGACTTCTTTGTAGGCCTGCTGCGGACTGGTGTCGTAGAAAAGCGTCTCGTAGTCCACAGCCTCGAGGATGCGCGTCAATTCCCGGAGCTTGGCCTCCAAGACGCGCTCTTCGGCGAGGAGTGTTCCCACCGTTTCGTTCTCCCAACGCACATACTCCGGCAGGATCTGGCGCTCGTATTCGACAACGGTTTCGCGCAAGCGGACCGTTTCACGCAGACCTTTGAGCGCTTTTTTTTCGGCCTCGCGCCGCAGCGGGATTTGATCGATCAAAACCAACCGCCGGTCGCGCGAATGAGGCCCCTCGGCTCGGCGGACAGGTGCGGTTTTTTTGATCTTTTTTTTCACGCGAAAATGACAATGCCACCATAGGCGAAGGGCTGAAAAATCAAAGAAAAAGACCGCTGCGATCATTGATCGCAGCGGTCTTCGCTGATTGTTTCCCGGAGATCGTGTCTCCGGCTTGTCGATGAATCAGGATCTCACATTCACCATCGCGGCATGTTCCTCGTCGGAACAGGGAGCATTGAGCGGCACGCTGGTGGCGCGGGATGTTTCTCCCACGAGCCCGTTGGCGAGCATGTAGGCTTCCACTTCCTCTCCACTGATGTCGGCAAGCATGGTCCCGTTGATGACCACACAGGGTGATAGCGGTTGTCCGCTAAGTTGCTCCATCTCGAACCGATAACTCGGGTTCAGGATGATGTCCTTCTCCGTGAAGGGGAGCGCGTATTTCTCAAACACGGCGCGAACGCCGCGGCTCCACCCGCAATGGGTTTTCAAGTAGGCTGTGATTTCTGGTTTGTTCATCGTGTTGAATTACGAACGTCGATTGCGAAAGAATCGCAATTATTTTTTCGGTTGGCCGGGACGGTATTCGTCCTCCGCGAACTGGAAGGCTTGGTCGAGACCGACCATGTCCTCGCCCGGACGCAGCGTGTCGAAGGCCTCGGCCTCCTTGCGAATGGCTTCCTCGCTGTAGTTGGCGGCCTTGACCGAGAGACCGATGCGGCGCTCGGCTTTGTCCACCTTGATGACGCGGGCTTCCACTTCCTGACCAACTTTGAGAACGTCTTTGACTTTCTCGACACGGTCTTCGCTGATTTGCGAGATGTGCACGAGGCCGTCGATGTCGTCCTGGAGTTGGATGAAGGCGCCGAAGTTGGTGAGCTTGCTGACCGTGCCCTTGACGAGATCGCCGATGCGGAAGCGGCTGTCGATTTCTTTCCAAGGGTCGTTATCGAGCTGCTTGACACCAAGGCTGATGCGTTGGTTGGCCTTGTCGATGTCGAGAACCACGGCTTCGAGATCGTCGCCCTTTTTGAGCATTTCGCTCGGGTGATTGATTTTGCGTGTCCAGGAAAGATCCGAGACGTGGATCATACCGTCGATGCCTTCTTCGAGTTCCACGAACGCGCCATAGGCGGTCATGTTGCGAACCTTGCCCTTGACCTGTTTGCCGATCATGTAGCGAAGCTCGATCTCATCCCATGGATTCGGCTCGAGTTGGCGAACGCCGAGAGAGATTTTCTGCTCGTCCTTGTTCACACCCAAGACCACGGCTTCGACCTCTTGGCCGAGCGTGAGAACGTCGGATGGACGTGCGATGCGCTTCGTCCAGGAGAGTTCGGAGACGTGGATGAGGCCTTCCACGCCGTCTTCGATCTGCACGAAGGCGCCGTAGGGCATGAGGTTGGTGACTTTTCCGGAGACCTTCTGTCCGACAGGGAAGCGCTCTTCGATCTTGTCCCATGGATTCGATTGCATTTGCTTGAGACCAAGCGAAACGCGCTCCTTGTCCTTGTTGATATCGAGCACCTGAACGGTGAGTTGTTGGCCGACTTTGAGGATTTCGGCGGGATGGTTGAGGCGGGCCCAGGACATGTCGGTGACATGCAGGAGGCCGTCGATGCCGTCGAGGTCCACGAACGCACCGAAGTCGGTGATGTTTTTGACCGTGCCGACGATTTTGTCGCCGATGTTGACCCCGCTGAGGAAGGTCTGGCGTTTGTCCGAGCGTTCCTGCTCGATGATTTCGCGGCGGCTGAGAACGACGTTTTTGCGATCCTCGTTGATTTTGACGATTTTGAAATCGTAGGTGTTGTTGACGAACTGCTGGAGATCCTTCGGCGGGACGATGTCGATCTGGGACGCGGGGAGGAAGGCTTCCACACCGACGTTGACCATGAGGCCGCCTTTGACGACGCTGCGAACCTTGCCCTTGATGAGCCCGTCGCCCTTGAAGACGCCGACGATTTTTTCCCAGTTCTGACGTTGGGATGCTTTTTCTTTCGAGAGGACGACCATGCCCTCATCGTTTTCAAGACGTTCGAGCAGGACTTCCACTTCGTCCCCGACTTCGACTTGATCTGGTTCGTCGAACTCCGAGGCGGGAATCACTCCCTCGCTCTTGTATCCGATGTCCACGAGAAATTCGCGGTTTCTGATTTCCAGGATGGTGCCTTTGACGATGCTGCCTTCCCGATAATTTTTGATCGAGCTGGCGATCAATTCTTTCAATGCTGACATATGGTTGATTGTTCCTGTTGGTTTATCGCAACCGCTTCTTGGTAAGGAATGAAAGAGCGGCCTGCGGACACGACGACCGCATGCGAGTCGGCCATCCTAGCCGTCCTTCTTCCCGGGGCAATCTTTTTCGTCAAAAACAAAGACTCGATTTTCCGGCAGGGTGGTCGTGATATGGAAGGCGTCCATCCATGCCCACGCTTTCCGCTATTTTTTCTTTGATATTCAACCGCCCGGATCACCCTTGCGCACCATGTCGATGAGGACGCCTTATTTTTGGTTTGTGGCGGGCGAGGAGAGCGGCGATGCACGGGCGGTCGAGGTGATGAAAGCCATGCGGGCGCTTCGGCCGGATATCCGCTTCGGTGGTGCAGGGGGGGCGGGAATGGCCGCGCTGAGCGACGCGGGATTTGATAACTGGGTGCAGCGCGCGGCCGTCGTGGGCCTCTGGGACGTGCTTCGGCATTACGGGTATTTTCGACAAAAATTCCACACGATGCGCGACGCGATCCGGAAGGAAAATCCCGATGCCGTTGTGCTGGTGGACTACCCGGGATTCAATCTCCGCCTTGCGAAAGCGCTCCGCGCCCAGGGCTACACCGGCCGCATCCTGTATTACATCAGTCCGCAGGTTTGGGCGTGGAACAAAGGCCGCATCCCCAAGATGGCCCGCTGGCTGGATCTGGTGATCTGCGTCTTTCCTTTTGAGGCTCCGCTCTACGAGGCGAGTGGCCTGCGAACGATTTTCACCGGCCACCCGCTCCTTGAAGCCCTGGCGGCCAAAAAATCGACGCTTCCCCGCGAAACGGATTTGCTCAGCCTCTTCCCCGGAAGCCGCGATCGCGAGGTTCGCCGCATTTTTCCTGTCATGCTCGATGCGGCACGTCTTGTATCCGCGAAAATGCCGGGGCTTCGCTTCGAAGCGGCGGCGGCCAGCGAGGCGCGAGCGGCAACGATGAGGACGATGGCGGGCGATTTTCCCATCACCATTCGTGTCGGCAACGCCCACGACCTTATGCAACGGGCCTCCGCGGGACTTGTCTGCTCGGGCACAGCCACGCTCGAGGCGGCTTTTTTCGGCCTTCCCCATGCCCTTGTTTACCGGGTCGCTTGGCTCACGTTTGAGGTTGGCAAGCGGTTGGTGGACGTGAACGCCCTCGGGATTATTAATATTCTGAACAACTACCGCATCCATCCCCCGGCCGACCCTCGGCAGCCCGCACTACCCGCTCCGCACATCATCCGCGAATTCATCCAGAGCGACGCAACCCCGGACGCCCTGGCCGAGGAAGCGCTCAGACTCTTGAACGACACCGCCGCACGCGAAAAATTATCCTCCGGGATGGCAGGCATCCTTTCCCTGCTGCAAGCGGAAGGAGCCAGCGTCCGTGCCGCAAGGGAACTCCTCAAGGCCACTCTGGGCTGATAGATCGTTTTTTCGAGGGGAATAAAGGCCCCATCTCTCCATTGTAATCAAGGAAGGATGTTTAAAGCTTGATGACAATCGCGCTTTTTCCTAGTTTCATAGAACTACTAAATTTAGAAATAAGCTTTAACCCATTTGATGATGCCCCCCAAATAGGCTAAAGCGTTAAGTGGCTGACAACGCAGGGGGATGATTTATTGAAATAACATTACAGCTTGAGGCCATTCTCAAAGCGGAAAGGCGCGAGAACCTCCTTGAAAATTTTTTCAGGGAAGGTGTAGACGATGCTGTTCTCGGATATCTCACCGATAAAGACCTGATCGAGCTCGGGATCGCCCGCATCGGCGATCGCAGGCGTTTGCTTGCGGCATTTGCGCAGGTGAGTTCCAACATGGCCCATGCCGTGGCCTCGCCAATGCCGCGCGCGAGCGCCTCGCAGCCGCATGTGAACAGCTTGGGCCTCTCCTTTGTTCCGATTCCTCGCTTCAAAACCCTCGTCGGAACCCATCCCATACGGGTGCAGGACTATCAACTCTACTGCACCGCGAAGAACATCGCTTTTCCGGATCAGAAAAACCCCACCGATTTGACGCACCCCGTTGTCAACGTCTCTTGGCACGAAGCGATCGACTATTGCCTCTGGCTCACTTCCAAGGAGCGTGATGAGGGGATCATGCCGCAAGACCAGTTTTATCGCCTGCTCAGCGACCTCGAGTGGAGCGCCGCCATTGGCCTGCCCAACGAAGGCGAAGACACGCCCGCCGAGCGAAGCAAACAAAAGCAGGGCTACCCTTGGGGGCCGGGCTACCCGCCCCGCAAGGACTTTGGCAACTACCACCAGTCGCTCAAAAAAGATGATTTCGAATTCACCTCTCCCGTTGACGCCTTTCAGCCAAACGATCTCGGGATCTACGATCTCAGCGGCAATGTCTGGGAATGGGTGATGGACAACTACAACGCTTCTCGCACCTACCACACCTTGCGCGGCGGCGCTTGGGATTTCTGCGGCACCGGACTGATGTCCTCGGCCCGCAACGCCAACGATCCGAACGGACGCGGTACATCCATCGGGTTCCGCATCGCTTGGGCCGCACAGGAAGGCCACCAATCCAAGAGATAAAAACCCACCCCTAAATCAAAGAAACTCAAAACTTGGCGGTTTTAGCACGGAAAAAAGGATTATTTTAGTTGAAGATAGGAAGGCTTTGATACATGATTCAGAGAGGTAGGTCATCCACTAACGCATCCGTCCCACATGGACTCAAGCGACACCGGAACCTTATGCAAACCCCCATTTTTGGTAATATTCAAACGTCAAAATCATCTCATGCAAGCCGGTCCCGAAAATCGACATGGAAATGCACGCCTCCACGCAGTTGGGTAATCGAATGAGATCGCATTAAAAAGCAGCCCTTATGGAAAACAACTTCGTTGCCAATTTTATAGACAAGCTCCGAAACTCCCGGGATTTCACGATTTCGTTTCTCATCCACGTGATTTTTGTGGCGATTTTCGGTACCACGGTTCTTTTCAAAGCCGTGCAGGAACCACCCGATTTTGAAGGCGGAAGCGAGGGCTTCGTGGGCAGCACCGAGGAGACCGCTCCACCGCCACAGCAAACCCAGCAGGAGATGCCCCAAACGCAGGATGTCACCGTCACCCCCACACCGGTGAACAACTCGGCCGTCAATGCCATCACCACCACGGCGACCTCACCAACGAGTTTCAGCATGGCGCAGATGGTCATGGCTCCCGTTCCCACAGCGGCTCCCGCGGCGACCACCATGTCCGCGCCAAAGCCCTCCGCGCCTGTCGGCGGAGTGAAGGGAACCGGCATGACGGCTGCGGCCGCCGCTGGCATCAAGGGATTCACCGGCGGCTGGGGCAAGGGCTCCGGCAGCGGAACAGGCACGCGTTCGAGAGAGTTTGAATTCACCGCCTACATCGGCCAATACGCCGGCGGCGATTGGGACTCCACCATCAGTACAGTCAAGCGAACCAAGCCCGGCAGAGGCGTCGAACCCGACAATATCGACAACGGAAGTCTCCCCAACCTGCTTGGCTACATATCCGAATTCTCCGGTGGAAAAATCAAGACGAACTACAAAAACGTCAAAACCATTAAGCTCGATTCCCCTGACTTTTTCTCCCTCAAGCCGCCCTTCATTTTCCTCACGGGCAGTAAAGATTTTGTCCTCACCGAGCCCGAGGTGGAAAATCTCCGCAAGTATGTGAGCTTGGGCGGCGCGATCTGGGGGGACAGCTCCAGACCCGGGCGGAATTCCCGCTTCGATATCGCCTTCCGCCGCGAGATGAAACGCGTCCTCCCCGACAAGGACAAAGAATGGGAGGAGTTGCCCCCCAACCACCCGGTTTTCACTGGCCATGCCTACTACCCCGAAGTGAAAGAAGTGCCTCCTGGCATCAATTTCTACAAGGAACCTGTCTATTGCCTGAAAATCTATGGTGAGATCGCCGTCATCTACACCGCCAACGACTACGGAGATATGTGGCAATTTGCCTTGGATACCGATCGCAAAAAGCTTTACTTAGAGACGGATAGACCTGGTTATGCGCCTCCGCACGCAACCTATCTAGCTCAGAACCAGCAACTTCTTGATTTGCGTGAGCGTCTTATTTTCAATGTCGAGCCTCCTGCGCTGGATATGAGCTTTAAGTTTGGTGTTAACATGATTATCCATTTACTGACCCGCTGGGAATCCAAGGTCAAATCCGCCACGTCCCTCTGATGAATACACTCCTTTTTCCAAAAATAGGCGTCGCACGCGCCATCATTATTGCCCTGTTTTTTACCCTCACCGATTCGATCGTTTTTGGCGGCATTTGCCCAAACGGCGGTTTTGAGGAATCCACACCTGCTCGTGATCTCAGTGCGGGGGTGGATAGCACAGGCTTCGCTAGCATTAATACTGCGACTGGGACGGTCCCAGGCGCCAATGGCGGCTTTGCCAATGAGAATTTGGCGTTCTCGGTGAGTGTGGCGGATTTGAATGCTGATGGTCTCCCCGATATCGCCGCGATGGATGGATTTGGTGTTTTGCGCATATATTTCAATAGCGGTTCTAAGACCGAGCCCAAATTCACCCATGCTGAGACCACAAGCTACAACCTGTATCCGGCACCTCTATATACAACATATGTTACGCATCAGGACAAAGGGTATGCCGATTACATGAGGGCCATCTTTTTTAAAACCGGCCAGCGTATTTCTCTGTTCAATGATGGTAGTTTCGGCAGTAAGTCTAACCTCCTTGTCACCACCGCTCAGGGTAGAATGTTCTACTTTCCAAACACGGGCACGGAAAAAAAACCCGACTTTAAAGCTCCTGATAAAATCGAGGAAACACCTGTGAAAACCGGTTCATTCCCTTTCTTGGCCCAAGCACTCTCCCCATTTGTCGCAGATTGGAATGGGGATCGTAAAATCGATGTCATTTTCGGAGAAGGCTCCTACTCGGCAAACAGCATTTTTATCCTTCTTAACAAGTCAGCCACCATTTCAAAATTTGAAGATAATGACCGCCATCTTCTCGCCAGCGGGATGGGCATGGAGCAACTCTCGCCCTGCGTGGTGGACTACAATGGGGACGGCCACCTGGACCTTCTCGTCACGGAGAGGGGGGGGCGGATCGCCGTTTATTTAAGCCCAGCCACCCCTTGGAAGCCGGGGGACACGATCCCCTTCCACACTTTTCTGACCAAAGATGGCGCCCCGCCGCAGGGGGTTCCGCCCATCGATGACAAAAAGCCCCGTGATCCTTTTGATATCTACAAAGCGACAAACCTCCTCAATACGGGGGGCATCTCCACGATCGGCACAGGAGATTTCAACGGAGACAAGTTGTTTGACATCGTGGTAGGAAAACCCAACGGACGCGTTGCCATTGCCCTCAACACCGGCACAGCCACCGAACCAAAGTTTGCAGCACTCAACGATCTCAAACTCGAGACCACCTCTGTCGATATTGCCAAACCTGTCGGTTGGAACTTGCATTTAGGCGAAGCCTCTGGAAACTTCGGAGCCTTCGGTGGGGTGGTCAAAGCTGACGCGATCCCTGGCATCCAACCCGTCGAGGGATCCTCATTCCTACATTTGGGATTCACAAATAAAAAAAATGCAGTGATGGATCCGCCCGCCTTTAGGGCTTCTAAAGCCAAGGATACTGAGGGTCAGTCTTTTAGCCCTGGCACATCCGTCATTTTTGGCCCAATTCCCTTTAAGGCAGGTAAAAAGTATTCCTTCTCATTCAGTGCCCGAGGCAATCGCGTGAAAAGCGCTCGAATCAATGTTCAAGCGGTTTTTGCGGGCGGTGGCCGCGTAGAGACATCAAATGTTCAAACAAAGAGAGGTGTACAGGAAACCCAACATGTTGTTGGCAGGGAGGTCTTAGGGTTAAATTTAAATGAAGTTTTTACTGTTACTGACAAGTGGAAGAAAATCACCACGAAAGAGGCAGTTTACACCGGTAAAGTTCCCGAAGTTCTTATGAACACGGACCCCGTTCGCGGTGCAACCGTGATTGCTGTCACATTGGAACCGGGCGCCGGCGACTTTTCCATCGATGATTTTCAAGTCATCGAAAAATAGCACCCGCCCGCCAAGCCCGCGCACCTCTTCCGATCAAGTGATACAGGGCAGAAACACAACCTCGGCAATCGTTTTTAACCCGAATCCGGCTTTTTGAAGAAGTTTTTTATCTAGACCAAAAGCATCTCCTCTTGCTTTTGGTTTAAGGCCGAAAACAAGGAATCCAATCGCGCCGCTTTTGGCCCGTCCACCAACCTCAGAAGAGAAATGGAGAGGGTTGGCTATCGGCGGGCGCGCGATTTGAGCCGGATTGCAGCCCCGAAATTTCACTTCAAAAGCCGGATTCGGGATGAAAGAACCATTTTCCAATGTTGAGCGGCAATTGTTTTGGAACCTTCACAGCATCTCTGCATTTTTTCTCCTGTTACTTAACCCTGTCACTCGTCACTACTCTGCGATCCTTCTCTCCTCTTCGACATAGTGCAGTTTTTTGAGAGAGCCTTTGTCGAGCTCATCCAAAATGGCCACCCGGGAGTGTTCCGGAAGCATTTCGTAAACCTTCGCCACATCTTTGGACGCCATGCGAACGCAACCGAAACTGGATGGACGGCCAAGATCGCCCTCTTGTGGGGTTCCGTGTATATAAATGCATCTTTCCAACGCATGACAGTTTGATGGCTCCAACCCTTCCAACCAAATAATTCGCGTTACTATTGGATCTCGATCTTTGGCATTTGGAACTACGACTTCACCCGTGGGTTGTCTGCCTTTAAAAACCGTTCCGAGCTTCAAACCATCTCCGAATTTGCTATGAATCCTAAAAAGCCCCGTTGGGGTTTTGTAGGAATTGAACTCGTCACCTATACCGAATTTTGACGTGGATATGGGGTATTCACTAAAATGCTTGTCCGTCGAAAAAACATACATTCGTTGATGAAGAACGCTGATGATGGCTTTTGAAAGCGCAATGAGGCTGTCATTGGATACAGTGTTGTCGGCCTTCACGGATTTCTTTGCTGTATGACCCTCTTGGGAATATTTTACGGATCTGGTTGTCAGCGGTGTTTGCTTTTTTTGAATTTCGCTGGTTTTTGTGGGCCCGTTCACCCCAAGCGTTAATTGTTTGGCTCCTAATTCCCTTTGTTTTTGCCAGATCTCTCGCAGGCGCTGCATTTTTTTCTCCCTGCTGACACTCGGGTCTGACCGAACGCTTATCTCCTCGCTCTCGAGTTTTTCAAGGTCGCCCGTTCCACGATGTCCATCTGCATACGAAGACAACTCGTTTGCGGATACGCTTCTGAAAGAAAACATGAGACAAAGGATCACCAAGTGAAGTTCTATCCTTGGCGATTTTTTTGTTTTTTCGAAGTGGCCGCTGATTCTTTTTTCAGAAGCCCTTTTCTCTAACATAAGCCCTCTAATTTTTTTTAAAATCCAATAGCGGCTCTCCGGCCCAACTTGTTCACGGGCTTAATATCTTCCCAGATTGCAAGTCCACTACCGATTTTATTAAGAGTCATATGGATTTGATACTGTTTCTGGGTTGTGTTTCCGGAATACCCCGCATTCTCGATGAGTTCCAAAGTCACAGAGTATTGTGGTTTTGGACCGGAAGAGAGATGCCCCTCTTCACCAAGGAAGTCGCGGACTTGGTTTTCATGATAAACTGCGGCACGATTGCGCGAAACGTAGACATCGTTTGTGACATAGCAGTAGGCCACTCCGGATTTGTTGAGAGTCACACGGATGGGATTGAAGATGAGGTTCGGATCAAAGTCGTAGAGCGCTGTATTATTTCTGAAAGTGGAAATCGCAATAATTGAGCGTCCCTCTGAGCCCTTGGCTGTTAAAACATTGGCGGCAAGCATGGACTGAGCCATCTGAGAAGAAGTCTCCTCGATATCTTGGGGATCAAGCCCCATCGTGGTGCGGAACTGTGAACTGCTAACCTTGGTCACAGAGGAGCAAGCTCCTAGCAGGATTGTTAATGCCAAAGGCAGAAGTAATTGGATTCTGATTTTCATAGTTTATAATGGTATTGATCTGTTAATATTCGGTCTTTTTGGTTATTTTGCGTGTGGAAATAATGTCAAAACGGCTCCCATCGGGTTCGGAACCGTTGAAGTTCCCTGAATGAATGCTTGCTCTTTTCCCGCCAGCGTCACCATGGTCAGCGCCGCATCGGATGGAGCTGTGGACATCAAACCATTTTGTGATTTCCACTCCCAACGTATCCTGAACGTCTTTCTCCAAGGGGCGTTATTTGCAATCTTGCCTTGAATGGTGACAAATCCTCCCGCGTTCTTGGCCATGACAATATCTGTAAGGAATGGATTTTTCTGATTGTATCGGAACGGGGCTCCTGAGCAGCAGTTGATATAGAATGTGAACTCTCGCAATCCCTTGGATGAGTTCCAACTTTTTACCTCGGTAATCGAGGCGTTGGCACCCACGATTCCGTAATAAAACAAGCCGAACGAGAGAAAAAAAGTTATAACGCGCTTCAAATCAATCACGATCGAAATATTAAAGAGCGGCGGCTCTGGCGAATACTTGGCCATTGATGACCCTAGCTATCACAATGTTGCTCCCGCCGGAAGGAAGCTTTATGCTCTTTCCACCTACCTCAATCGCTCCACCAGAAGGCGTTGAAACGCATGCATAACGGACTTGTTTTGGAAGGGTCGACCAGATTCGCTGATCGGCTTGTGCGCTTGCCACGTTGTAAATAACGGATGCGGCTCCTATTCCGCCGGCAAGGAGCCCGCCGTAATCGCCACCAGCTTCTTTTGCAACAAGTTGACTAGCAATCCCGGCTGCCGCCTTGAGCGTGGAAGAAGCCATCGTGCGGGCAATTGTACCAGGGATCTTGCGGTGGTACTCGGCGCCTGCAATGCGATCAAAATCACAGATCACATTCGCATTTACCTCGCCCCCTCCTATTTTGAGCGAAGCCAGCGCACTCGTGAGTGGAGTAGGCTCAAAAACA
This sequence comes from Terrimicrobiaceae bacterium, assembly GCA_023258235.1. GTDB lineage: Bacteria > Verrucomicrobiota > Verrucomicrobiia > Chthoniobacterales > Terrimicrobiaceae > UBA967. The sequence goes on along the minus strand of JALQZP010000005.1, from coordinate 10,444 downwards.
GGAAACGCGGCGGAAAGTGTCGTCAGGGCTCCATTTATGTAGATGGGGATATCGAAGCGGGTTGATCCCAACTGCGGAGCGAGCCCATCCTCGATGAAAATGTGAGTGGTACTAGTCGGGGACGAGTTAATCGCCTTAATGAGGCTGCTGCAGCTTGGATTTGCCTTGAGTGCATTGTTAAACGATTCATTCGCCCGCTGTTTTTCGGCGTTCTGCCCGCTACCGAGAATGACGCCGGCAATGGCCTCGGCGTACGGAACACTCAAACCATCGTTGTACGGGTGATATTGAGCAACCGCTGCCTGAAGGTTGGTTGTCTGTTGGGCGATCTTTCCCTCGTCAAGCCTGATCTGCATCTTGGGGTCGCTCTGCACAGCCTGACGAAGCGAAGCCTGTTCCTTCTCAATCTGCCGCTTGAACTCCTCATTAATCTGGAGTTGGCGATTCTTGGCGAGTTTTATAGCCGATCTGGCTCCCGTGAGGTCTCCGGTTTGAAGCAGTGACGTCGCTAAATAGGATGCGGCCATGAGCCTCTCAGCAGGACTGGTGTGATAGGGCATCGCATTCAGGTTCACCAGCAAAGCCCCGGCTTCATTTCCGAGCTGAATCTTGGAAGCCATAAGATGCTTCTCGATCGAATGGTCGGCTTGAATATACCCCTGTTTGGCCAATTCGGCATTGCCCGCAACGGCATTGATGTTTCCCTTTTCCACGAATACCAATTCACTATCCCTCGCTCCCTCTTTTTCTTTTGAGGCCAAAGAATTGATGGTACTGACAGCGGTTGAAATAGAACCTGCCCGATAAGCTCCTTGCGCTCCACGCAAACCACGGCTGGCGCAGGAAGTGAGAAGCAGTGGGCTTCCAAGAAGCGCCACAAGCGCGATTCTGCTGATTAGATATTTATTCATGGTTTTTTAGTTTGTGGTTTTGTGGGTTGAGGCGGGGGGGTGTTTTTCTGAACGGTTATTTTACTGGCATCGCCAAACTCGGGAACATTTGGATCGAGACGAAGATTCGAGGTATCCTCGTTCACCATTTCCACTGTTGCATTTCCCAGCGGAAATCCGGCGTCTGTCCCAAATGAACTATCGACTCGCTCGATAAGCTTGTAGCTGTCCCCCACTTTGACTCCGGCAGCCTCGCCACGATCGACAATGATCATGGCACCACGACGGGCAACGACCTTGGGCGGCGAGTAATTGTCGAGAATCCTCTCCGCTAATCGCTTTGAAAGCTTTTGCGTTATGTTTTGTATCTGCTGGGCATTGAAATTGGCCGCTTCTCCTCCAACACCCCTGCGTCCCTTTCCACCCTCGGCCACGGACTCGGTAATAACCTTCTTGGTGCCGCCATTGACCTTGGTGATTTCCAGTGTTGCGGAAATGGAGTTGGACCAAATCGCAGCCTCCTCATTGCCCATGACTTTACGATCCGTTACAAAATCCGTAATCTTCGCGGTTGCAATATAGTCCGCCTGCTGAACACTCATTTCAGGCGCTGCATCGGACGGTTTACCGAGCTCCTCGCTGACCTGCCATTCTTTTTTCAAAGCATCCAGTGACTTGTCGCGAACGGCCAACTGCATCAGTTTTGTGGAACTCATCTCTTGAGCCAAAGTTGCCGCAAAGGCACCTTTGATGCGGTCTTCAACGCTCGCCCTCAAGTTGTCTATGTCCGTGGAATCGGTCTTGGTATCAACCTTGACTTTGACCTCCCGGCTGATCTCGTTGTCATTTATTTGGATGGTGTCCTTTGCTGAAACCTCGCCTGTAACCTTGGGCTTTTTAACTTTTGAATTGAAGCGCTTGGCAATTTCATCCGTGATCAACCCCTCGTTGATCTCCAGTTTTTCCAATTGTATAACTTGTATTTTGGGGGCTTGGGTGTTTTGACCACTGGCATGGCCTGTTAACAGTAGCGCAACAAGCACGGCTGTATGAACAATGAGTCGGTTAGGGAGTTTGTATTTCATGGAATTTATTTATTATTTGCTGGGTCTTCGCGATCGACCGAAAGATGTCCCCAATCACTGACTGAGCGCTGATCAACCCTGAAGCCACTCTGGCGTAGCATTTTTGCATACCCCTCCAGAACCTTTACATCCGCGTCATTGACCTTTTGTGCCATGTCGAGCTTCCTAATATAGACTAACTGTTGATTGAATTTTTCGAGCGTCTCGTCCGAGGGTACAAGCACAACGTCGTAGCGATTCTGACCAGTGAGGTTGATGGTTGCCGTGTAGGGCTTGAGTCCATCGCGCGTGACTTTAAGCTCATGCATTCCCCTGCCGGCTCGGATAACGCATGGGGTATGGCCTACAAGAATGCCATCCAGTTCAACAGTGGCTCCGGAAGCAAAAACCGGAATGCTCTGGTTGCTGAAAGTCGGAACCCCGTTCGCCATATCAAATGATGGCATGCTTAACCCGTCGATTTTGGCGTGAACCTCACATGTCGTACCGATCCCCTCTGCGGCAGCAGGTGGTTGCCATGACGATACCTGGGCTGCGAGTCCTGCCGCCAGGTCTTGGATTAGTTTTTCATTGATCTGTTGCTCGTTAAAACTCCTCGCGCCCGCAGAATAGTCTCCAGAGTGACTGCGTGCACCGTCTGTATTTGAAACTAGGGATACCGTCCCCCGAGCCGAACCGAGAAGCATGCCCGATGCCGTCTGAGCGGGACGCACATTTAAATTTTCAACACTCAGTGTGAGCACGGCAGGAATACCTTGAGAAGCGGCGAACTGAAGTGCCTGCTGGTTTGAAGAAAATGCCTGCATTCCACCGTCTCCGGCCTTGGACTGAAGTGCCTCTTTAGCTGTGCCGGTCAAATCCTCGACGGTAACAAACTTGATGCCGGGATTGGCGGTCTTGGCAAGGAACTGCTGCACGAGCTTGGTTGCAAAATTTGGGGGGATGGAGCGGTCCGAAACCCTGGCAATAACGAGAGCTTGTCCAGCCTTCTGCTCAGGAATAAGTGACCCTTGGTTCGTTGCATCCTTGGCTTGTGCTTCACTGGAGGCATCCGCAGGTTTTTCATAGAAAAGGTCGCTAAATACGGCTTCCAGCCGCCCTCCTATTGTCGACGGCGATGCTGCCACAGCGCTACCTGCCAACATTAGTCCGAAAAAGACTGACAACCTATTTTTTTTGCCGACTTTAGAATTTATAAAAACAGGCCGATTCATTTTTTCATTTTTTAACAAGTGATCCAATGGGGTCAACCCAGAATTGTCTCCATTCAGTTTCTTCCTTTGGAGAGAAAGGGCCGAAATGCTTGCGCCACCTACTTTTCATACTACTCACATCCGAAATGAAACTGAGGGCGTTTTGCCAACTGGGATCAATGTTCAATGTCACTATTGGGGGGCTTCCGCGCCAACATAAATGAGGGTCCGTTGCAAAGCGCTTCCAGCGTGGAGCGAGACCTTTTGCAGTTTTTAAAAATACGCCGCATGGAAATCGAATTCTCCTTCGGCCACAATGAATGGATCTCCTCCAAGTGCAGATCCACTGTTTGATTTCAGCGTGCCGGTGCCTCTGCTAATCTCAAAAACCACGTCCTTCCCGTGAAAAAGGTCTTTACGATCCGGCGGGGCTCGCAATCATTTCCCGCCATGAGCGACAAAATTCAGACCGCAGTGACTCCCCGAAGGGACGAGGATTTTCCGGAATGGTATCAGCAGGTGATCAAGGCCTCGGATTTGGCAGAAAACTCGGAGGTCCGCGGGTGCATGGTCATCAAGCCTTGGGGCTACGCGCTCTGGGAGCGGATGCAAAGAGTCCTGGATGGCATGTTCAAATCCACGGGCCACCGCAACGCGTATTTCCCTTTATTCATTCCGCTCAGCTATCTCGAAAAAGAGGCGGCCCACGTGGAGGGATTCGCCAAGGAGTGCGCGGTTGTGACTCATCACCGCTTGGAGGCGAAGGATGGAAAACTTTTGCCTGCGGGACAGCTTTCCGAACCACTCGTCGTTCGCCCCACGTCGGAAACCATTATTGGTGCCGCCTACGCGCGATGGGTGAAATCCTGGCGCGATCTCCCCATCCTTCTCAACCAATGGGCCAACGTGGTGCGCTGGGAGATGCGTCCGCGTCTTTTCCTGCGCACGGCCGAGTTTCTCTGGCAAGAAGGCCACACCGCCCACGAAACACGCGAGGAGGCCGAAGTGGAGACCATGAAAATGCTGCGTGTCTATGAGACGTTTGCGCGCGACTTTCTTGCGCTCCCCGTGCTCTGCGGTGAAAAAAGCGAGAGCGAGCGATTCCCTGGAGCGGTACAGACCTACTGCATCGAGGCCATGGTTCAGGACCGCAAGGCCATTCAAGCGGGAACATCCCACTTTCTGGGGCAAAATTTTTCCAAGGCTTCGGGCATCCAGTTTCAATCCCGCGCCGGTCAACTCGAGCACGCTTGGACAACCAGCTGGGGCGTGAGCACACGACTCATCGGCACGCTCATTATGATGCATTCCGACGATGATGGGTTGGTCGTTCCTCCGCGCATCGCCGATACACACGTAGTGATTGTTCCGATCACTCCGAAGGAGGATAGCAAGGCCGCCATCCTGGAAGCGTCTGAGGCGCTTGCAGCTTCGCTCCGCGCACAGAGCTACCACGGTTCCCCGCTGGGAGTGGAAGTCGATAGCCGCGATCTTGGAGGCGGAGTCAAAAATTGGGAATGGATCAAAAAAGGCGTTCCCATTCGCATCGAGATCGGTCCCCGGGATCTCGCTCAGGGAACCGCTGCCGTTGCGCGCCGTGATCGCGGACCCAAGGAAAAAGCCTTCTTGCCGCTTGCCGAGATTCCCGCCACGGCCCCACAAATCCTCGATGAGATTCAATCCGCGCTCCTTGAGCGCGCAACTGCCTTCCGCAATGCGAACACGCGCCAGATCGACACCAAGGAGGAATTTTATCAATTCTTCACTCCATCGAACACCGCCAAGCCCGAGATCCACGGGGGATTCGCTCTCACGCACTGGAACGGAAGCCCGAACGTCGAGGAACAGATCAAAAATGATCTCAAGGTTACAATCCGCTGCATTCCGTTTGTCGATGCGCCTGAAGCCGGAGTCTGCCCTTTCACGGGAGAACCCAGCCGCCAACGCGTCGTTTGGGCGAAGTCCTACTAAAGACGCAATCAACCCGTGACGAAGACTGTTTGTGCGTGTAGTCATGGGTGATGAACAAGAAAACTTTTGAGGAGTTAGGCCTCTCACCTGAGATTTTAAAGGCCATCAGTGATCTCGGATTCGAGGAACCCTCGCCGATCCAAGCATCCGCCATCCCCGTCCTCCTTGAAGGTCACGATGTCGTGGGACAATCCCAAACCGGCTCCGGTAAAACCGCTGCCTTTGCGATTCCCGCCATAGAAATTTGCCAGGCCGCCGACCGCTCGGTTCAGGTCCTTATCCTCTGCCCGACGCGCGAGCTGGCCACACAGGTTGCCGATGAGGTCCACAAACTCACTGCCCACAAACGCGGGATTCACGCCGTTCCAATCTATGGCGGGGCCTCGTATGAGCGTCAGTTTTTTGAACTCAAAAAGGGTGTCCAAATCGTCATTGGCACCCCCGGGCGGCTGATGGATCACATGGATCGCGGCACGCTCGACCTGAGTCATGTCAAAATGGTGATCCTTGACGAGGCCGACCGCATGTTGGACATGGGCTTCCGCGAAGACATCGAGAAAATTCTCCTCTCAACTCCCGATGAACGCCAAACCGTCTTTTTCTCGGCCACCGTTTCGAAGCAAATCCGCGAACTGATCGAGCGCCATTCCAACACCCCCAAATCCGTCAAAATCGAACAACGCGAACTCACCGTTCCCACAGTGGAGCAATGGTATTACGAAGTTCCCCAGCGCATGAAATTTGAAGCACTCCTTCGACTCGTGGATTTCCACGGCTTCAAGCTCGGGATTATTTTTTGCAACACCCAGCGGATGGTCGATGAGCTTGCCGATGATCTCATCGCGCAAGGTTTCTCCGCCGACCGGCTTCACGGCGGCATCGCACAAGCGCAACGCACCCGCGTGATGAACAAGTTTAAAAAAGCCGAATTCGAATTCCTTGTGGCCACCGATGTCGCCGCACGGGGGATCGACGTGGACGAACTCGAGCTTGTGGTGAATTACGACCTTCCCTATGACGCGGAGGACTACGTCCACCGTATTGGCCGCACGGGCCGAGCTGGGCGCAAGGGAATGTCTGTGACCTTTGTTTCGGGGCGCGACATCTACAAGCTCCAATTCATCGAGCGCTTCACCCGGATGAAAATACGTCGAGGAACTCTTCCCACGGCAGGCGAAGTCGAAGAGCGTCGTGTGGAAGGCCTCCTCGATCGTATTCGCGAGGTCCTCAATCGCGGCAACCTTTCGACTCGCGTTACCGACCGTTTGCTTGAGGAGGGCTTCAACTCCACGGATATCGCTTCGGCTGTGATCGAAATGCTCGCTGGACCCGAAGTGGCGCCGGAGAAGGAAAAAGACCATTCCCCCAAGCCAACGGTTCGCTCCCAACCCGATCTCCCAGCAGGAAATATCCGCCAACCGGCCAGAGGCATGCTTTGGGTTCGCCTGAATGCCGGCCGCGAAACCGGAATCACTCCGCGCGATATCATGAGCCTCCTTGAAGAAGGACTCGGGCTTCCGAGGCGCACGGTGGGACTCATCGACATTTTGCCCGGTGAATCCTTGGCCCAAGTGCCAAAGCAGTTCCTCGACATCCTTCGCACAGGCGCGCGAGAGATCGATACAAACTCCGGTCCGGTCATGGTTTCCCTCGTTCCCTATAATGCCAAAGGCAAATCCGGAGAAGACACAGGCAAGGGAAAATTCCCCAAGAAGGCGAAACGGGAGAGGTGAGTCTCCCTACTCCCTACCCACCCGCACTTGAAATTGCGGGTGGTTGCGGATCATTTGTTCGAAGGCATCATGCCCGGATGCTTCTATCGATGCAGGAAACTTCGCCGATGACCGCGCCCATTTTTTAAGCCACTCGGCTCCGAGTATGTCCCGCTGCCTCTCGCGGCCTTTATCCAAATGAGTGAAGGCAATGGTCGTTTCCTCCTTGTCACCCGCATTGCGGCCACGGGCCACATTCAAGCCCGCCGCCAGCATGGCCACTCGGGAGGCCGTAGAGCATGTGTAGGTGAACAACTCGACATCGCGACCCGCGCAGGCGGCATGCACTGCACGGAAGGCCTCGGTCGTCCACGCCGGCGCACAGGTTTTTCCCGAGAACATATCGTAAAAGATGAGATCCGGAGACTCGGCCAGATGCATCGTTGCGAGGAAGTCGCCTTCGATGAGATTCCACTCCAGGCCCGCGTGTTGCTTGGACTTCCAGGTCGCATGCTGGAGGATCGCTGGCGGCCCGCCATGGCGCAGATAGGGAAAGCGGTCGTGATGCTTGAAAGCAAGCCGGAGAGAATCCAAATCGTTCTCGAAGCTCACCACGCGGAGCGGTCGCAATGGCCCTTTCGCTGCCATGGATTCATACATGAGAATAGCCGCCATGGCGTTCGCGGCGGCTCCCAGCCCCACATCCCAGATCACCAGAGGCTCGGGGGTCGGTGTAGCCAAGTGCTGCGCGAGGTCGGATTGTTCAATATAGAGACCCCTCGCCTCGTCCATCGGCGGAGTGCGCGAATGCATTATCTCTCCGGAGGAAACATGCAAAATGCTGGAAAAACCCTCGATAGCCGTATGGATTTTGTATTCGCCGAGCGTGAGTTTTTTGATCGGGCGGCGCCGCATCGGCGTCACGGGATTATCGATGTCGTCGATTTGGAGAACCTCGCGTTTTTCGTTGTAGAAGGCCAGAAAGCGGTCCTCAAGGATGCTTTGCCGCATCTCACGCATGAGGCGATGATAGAAGAAAATGTTGTGTTGACCGAGGAGTTGCCAACCCAGCGTCTCCTTGCATTTCGTGAGGTGGTGCAAGTAGGCCCTGTTGTAGCGAACGCAAGTCGGGCAGGCGCAATCGGGGTCCAGAGCTTCTTGGGCGTTCTTGTAAATTCCCCGCCTCATTTGAAGGAGGCCTCGCGATGTAAAGCAACCACCACGCTGCGCCATTTGGGTGGGGATAATGCAGTCGAACATATCCACCCCGCGATGAACGGCCTCGAGAATATCGAGCGGCGTGCCGACCCCCATAAGGTAGCGCGGGCGATCCTGAGGCAGCAGGCCGGCGGTGAATTCACACGTGTCCTCGCGCTCGCTCTTCCCCTCTCCAACAGCAAGACCACCAATCGCAAAGCCATCGAAAGGCATTTCACAAAGCGCATGCGCGCTCGTTCGACGAAGGTCTGGAAAAAGCGCGCCCTGCACGATCGCAAAGAGGGACTGCGGTGAATCGGCGCGCGCCGCAAGACTCCGCGCGGCCCAGCGATGCGTCAACTCCATCGCCGTTCGCGCCGTGCTTTCATCCACGGTGGATGGCACACATTGATCGAGAACCATCATGATGTCACTTCCTATGGCCTTCTGGGTTTCGATGCTGCATTCGGGGCTCAATAAAATCGTGCGCCCGTCGAGATAGCTTTGAAAAACCGCGCCCTCCTCGCTCATCGATCGCGAATGGGGAAGCGAAAAAATTTGGAAGCCGCCGGAATCCGTCAACACCGATTTTCCCCAACTCATGAATCGGTGAATCCCTCCCACATTTCGGAAAACCTCGGGCCCCGGCCTCAAGAGAAGATGGTAGGTATTTGCCAGAAGGATCTGTGATCCCGATTCCTCAAGAAAGGCCGTCGATTGAGCCTTAACCGTGGCATGCGTGCCCACCGGCATAAAAAGAGGGGTTCGCACCTCGTTGTGCAGTGTGCGAAATGTCGCTGCGCGCGCATTCGAGCCCGTCGCACGAGCCTCCACGCGAAAGTCGAGGCGTTGGTGTGACGTCCCTCTGGAATTGTCGGTGTATAAATTCAAGCCGCTGCATTGAATCCGAAATCCCCCTTTGCCACAAGACCTCTACCGGTCAAGGAAGACGCCCTCGCTTCCGCAAGAACCTTTCCGTTACGACAACTCGCCATCCCCGCGTTCCCCCCCTATTTCGTTCTTGAAAATCCCCGGCGTCGGAATCACATTGAGTTCCGATGTCGGGCCGTGGCTCAGCTTGGTAGAGCGCTTGAATGGGGTTCAAGAGGTCGAGAGTTCAAATCTCTCCGGCCCGATTTCTTTTTTCAAAAAATTCCCCTTCGCTGGTTGGATGAGTGGGAATATTTCAAATCCAGCAAGGGCTTAAAATAACCGCCATGCCAGTTAATCATCATCCCTACAGCCGTCATTTTAAAAATCAGGCCTTCGCCTTTCTTTTCTTCACCCTGGCCGCCTTCCTTCTTTTCACTCGAAACAACGACTTCCCTTTTTATTACCACACCGACGAACCAAGCAAAGCCAAACAAATTCTCACAGGTCAGTTGAATTTTCATCATCCGCTGATGATGCTTCGCTCAACCGACTTGCTCGTGGGCGTAGCCCACATTCCTCCGACTCCCCAAGCTGTGGTAGAAGCCGGTCGCGCCCTTTCGGGATTTTTTGCTGCTCTCTCCGTCGGCACACTCCTTCTCTTGGCGTGGCGGCTTGGCGGGGCCTTTGCGGGGATTCTTTGCGGGACCCTACTTTTGTCTCATCCCGTGCTTTTCGAATTGGCTCATTATATGAAAGAGGATTGCGCCTTGCTGGTTGGTGTCGCTGCAACTTTTTACACTATGAGCTTTTATGCAAGAAACAGATCGGCTCTTTCTGCCTTTTTTATTGGATTGTCCGCAGGTCTTGCCGTTTCAGGAAAATACATCGGCCTCGCAGTCGCGGGATTGGCTTTATTACAGATCTTGTGCACCGCGCGCGGGAAGGAGCGTTGGTTTCATGCCCTCGTCTTTCTTTCCGCAGGAATATTTATATTTAGTGCCATCAACTGGGAATTGCTCCTCAATCTCACAGGGGCCCGCAGTGGCCTTGACAACGAGTTCAAGCGCTTTTCACTGCGCGCGGAAGAAACGCGCGGTCAATTTAAAGTCAAATACATCAATGCGTTCGGAAATCTTATCTCCGTCCCCATCTTGATCGGATCCGCAATCTGGGGTTGGAAATGTTGGATCAACCGGCGCTCTGCATCTCTTTTTACATGGATTCTAGTGCTTTTTCCTCCCGTCTTCATAGTGGCCCTCGGTCTAGCTCCGGTGGAAAAGGAGAGATATCTACTCCCCTCTCTCGCACTATTCTGCGTTCTCGGGTCACTCGGTATTTCGGAGCTTCATCGTCAGGGCCTTTCAAAAACACGCATCTTGGCTTCTCTTTTGGCCGTGTCCGCTGTGATATTTCATATTCCTATGCTTGCAACCAACTACATTGCCTTCAGCTTTGACGATCGGCGTGAGTTGATCGCGTGGTTGAGAGACCACGTTCCCGTTGATGCTTTGATTGCTCACGAC
>JALQZP010000059.1 GCA_023258235.1 Terrimicrobiaceae bacterium | reverse complement strand
GGTTCGGTCCATCGGATAGAGCCGCAGAGGGGTTTTCGTGGGTTTCCAAAAATACCCCATCGCAACCGGCCGCCACGGCAGCTCGAGCCAAAACCGGAGCGAGCTTTCCGTCGCCACCCGTCGTTTCACCAGCACCGCCGGGACGTTGCACCGAGTGGGTTGCATCAAACACGACAGGACACCCGATTTCCTGCATCCAAGGGATGGCGCGCATGTCAGCCACAAGGTTATTGTATCCAAATGTCGTCCCCCTTTCGGTGAAAAAATATTTTTGGCATCCTGCAGCCTCGAGCTTTGTTGCCACATTTTTCATGTCCCACGGAGCTAGAAATTGACCTTTTTTCACATTCACGATTCGCCCGGTCTTGGCTGCCGCAACAATGAGATCGGTTTGACGGCACAGGAATGCGGGAATCTGGAGGATATCGATGAACTCAGCGGCGATCTCAGCCTCTTCGGGATTGTGAATATCCGTCGTGACCGGCACTCCGTGGGTGGCTCCAATCTCTTGTAAAAGCTGGCATCCCTCCCTAACGGAAGTGCCTCTGAAAGATTTTGCCGACGTCCGATTGGCTTTGTCGTAAGACGCTTTGAATACAAATTGAACCCCCTCCCCATCGCAAATAGCCTTGATTTTGGCAGCCATTCGACGCGTGAACTCGGGAGTTTCAATCACGCACGGGCCTAGAATGAAGAGCAAATCACGACCACCTAGAACATTTGAGCCGATTTTTAATTCAGAACGATTTGGCATGCTGAACAAGCCTATTCAGAGGCGAGAAATTCCGCAAAGATTTTCGCACATTCAAGACGCATTTCCCCCCATGTGGTCGGAGGCGATTTGGCGCAATCCGGACAGCGTTTCCACGCGCTGAAGTCGCTCACGAAGGCGAGCTCCGCCAGTCAGGCCTCGTGTATAGGCCATCAACCTGGCACGCATCGCTTTCATGGCTTGGGCCTCTTGGCCTTTCCACCAAGCGATTTCTTTGGCGCAGTGATCCTCGATAAACGCCCACTTATCCGCCAGAGTCACGCTACCGATCCCCTCCTCCCCATTGAGGGCGGCGCGGATCTCCCGAAAGATCCATGGGTGATTCATGGCGGCACGGCCAATCATAATGCCCGCTGCGCCACTTTGCCTCAAGCGCTCCAAGGCCACGGCGGCACTGTCGATATCCCCATTTCCGATCACCGGGATTTTTACCGCCTTTACGACACTCGTGATCACATCCCAATCAGCCGCACCCGAATATCCCTGCTCCTTGGTGCGACCATGCACAGCCAACCTCGAAATCCCCTCGCCCTCAAGAATGCGAGCGGTTTCCATTGCATTCACGGAGCGGGAATCCCATCCAATCCGGATCTTGGCGGTGACGGGCAGCCCCTTGGCCGCGGCGACAACTGATCGCGCAACACTGGCCAAAAGGGGACAATCTTTTAAAAGGGCCGATCCCCCGTTGCGCGAGACGACTTTGTTCACAGGGCAGCCGAAATTCAGATCGATGAAATCCGGCGCAACCCAGTCCACCACGGCCTTCACAGCCTCACCGAGACGCTCGGGATCGGCACCAAAAAGCTGAACCCCAAGCGGACGCTCCTCGGGTTGAAATTCCAAATAACGACTTGTGCGTTCGTTCCGATGCAAAATCCCTTCGGCTGAAACAAACTCGGTCGTGAGAACATCAGCGCCCAGTTCCTTACACAGCCGCCGGAACACGGTATTCGTCACCCCCGCCATCGGGGCCAGGAACAAGAGGGGCCGGTGACCGGTGACCCCGTCCATTAGGCGGGGGGAGTCAAAAGCGCACTCACCTCGCGTTGGACATTCGGGATTTGTTCCAGGCTCAAATGCGGATTCGTGATTACAAAAGTCTCCCCGGAGGCCAGATGTTCATAGACAAGCATATCCTTGTCGCGACTTTCCATGGGGCGAAGAAGACGCTTTCTCTCCAGCATAAGGGCAAGAATGTAACGAACGTTATGATGCGCAGGATCGTTTTCTTCGATGAGTCGCCTCAACAAACCTTCGGCATCGTCACGCGGAATAGCTTCAGGGGGACGTTGGGCGGGCGGTTCATACCTTGTCTTCCAAAAGGAAAACGGCTGAATGTTTTCGTTACGCTCTTTCCATGCCGATTCGCAAAGATCTTCGCGACGAAAGCCCTCCGCATCACGGATGAGAAGGGTGTAAAAATATTCCCCCTCCTGGAATTCCTCACCCGTTTGCGAGCAACGGTGCGACCGCGATTTGATGTCCCAGTCCGATTGCATTATCCGATCCTCGGGATTTTGAGTTTTGGCATATCGCGATTGGTCGAGCGCATCCAGAGCATGAAAAGGCCGATAAGAAAAAAAGCAAACATCGGCCCCCAAGCCGCAACCGCGGGCGGGACCCGGTTGCCCTTGCCGAGGGCGATAAAGAGACTGCTCACGAACACCAAGGAAAAGAACATCCCGATCGCGGTGGCAACTCCACCCAGCACACCTCTCCGCGAGTAGACGATCGCACAGGGGGCGGCAACAAAGATCACTAAAAAGCAAATCGTCGGCAATGCCCATCGGTAATGCCACTGCGTGTGATAGGGAGCCAAGCGAACAACGGGAAAATCGCTGTTGTATTTAAGATAATCATTCAACTCCGTAACCGAAAGAAAATCCGCATTCAGCATGGAACTCGCAATACGCCAAGGCGTCTCGGACCATCCGTCGATTTTGAGGCGATCGCTCATCTCTGTCTTTTCAATCTCACCCTCGGGATTCATTTCGACATAGCGGGCACCCGCCAGATTCCATTGCAGCAAATTCGGATCAAACGTCGCCTCGCGTGCATACCACTGCTGGCGGATGGATCCGTCCTCATCCTGCTGGACGATTTGAACTCCCGACAAACGCGCACCGGTCAATTGCATCCGGGAAACGAACCAGGTTCGCCTGTCCTCGCGATTCCGGAACAGATGTGCGCGAATGGATTTCTCACTTTTATGTCCACGCTTGATATCACCCACCATCACTTTCTTGATGCCACTCGCGTGCGGTGCCCCTTCGTAGTTGAAGTAGGCAGTCAATCCCGTGAGAAAAACACCCGTCACCATCAACGGAACAAGAATCCGAACGATACTCCGGCCAGCCCCAAGCATCGAGATGATCTCATTCGAACGCGACATGGCCGAGAGGGAGTAAAGAATAGCTAGCAAGGTGCCAATGGGCAGACTCATCACCACGATCTCTGGAATTTGAGAGGCGTAATAATCCCAGAGAGCCTCATACGAAGCGTTTCCTTGGATGAAGTCCTGCAAATTGTCACTCAGATCAAAAACAAACCAAATGCCGATAAAACCAATGATACAATAAACAAACGGGACTAGGAATTTTTTAAGGACGTAGCGGTCGAGGAGCGTCATTTCTTTGGCGGAAAATATTAGCTGGCGACCTACGATGCGTCAATCGGCGGAAACAATCGGCGGCACAGCCGGATTCCAACTCCGTTTCAACGCCAGATCAACAGCGAGTCGAAGGGCGGATTTCATGCTGTCGGCTCGCGCCAGTCCCTTCCCCGCAATATCAAAAGCGGTGCCGTGGTCTGGGCTCGTGCGGATAAATGGCAACCCCAGAGTGACATTGATCCCCTCGTGAAATGCCAACAACTTCAGGGGAATCAGGCCTTGATCGTGATACATGCAAAGCACACCGTCGAATTCCCCTGAAACAGCACGATGAAACACGGTATCAGGCGCGAAAGGCCCAAAAAACTCACCCCTTTCACTCAATCGCGCCACCGCTGGCGCAATGATCTCAATTTCCTCAGCACCGAGATCCCCGTTTTCTCCGGCATGGGGATTCACACCAGCCACAGCGATACGGGGACTTTCAATGCCACGCATCATGAGAAAATCACGCAGCAATCCCCCAACACGCACGATTTCATCGCCAGTCAAACTTCCAGCGACTCGACTGAGCGGGATGTGAGCGGTGACCAACGCCACAGTGAGAGCACCACCGGTGAGGCACATGGCGAAATTCTCGATCCCGGCTTTCGCGGCAAAGAATTCCGTTTGGCCGGGAAAACGATAACCGATTTGATGCAGCGCGTGCTTGCAGACAGGACCGGTGACGATGGCATTCCATTCACCGGACAGCAGCTTCGCGGCGGCGAATTCCATTGCATCAAGCGCGGATCGAGCGGACGCCTCGGTGGGATGACCGGGAGCATGACCGGATGTTTCACCCACCACTTCGAGGAGGCAGTCATCGGGCAACACCAAATCCCGAAGGGCGGACTCAATAATCTCGGGTCCAATCCCAGCGGGATCACCCCGCGTAATGCCGATGCGAATGACATTCATACTCAAAGGCCGGGTAAGTTTTATCCCTCCATCAGATTGGCTGTGGCCCCCTCGCGCCCACGAAGACGGAGCAGGATGGGCAATCCCGGAAATTCCCACTTTTCGCGAATGCGGGCGCAGAGGTAGTTGACGTAACTCTCCATGAGCAAACTTGGATCGTTTACAAAAAGGATGAACAGCGGAGAAGAAATCGGGGATTCACTTTTTTCGTTGGCTTGAGTGGCGTAGAGAAGTTTGAAGCGGCGATTGGATTTCACCGACGGCGACTGCCGTTCCATCGCGGCCCGGAGCACGCGATTCAACTCACCCGTTCCCGCCCGGCGCGTGGAATGCTGGCGAACCTTTTCAACCATGGTGAAAAGACGGCGGATATTTTCACCCGTGAGGGCGGAAAGAACCACCACCGGCGCATAATCGAGAAAAAACAATTCGCGTCGAATGCGCTCGATGTGCTCGCGAAGAAGTTCATTTTCATCGCCACCCTGCTTTTGAATGAGATCCCACTTGTTCAGCGCAATAATGGCTGGCTTCTTGGCCTGCTGAATGAGACCGGCGATCTTCTTATCCTGCATCGTCACGCCCATCGTCGCATCGATCACGAGAATATTGAGATCCACCCGACGAATCGTTTTTTCGGAGCGCATCACGCTGAAGACCTCAACGGAGGAATTATGTCTTGAACGATGGCGGATACCGGCTGTGTCGCAAAGGATGTAGCGATTACCGTCCCGCTCGGCCTCAACGTCGATCGTATCTCGTGTCGTCCCGGCAATCTCGCTCACCGTAGTGCGGTTGTCGTTGAGAATCGCATTCACCAACGAGGATTTGCCCACATTCGGTCGTCCAACGAGGGCCAACTTGGGAAGACGGACGGGAGCGGACTCTTCGGCTGTTTCGGCTTCGGGAAGCAAGGATTCGATCTCCTCGACGAGATCGCCGATACCGCGTCCGTGTGCCGCACTGACCGTACATGTGTGCTTGAAACCCAATCGGGAAAACTCAAAAGCCCGTGACTCATGCCGCTCGGTATCCACTTTATTGACGACGAGGATGAGCGGTCGGGCCGTCCCGCGAACCATGGAGGCGACTTCGGCATCGAGTGGCGTGACGCCATCGATCGAGTCCGTGACAAAAAGAATGACGTCGGCGGACTCCATCGCAATGAAGGCCCCCTCGCGTGTGCTTTCGGCAAAGTCGGGGTCCGGCTCGGATCCGATACCGCCCGTATCGACGATCTCAAAAGGGGCTGACCCCAACTTGCAAACCGAGGCGATACGATCGCGCGTCACTCCGGCCTGATCGTGAACGATCGAAATCATACGGCCGGCCAGGCGGTTGAAGAGGGCCGATTTTCCGACATTGGGACGACCTATGATGGCGACGTTTCGCATGGGATTTCTTAATGTGTTTTTTCGTTGTGCCTGAGCTGACTGATCCCCCGGATCAAATATTCCGCCCCGCTGATCAATGTGAAGATACCAGCAACGTAAACGGATGCCAGATAATGCGGCAACTGTAGCATGATCCAAGCAAGGGCCACCATTTGAAATGCCGTGGCCGCTTTTCCGCTCCAAGAAGGGCGGACTTCCAAGTTTTGGTGGAAAAAATAAAGGATCCCGCAACCGAGCAAGATCAGGGCATCACGGGCGATCACCAGTACGGCGAACCACATCGGGAACGAATGCGTCCAATGAGTCAGACTCAGAGTAATGATGGCGGTTAGAAGCAATCCCTTGTCGGCGATAGGATCCAATAAAGCCCCGAGCCTGCTGCGCTGGTTCCACCGCCTGGCCACGTAGCCATCGATTCCATCCGTGCCGGCAGCGAGAATAAATACTCCGATCGCAACAAGACGTTGCCACTCCAACGGACTTCCTGCCTCCACGCTTTGGCCGTAATAAATACTAAAAAGGACAAAAATCGGTATCAGCAAGATCCGCGCAATGGTGATCTGATTAGCGACTGTCATAGTCCAAAAAATAAACCGTTAGTCTGATACTGCAAACGGGGAAAATCGGAAAAACCTACACTCCCTCAAGCTTCAAACGCTCATCAGCGGTGACTTCCCTCCAGCATCCAGAGGCCAGATCGCCCAAGCCCAATCCCCCGATCGCCACCCGCAAAAGTCGTATCGTGGGATGGCCGACGGCTGCCGTCATTCTTCGCACCTGACGATTGCGCCCTTCGTGAATTTGAAGTTCGATCCAAAAATCGGAAACAGTTTTTCTGATTCGGACAGGAGGATCACGCGGCGGAACCGTCGGTTGAGGATGGAGAGTGCGGGCTTGCGCGGGAAGAGTGAGTTTTCCGTCGAGAGGGATCCCGGCTTCGAGGCGGGCAAGCGCTTCTCGCGAGGGCGATCGCTCGACAAGGGCCCAGTAGGTTTTTGTGACATGACGCCCCGGAGCAAGCAGTCGGACGTTCCATTGCGGTTCGTCGGAGAGCAGAAGCAGCCCCTCCGAGTCGGCATCCAATCGACCAATGGGATAAACCGAAGAAGGAAATCCGAATTCTCCCAGTGATCGATTCGGGCTCCCATCTGGGGTGAACTGCGAGAGCACCCCGCAGGGTTTGTGAAAAGCGAGGATCAAAGAACTTTCAAGCGGCTGAGATCCTGGGAATCCACTATACCCACCGGCCTGCGCTTTTCATCGAGAACAACCAGATCATCGATGCGATGGTGCTCGAGCACTTGAAGAACTTCTGCTGCAAGGCGATCCCCAGTAATCGTGATGGGATTGCGAGTCATGAAGTCCCCCACAGGCAGGGAACCGATTCCCGGATTCCCCGGAAAATGGCGGGCAAAGTCTCCGTGCGTGAAGATGCCAGCCATTGTCTCGTCTTCATTCACGACCACAGCCGCACCAGTGCGATGCTTCGTCATCGCCTGAATGGCCTCAACGACCGGTGCCGCCGGCGAAATAAGGGCCAGCTCATCGATCTTGCGCATGATTTGATTCACTCGCAGCAGCAAGGATCGCCCAAGGCTGCCCCCCGGATGGTATTTGGCAAAGTCCTCTTTGCGAAATCCGCGACTCTCCAGCAGCACCATGGCAAGAGCATCGCCGAGGATGAGCATCGAGGTCGTGCTGGAAGTCGGCGCGAGATTCAGGGGACAGGCCTCTTGCGATACGGACACATCCAGCACGGCGCTTGCGGCCTTGGCCAATGTGGAATTTTTATCCCCGGTGATCGCAATGATCGGCAATCCCAAACGAACCAGAGCAGGCAAAACGGAAAGCAGTTCCTGCGTTTCCCCGCTGTAACTCAAAGCCAGAACGACATCGCCATCGGCCACGATTCCAAGGTCGCCATGGAGGGCATTGAGGGAATTCAGAACGACCGCCGTGGATCCCGTGCTGGTGAGAGTCGCTGCAATTTTTTCACCAACATTCCCGGATTTGCCCACGCCAAGAACCACCACTTTGTTACGACGCTCAAGGGCATCACGGATCAAATCAACCGCAACAATGAATTGCGAATCCAAACGCGCAGCCGTGGCCGAAGCCTCGGCCAACTCGATCTCAAAAACCCGTCGCGCACGTTCAAGGTAATCCATACCCGCAATCATGCCCCAAATGCGAATCCTGTTGCAAGTGTAGGGACTCGACAGGTTACCACCACACCTTATCGCGATGCCTCGCGGCGCTTTTCCAGCCAAGCTTTTACGACTTCCCACACAATCGGGAGGACGGACACCACTATGATCCCGAGAATCACCAACTTCATATTTTTCTGAACAATCGGAAGTCCTCCGAAGAAAAAGCCGCCAACCAAAAAGAGACCAACCCACAAAATAGCGCCGGTGATATTATAGATGACGAATTTGGTATAATTCATGGCCCCAACTCCCGCCACAAAGGGAGCAAAGGTGCGAACGATCGGCACGAACCGCGCCAGAATGATCGCACGCCCACCATATTTCTCATAAAAAGCATGAGCCTTCATCAGGTGGGACTTATTGAAAAACCGGCTGGACTCGAAGTGAAACACACGCGGCCCGATCCACTTTCCAATAGCATAGTTGAGCGTGTCTCCCAGAATGGCCGCAACCAAAAGAAGAACGAGAAGGATTTTTAAATCCATGCTGCCTTGCGAGGCCAATGCCCCTACGGCAAAAAGAAGGGAATCGCCCGGAAGAAATGGCGTCACAACCAACCCCGTTTCACAGAAAACAATGGCAAAAAGCAGGGCATAAATCCAAACCCCGTAACTCGCGATAAATTCAGCAAGATGCTTCTCGGTGTGAAGAAAAAGATCGATAAACTGGCTCATGGTGCCGGCAGTTATCGTCGGCGCAAGCTCTTGAAGCAAATGAAAACCGCCCATTGCCGTATTCCAACTTCCTCTTGGGAATGTTATGCTCGTGCGAATGAGTGAGCGACCAGATACGGATTCAACGCACGATGCCCCCCACCCCTTGGGTGGAACCCGGATCGTCGTTGTCGGTGGAGGCGCGGCGGGATTCTTTGGGGCGATTACAGCCGCCGAGTCCAATCCGAAGGCGACCGTGACGCTGCTGGAAAAAAGCGCGCACGTGCTTGCGAAGGTTCGCATTTCGGGCGGCGGGCGTTGCAATGTGACCCAGGCCTGCTTCGATGCCCGGGAGCTTTCGAAACGCTATCCGCGAGGCGGACGCACCCTCATCGGCCCCCTCACCCGATTCGGGCCAACCGATACCATTGAGTGGTTTGAGTCACGGGGGGTCAAACTCAAGACCGAGCACGATGGTCGCATGTTTCCCGTGACCGACTCCTCGCAAACCATCATCGACTGCCTTGTGTCCGCCGCAAGGAAGAACCGCGTTCGGATTCTTACCGAAACAGGCTTAAAATCAGCCCAACTCCGCGATGAAGGAGGCTTCGTCCTCACGCTCACCAATGGCACCACCCTCGAGTGTGACCGGCTTCTTTGGGCAGGCGGGGGATGCAAGACAGAATCCCACCCCGCCGCGCAACTCGGTCACACACTATCTCCCCCTGTTCCATCTCTTTTCACCTTTCATGTGCATTCACCTTGGATACGCGAACTCGCGGGCGTCTCCCTCGACCCTGTTGAGGTCAGCGTTCCCGGCACACATTTAAAAGAGACCGGCCCCGTCCTTTGCACTCACGCCGGTCTGAGTGGCCCAGCCATCCTGCGCCTTTCCGCATGGGGTGCCAGGAAGCTTCACGATAAAAACTACCGCTTTGATCTCCAGATCAACTGGGTTCCGAAATCAACACCGGAGGCGCTTTTGTCGGAAATGCAATCCCGCCGCGAGACCAGCGGAGCTCAAACTCTTTTCCGATCTCGTTGGAATCCCCTTCCCGCAAGACTCTGGGAACAACTCGTCCGTCAAGCCGGCATCAGCGATCAGACCCAATGGGCAAAGCTCTCTCGCCCCGCCGCTCAGGCGTTGGTCCAATCCCTTTCATGCACCAAAGTCTCTGTAACCGGAAAAAGCATGAACAAGGAGGAGTTCGTCACCTGTGGAGGCATTCCCCTTCCTGAAGTGGATTTTAAAACCATGGAAAGCCGCCTCGTTCCAGGCCTCTATTTCGCCGGTGAAGCCCTAGACATCGACGGCATCACCGGCGGATACAATTTCCAAAATGCTTGGACCACAGGTTGGATTGCGGGACGCGCGATGGGCACCGCCTTATAGACCCTCATGCTCACTTGCAGAAGTGCAGGGATTCCGGCCTGTGCCTCCACCTTTGATAGAAGGTCATGCGACAGTGGTGGACGCCGGTTCATACCAAAAGCAGCTTGCTTTTGGCATCAAACCTCCCAGGAATCGCGCAATCACTGGATTTTCGGACTTCTTCTAACAAAAAAAACGCGAACAATTCTACCCAACGAATATCAATCCGCAACGTCCACATTTGGATTCGCTTCGCTCCACTGGCATGGATCTCTTGCCACAGGCAGCATCCGTGATCGCAAGACGATAAAGCCATTTGGCCCCGGGCTCTAGTGAGCGCTACTTGACAGGAGGTTGCTTCTTCTCAAGACTCATTCCGACTCGAAATTCAGGAAAGACCCATACAAAATTATGGACACACCCCCGCTACCACCAGCATTGAACAAACCAAAGCGCGGTTTCATAAATCCTCACCTCGTTCGCACAATTTCATTCGCCGTTTTAACGATTTGCATCATTATTTGTGTAGTATCCTGCATTTTGGCAATTTGGGACTTTACCAAAACGGATGCCCTTTGGAGAACAGTTGCAACCTGTGTTGTGATTTCAGGCGGTATGATGGCCTTCGGCATCATTAATTCCCTTTACGGCCCCCCATCAGATTTATAAATCCCAACCAACTTTCGTTGTTAAGGATGAAAGAGATGCGGCATGATATAGCCCCCTCGCTGCTGTTCTCCCTGATGGTGTCGATTAATCCAGCGAAGAGCATCGGCGGCGATCAAGGCGCCACGCTCCTCGGTGTCCCCGCTTCCGAACACCTGAAGCGCGAGAATCTGGAACAAGAGCAGGATCAGAAGGGGGGGGCGACTCATCGGCTGCCAAGATTCCTCAATCAGTTCCGTTCCGGAAGGGTGGGCACATCCATCGCGCAACGGAAGCCGACATGGCTACTCCCCGTGTCGGGCGAGGTTCCGCGACGGGCCGAAGGCCGGTAACTCTCGCAATACGAGGGGTTGCACAAAAACGAACCACCCTTCATCACGCGGCGCTCGGCTCCGGGCACGGTCGGCGGCGAGGGATCGCCAGGCATGGGCTTCTCGCCAACCGGACTCGAAGGTCCCTTGGGATCACAACAAACCGCATTCTCGTCGGCTCTCGCGGCGAAAGTATCGGCGCGGTAGAGATCCGAGCACCAGTTCCAAACATTGCCTCCCATGTCTTGGAGACCATAATCATTCGGTGGAAACGAACCCACCGGTGAGGTGCCCCGAAATCCATCCACCGCGTCATTTCGATAGGGAAAATCGCCCGTCCAGCGGTTGAGCATGATCTTGCCATCCGGTTTCTCCGAGTCGCCCCAGGCATAGCGCCAACCCTCGTGACCGCCTCGGGCCGCAAACTCCCACTCCGCCTCGGTTGGCAGGCGTTTCCCAGCCCATTTCGCGTAGGCTCGTGCATCTTCCCATGCGATTTGAACGACGGGATGGGTCTCGCGACCTTGGATCGAACTTCCCTGCCCTTCCGGATGCTTCCAAGAGGCACCGGTTGTCCAAACCCACCACTGCGACATGTCCCGCAAATCCACTGGGCCAGAAGTCGGGCGGAAAACCAACGAGCCAGGCTGGAGCACTTCCTC
>JALQZP010000058.1 GCA_023258235.1 Terrimicrobiaceae bacterium | reverse complement strand
CATTATTATTTAAAATGCTCTAAAACTTCTTCAAAAACTGGATTCGGGCTTATTTACACACCCAGCTTGATGCAAAAGCGGGTGGAAATCCCCTCTTTCCGATCGATGGACTTCAGTGAGCGTGTTCGCAGATGCAGGCATACTCCGACAAATTGCATACCGAGCATTTCGACAAATTGAGGGTGAACTTTTCGACAAGGGGTTTCGAATCCGGGCCGGTCTTGACTTGAACGACGACCGGAAAATTGTTGCCCAAGGGGACGCTTTGATCGGAAACAAGGACGTTGTCATTGTTTGCAAAGGTCATCTTGACCGGGGCCGATCGCTCGCCGGTTGTGACGATGACGATCTGGCCGGCGGGCGCGATGGCTTTGCCCTCATCGTCAACAAAGGTGAGCTGAACTTTTCGATCCGCTGTGACAAAAAATTCCGCGTGCGGCTCGATGGATCTCAGAATGCGGCCGCCATTGGGTCCGGGGACTTTCTTTTCGTGGGTGTGATTGTCGCCCGCTTGCAGAGCAAGCGAGGACAGGATGGCGATGGCGAGTGGCAGTATACGTGTGGTTTTCATAGTTTAGTGAGAAGCGGCGGCATTGCGATCGACGGCTCGTTGAGCAGCCGATCGGGCGAAATGGAAAAAAATCAATGGTGTGATCAGAAAATCAAGGAGGGTCGAGGAGAGGAGTCCTCCGACAATGACAACGGCAACGGGGTGCAGGATTTCTTTTCCCGGTTCGTTTGCCGCGAGCACGAACGGAATGAGAGCGATGCTGGCAGAAAGAGCGGTCATGAGCACAGGCACCATCCTTTCGAGCGTGCCTCGCTCGACCATTCGACGGGTAAAACCCTCGCCTTCCTGCTTCATGAGATGAAGGTAGTGCGATAGCATCATGATTCCATTGCGGGCGGCTATGCCTCCGACAGCGATGAACCCGACCAGCGTGGCAATGCTGATGTTGTCAATGAGCAACCAAGTGAGCACAAGGCCGCCGAGGAGGGCCAGCGGTATGTTTATCAACACTTGGAGCGCGAGCGAAAGACTTTGAAAATACCCGCAAAGAAGTAAAATGACCAAAAGAAAGACCCCAAGGCTCATAAAAGCGATGCGCCATGTGGCATCGCGCTGGGCCTGGAACTCCCCTTCATATGTGATGAAGTAGCCTTGAGGAAGAACCACCTTCGAGGCAACCTCGCTTTGGAGCTGATTCACAAGTGTGCCAACATCGCGCACGCTTGGCTTGATGGCGATAGTGAAACGACGCTGTCCGTTTTCACGAAATATCACATTCGGACCTTTAGCCTCGCGCACATCAGCCACTGCGATGAGCGGAAAATACCGTCCACTGTCGGCTTGGATGGGAAGTTGAGCGATCCTCTCGGGCGAATCCCGCCAAGACAGAGGAAGGCGGAGCACCAAGTTGATGGCGCGCTGATCCTCCCGCAACTCCCCGATTTCCTTGCCCCCGATAAGGGTGCTGAGTCGGTTATTGAGATTGCCGGGAGCGATCCCGTAGCTGGCACAACGCGTGCGGTCGGGTTCGATGCGGAGTTGGGAAATCAGGGATTGTTGATCGAGTTTGGCGTCCTCGAAGCCAGGGATTGTCTTGGCGATGGTTTGGATCTGAACGCCAATCTCACGAAGCGTCTCAAGATCGGGGCCGAATACCTTGATCGCAACCGGAGCGGAGACACCACTCATCATATGCCCGATGCGGTCGGCCAGCGGACCTCCCACAACGGCAAACACCCCGGGAACCGCTTTCACCCTCGTCCGGATTTCATCTAGGATTTCTTGTCGCGAGCGCGCCTTGTCTCCCCGCTCGCACCTGCGGAAATCGACATCGAATTCCGCCGTGGAAACGGGCACCACATGGTCACCGCGTTCCGCCCGACCAAGACGACGCCCGACTTTCTGAACCTCCGGCACAGAAAGAATCCTCTCTTCGATGACGTCCGAAATACGGTTCATTTCCTCAAGCGATGTCCCCGGGGCGGATGTGGCTGCAATAAGGGCAGTCTCCTCTTTAAAGGGAGGAAGAAAATCCTTCCCCATTTTCGGATAGAGCGAGAACGCCGCTGCGACCGCCAAACCAAGCACGGCCAAAACGGGCCAGGGATACTCCAACCCGAGTCGCAGCAAAGTTCGGCTCAGTGCGCGCTTCAAAACCCGCACCAACCAGGCATCCCCGTGCACAAAAGCCCGCTTGGGATTCAGGAGAAAGGAACAAAGCACCGGAATCAGCGTGAGCGATACCATGAACGAGGCCAACATGCTCACGATGGTCGCTATGGCAATCGGTGTGAATAATTTCCCCTCCACACCTGACAGTCCGAGCAATGGCACAAAGACCAGAACGATGAGGGTCGTCGCATAGAAAATCGAACTCCGAACCTCGCGGGAGGCTCCCGCGATTACGGAAAGGCGTGGCTGTGGAACTGGCAGAGCGGCATTTTCGCGGAGGCGGCGATACACATTTTCCACATCCACAATGGCGTCATCCACGACCATTCCAATAGCGACCGCCAATCCGCCAAGGGTCATGGAATTCACCGATATACCAAACCACTGGAATATCAGCATCGTCATCCCGAAACTCATCGGAATGGCGGTGAGAGTGATGAATGTGGTTCGGAAATTCAGGAGAAACAAAACCAACACCAAGGCCACCATGATGGCCGCTTCGGCGATGGCCTTTTTGAGATTGCCGATCGCATTATCGATGAAATCTTTTTGCTGAAAAAGAACAATGGTTTCGATGCCCTTGGGAAGCCCGGACTGAAGCTCCGCGAGGGCCACTTTGACCTTTTCAGTGAGTTGACGGGTGTCAAATCCTTGAGCCTTTGTGACGGACATGATCACGCCGTAGGTTGGCGTTTTTTCAGGAGCTTGGCTGATGGTGGCATCACCGCGCATCGGCTCGATGCCCCAAGCCACCTCCGCCACGTCGGAAATCAGGATCGGTCGCTCGCCCGTGCGCTTGATTGCCGTGCGCCCGATCGCTTCCAGATCGGTTGTCATCGCCAGATTCCGAATCATGATTTCCGTTGCACCGGTGCTCAGAAATCCACCAGTGCTGGAGTTGGCAGCATTCGCGGCGGCGGACTCGAGTTCCTCCAGCGTGACCCCGTAGGCCTGCATGCGGAAGGGATCTGGTTGGATCTCCACCTGCCGAATGCCACCTCCCATATTAAGAACCTCGGCGATGCCGGAAATGCTTTGGAGGCGGCGTTTGATCACCCAATCCGCCAGCGAACGAACCTCGCTCGGGGCCAGATAGCCATGCTCTCCCTTGGGTATGGTTGAGCGCACCCCAACGAGCAGGATTTCACCCATAAGAGAAGCTGGGGGCGTTAAAAATGGCTGGATTCCCACGGGCAATTGCTCGCGAACCGCCTGCAGACGCTCTTGAACGAGCAGCCTGTTTTTTTGCAAATCGGAGTTCCACTCGAATTCGGCATACACAAGTGAAAGTGAGACATCGGAGTTGGATCTTAATCGGGTCAGCCCGGCGATTCCCATGAGGGCGGTCTCGATGGGTTGTGTGATGCGGTTTTCCACTTCCTCGGGAGCCAGTCCCGGCGCCTCGGTGAGGATGATCACCGTTGGCCGGGTGAGGTCGGGAAGCACCTCCACGGGCAGTCGGAAAGCGGTAAGGATCCCGAGCACCAGTATGAGTGCGGAACTTACGATCACAAAGCCACGGTGGGCCAACGACCACTCGATGAGTCTATTCAACATGGCTCGACTTCCTGCGGGCGGCAACGATCAAAAGAAGCACAAACAAAATGGCACTTACGCCCATCCAAAAGCGGCTTTGCGCGCCCCCCTCGATGACAGAGGAGGCCGATGGCTTCTTGCTTTGCTGGGTGAGTTCGGAACCATCTTCCGCGTGCTCATGTCCGTGCGCGGCATCGAGCGCCTCCTTGAGTGACAAAGTCCCCCCTCCCGCAAATGCAAGCGAGTAGCCACCGTGCGTTACCACCTCGTCGGCAGGCAAGAGCCCTGTGACGATCTCCGCACTCCGGTCATTCAGACTGCCCACAGTGACCGGGGTTTTCACGAAGGCATTCGGGATTTCAAAGTCTTTCACATAAACGAAGCGATTCGAAGCGTCACCCTGCAATGCCGAGCGGGGAATCGAAAAAACGCCGACTTTTTTTCCAATCACAATCGAAAACTCGGCACGCATTCCGGGGCGCAGGGCCAACCCGGGATTATTAACGTGGAAGGCCGCCTCAACGGTATCACTCTGGGCATCGGCAACGGCGCCGAGATGCTCAAGATCGGCATCAAAAGTTCTTCCCGGGACGGCCGGAACGGAAATCCGCGCGGTTTGTCCCCGCTTCAACTGCCCAGCCAAGTGCTGAGGAACACGGGCGATGGCATAGACTTCCGCCAGGTCCAAAACTTCAGCCAGAACTTTGTCGGGATCGATTGGCTCACCGGTAGCAATCTGGACATTGTTTACAAGACCCGAGATTGGGGACTGAAGCGCGATGGTGGGCGGGGGATTTCCCGGCTGCCTGCTTTCGACCAGCACGGCCGTCTCCCCCTTCTCAATGGAGTGGTCGTTTTTCATCGGCACCTCCAAGGCTCGTCCAGGTATGCGACTACTGATCACAGCCCGCCGCCCGGGATAAACGGCTATCTCTCCCAACGCAAAAATACTCTCCTCGAAGGTCGTCTCCTCGACGAGTTGGGTTTCAATACGCAGGTTTTTCACGCCGGTTTCATCAAGGATCACGGTATGGTTCGGACGTGACCCCTGGGCCGACGGGATCGACCAAATGGCAAGAATCACGAGAGCGGAAATGAGATAAAACGGCTTCATAAATTGGAGCGCCCTAGTACGCCCATCCACTCGGCGTAGGCGAGGAAATAGGCTTTGCGGGCCTCGATGTCGGCGAACTCGATTTCTCCGAGACGCTCACGAGCCCGAAAAACGGATTGGATATCGACCTCTCCTCGGGCGTAGGCCGTCTCGCTCTCGCGAATATGGTCCCTTGCGGCGGAAAGCACATTGCTCCCGAATTGCTCCGCCGAGCGGAATCGGAGGGCCAAGATACGATGATTGAGAAGAACTTGGTTCCGCACATGGAAACGCAACGACTCGCACTGCGCATTCAAGCGCTGGCGCGACGCGATTTTTTCCGCCACCTTGCCAGACCCGTTTTGCCAAAGCGGCAGGGGAATTTGAAATTTCACACCGGCGAGGGCTTCAGGCTCAATGCCAGTGGGATCGTCGCGAAATCTTTCCCCTTCAACGAAAAGTCCCACCCCGACATCCTCCCAGCGTGTGGCTTGGGAAAGCGAGACGCTGGTTTCGCCGGAGCGAAGAAGAAGTTCCGCCAGTTCCAAATCCGCCCGCTTCCCCGCAGGTCTCGCCTCGGGGATAGAACCGGGCAGAGTGAGGCTCTCATTGACAACAAATACCGATTCGGCCGCGAGTCCGAGGCATTCGCCTAGTCGAGCGGATGCCTCCATTTCGAGCACGCGAAGCGACTCCACTTTTGCACGGAGAGTGGATTCCGATAGCTTCGCCTCCTGCAAATCCAGTTTGGATCGGAAGCCCGCATCGACTCCCTCCGCGAGCGATTTCGTGAAAGCCACTGCCAAATCCGCTTGGCTAACACACACGGCGACAGCCTCCCGCGCCGCCACCAATTCATAGAACGCCTTGCGCGTGGCGACTCCCAGTTGCCATTCTTTTTCGCTGACTTCCAGCCTGGCAATTCGCACATCCAAATCCGACAACTCCCGCTCGAAACGAAGCCGACCTGTCAGGGGAAAACGTTGCAAGACTCCCGCCATCACACGCCCTTCAAAATCCCGTCCCACCGCCGCCTCTGTCTCCAACTCCGGATTGGGGAGCCTACCCGTTCCATGCGCGCGACCTTCCGCCTCTTGAACCAGAAACCGGGCAGCGAGGAGTTCCTTGTTTCGCTTTATTGCAAAAGCGACAGACGATTCCGCAGTCAACCGCAAGGGCTCTTGGGCAGCCATCGAATAGCTTAGAAAAAGTAAAATCAGGATCGGCACCATGTTCTTCATCTTGCTTGCGGATGATTCAAACACATCTACAAGCTTTGGTTCCTACTTAATACGCGAGCCAATGGAAAACGGATTAAAAATCCCTCCTTTTTTCACGTGCCGCATACACACTAACTCGACACCAATCCGCGGTTCGGTCCGAATCAATTTTTGCGATTCATTGCTGCCGTGAACCAATCGACTTGAGGGGCCGACTTCTGTTGTGGGCGGGCGTTTGAGAAATTTTTTCCACCACTGCCGCCGGGACCGTTCTCGCGTCCGCGAGGGGCGGCACCGATTTCGGGGTTGGTTTTCAGGGACAGACTGATGCGCTTGCGAGCAAGGTCGAGTTCAAGAACGGTCGCCATCACTTTCTGACCGACCTTCACGACATCGGAGGGGTTTTTTACGAATTGGTCACTGAGCTGGCTGATGTGGGCGAGTCCGTCTTGATGAACACCCACATCGATGAAGGCGCCGAATGCGGCCACGTTCGTGACAATGCCGGGCAGTTTCATTCCGGGCTTGAGGTCCTCGATTTTGACCGCCTCGTCGGAGAAGGCAAACGCCTCAAATTGCTTGCGAGGGTCGCGTCCGGGCTTGGCGATCTCGTTGACGATATCCTGAAGTGTGGGGAGCCCGACTTCGGGAGTGACATATTTTTCGAGTTTAATCGCGGCGCGGCGGGCGGGATTTTGCAAAAGCTCCGGCACGGAACAACCGAGATCCTGCGCCATGCGATCGACAATCGGATAGCGTTCCGGATGGACTGCGCTGGCGTCAAGGGGATGGAGTCCATTGCGGATGCGCAGAAAGCCGGCAGCCTGCTCGAAGGCCTTGGGTCCGAGCCCGGAAACCTTAAGCAATTCTTCGCGGGATTTGAAGGGGCCATTCTGGTTGCGGTGCTGGACGATATTGAGTGCTGTGCGCGAATTCAGTCCGGAAACGTAAGCAAGCAGGTTGGTGCTGGCGGTATTAAGCTCCACGCCCACGTGGTTCACACAGGAGATGACGGTATCGTCAAGCGAGCGCTTGAGCGCGGCCTGATCCACATCGTGTTGGTATTGCCCCACACCGATGGATTTGGGGTCGATTTTGACCAACTCGGCCAGAGGATCCATGAGACGACGGCCAATGGAAATAGATCCGCGGACGGTGAGATCGAGATCGGGAAACTCCTCGCGGGCGACATCCGATGCGGAGTAGATCGAAGCTCCCGACTCGTTCACCACAACGATCATCACGGAGGGAGGCAGACCCAGTGCGCGCACAAACGTCTCGGTTTCCCGCGAAGCGGTGCCATTGCCGATAGCGATGGCCTCGATCTTGCAACGACTGACCACCGACTTGATGACCTCGGCCGCCTCGGCTCGCTCGCGGGCGCTTTTCTCGGGATAGACGACCTCGTGCATGAGGAGCTTGCCTTGAGCATCGAGGGCGACCAGTTTGCATCCGGTGCGAAACCCGGGATCGAGCGCGAGCACGCTTTTCTGGCCGAGTGGAGAAGCCAAAAGCAACTCGCGAAGGTTGTCCGCGAAAACCCGGATCGCTTCCTCGTCGGCTTTCTTTTTGTAAAACAGTCGCGCCTCCCCCTCCATGGCGAAACCCAGAAGGCGCTTGAAACAATCGTGCGCGGCAAGGCGGACCTGCGCGGCGGCGGGATAGGAACCCTTCACAAAAAGGTGATCCAATGTCGCAAGCGGTTCCTCCTCGGGTGGCGTGATGCGAGAAAAAAGAAGACCTTCGGCTTCCCCCCGGCGGATCGCCAAAAAGCGGTGGGAGGGACAGTCCGCTACAGGCTCGCTCCAGTCGAAGTAGTCCTTGAATTTGGCGGCCTCGGCTTCTTTTTCAAAGACGACCTTGGATTTCAAAACGCCTTTATTGAGATAAAGCGAACGCAGCGCAGCGCGGGCCTCGGCGGAATCATTGATGATCTCGGCGATGATGTCCCTCGCTCCGGCGAGAGCCGCAGCGACGTCCGGCACCTCTTTTTCAGCAGAGACAAAAGCAGCGGCCTCTTTATCGGGATCGGTGTCGAGAGCTTGGGCAAAGAGGATTTCCGCAAGCGGCTCCAATCCTCGCTCCTTGGCGATGGTGGCGCGGGTGCGTTTTTTCGGACGGAACGGCAGATAGAGATCCTCCAGCGTTGCAAGGGTCGTGGCCGCCTCGATGCGAACCTTGAGTTCCTCGGTGAGAAGTTTGCGTTCGGTCAGAGAACCAAGGATCGACTCGCGGCGCTTGTCGAGTTCCTCCAACTCTTGAATGCGGTCGCGCACGCTGGCGATCTGCACCTCGTCGAGGCCTCCCGTGCGTTCCTTTCGGTAACGGGCAATGAAGGGAACGGTTGCACCCTCCTCGAGCAAAACCGCCGTTGCCGCGACTTGTCGGGGCTGCAATTGGAGTTCCTGGACGATCTGGATAAGATGTTTTTCGAGCATGACTTTTTTCTAAAATAAATCGGGCAAGGTGATATCAGGCGGCCAATACAGGACTGCCCATCGGGGAAAGCTCGCGAAGCTTCGCAATCGCAGCGGGGATGATTTGTCCCGCCTTTTGGATATCTTCTGCCGTGGTGAATCGTCCGATCGAGAAGCGCAAACTCGCGCGGGCTTGCTCGTTCGTCAGCCCCATCGCCTTCAAAACGTGGGACGGGTTTACCGATCCCGAACTGCAAGCCGACCCGGCAGAGCAACTCACGCCTTTTTCGTCCAGCAGGATCAGCGCTCCCTCACTCTCGACCCCCTCGAAGGAAATGTTTGTGGTATTCGGCAAGCGGTTTTCACGGTCGCCGTTCACTGTGACACCGGGAATCGCCGCCTCGAGCTGCGACTCCAACGCATCGCGAAGCGACTTGATCGAATCCGTCCCGAGGTGCTGAAGCGCGATCTCGGCGGCTTTTCCAAATCCGACAATCGAGGCAACATTCTGCGTTCCTCCCCGCCGACCATTTTCCTGACTGCCTCGCAAGAGCGGCGTGAACTTCACGCGGCGGTTCACATAAAGCCCACCGACACCCTTGGGAGCGTAGATTTTGTGACCGGAAAAACTCATAAAGTGGACGCCTGCCCCCTCCAGGACCAAAGGGAGTTTTCCAAAAGCTTGAACGGCATCGATGTGCAAGAGGCATTTTTTCTTTTGTGCGATGGCTGCGATGTCCTGCACAGGAAAAAGCACGCCGGTTTCATTGTTCGCCCAAAGCAGCGAAACAATGGCCGTATCCGGGCGGATCGAGGCCTCCAACCGCGCCAAATCCAGATGTCCCGATCGATCCACCGGAAGCCAGGTGATCTCGTATCCTCGCCGGGCAAGATGCTCGCAAAGCTTGATGGTGGCACTATGCTCGACTGCGCTGGTAACGATGTGACGCTTGTCGGGATCCAATGCCAATGCGGACTGAATCGCGGTGTTGATGGATTCCGTCCCGCAGCTTGTGAAAAGAAATTCGTCCACATGGCATCCGGCCAAGGCAGCCACTCCCGCGCGTGCCCGGTCGAGCGCCTTCGCCGCGTCACGTCCTAGGGCGTAGGCACTGGAAGGATTCCCATAGCCGCCCCGCAACCAAGGCATCATCGCCTCAAGAACCTCGGGGTCGATTTGCGTGGTGGCATTGTTGTCGAGATAAATCACAGAACTCATGGTGGAACTCTCTCAAGTAGCGGGTATATAGTCCCATTGCAATCCATGCGTGCGTCAGAACGTGTCATCAATCCCGAAATTTTAGACCACCTTGATCCGGACGATCCGCGCGCGATCCGCAGTCGGCAGGACTTGCGCGTGATCGACGCCTTTCTCGGAAACTCGCGTTGGATCACAGCCCAACTCGAATCCCGTCCGGAGAGCCGGTCGGGCATCGTGGAAATCGGTGCGGGCACGGGCGCCCTCTGCAATCGCCTGCACAAGAGGCTACCGGATTCACCCATCACCGGCTTGGACTTCGTGTCCAGACCATCCACCCTCGCCCACGGCATCCAATGGAAAAGCGGGGATTTTTTTGACACGCTTCCCGAGCTTCACGCCGGCGCCTGCATTGGCAGTCTGATTCTTCACCACTTTGCGGGAGGGGTGCTTCGCGAAATCGGACGACGGATTGCGCATTTCCCGCTCCTTGTCTTTTGCGAACCCCTCCGCTCACCGCTGCCCTTGGCTATGTGCCATCTGGTCCTGCCTATTGTCAGTGAAGTGACCCAACACGATATGCCGGCCAGCATTTCTGCGGGATTTCAAAAAGGGGAACTCCCTTTCCTTCTCGGACTCGACACCCAAAAATGGCACGTGCAGGAATCTTCAACATGGCGCGGTTCTTTGCGCCTACTGGCATGGCGACGTTGAAACATCCCATTACCATAGCGGGAGGGGGGCTTGCCGGACTTTCCCTCGGGGTCGCCCTTTGTCGTCATGGTGTTGATGTGACTCTCCACGAAGCTTCCACCTACCCTAGGCATCGCGTCTGCGGGGAATTCATCAGCGGCGTTACGAATGACACCCTTCGCCGGTTGGGCATAGACCACACGCTTGCCGAGGCCGTCACACTCACCACGGCCAGCTGGAGCGATGCCGCTGGACCACTCGGATCCATGCAGGTGGCTGGCTGCGGCATTTCCCGCTGGCAACTCGACGAAAAACTCCGGCAAACGTTCACCGACCTTGGCGGACACCTTGTCACCGGGTCCCGCATCGAACCCGGCCCCGGAATTGTTTGGGCCACGGGCCGCCCGAAGCGTCCAGGATCTTGGCTTGGCCTGAAATTCCACGCCCGCAATCTCATCCTCACCCACGACTTGGAAATGCACATGGGGTCCACGGGATACTTGGGCCTCGCCCGGATCGAGAATGGTCTCGTGAATGTTTGCGGACTCTTCCGCTCGCATGCCCCACCCAAAGCCAAAGGACCCGCTTTACTGATCGCTCACCTTCGAGCGGGGGGCCTTCAAAAACTCGCCGACCGCCTCGATGCCGCCGACATCGACGCCACCAGCTTATGCGGAGTCGCGGGATTCCGTCTCGGTTCGCAACCCGGCCCGCCTTTTTCGATCGGGGATTCCGCCTGCATGATTCCTCCCTTCACCGGCAATGGAATGTCGATGGCTTTCGAATCCGCCGAGTGCGCCCTGCAACCCGCCCTTGATTACGCTTGCGGGAATCAAACCTGGGATCAAGCCGCCGCTGCATCTAAAAAAGCACACCATCAGCGCTTCCGGCGAAGGCTTGCTGTCGCCGGGGTCCTTCACTCGTTGCTGACCACCCGTCTTGGCATGCGACTCACGACCTCCCTCGCCCGCCGCCGCGCCGTCCCCTACCATCTTCTCCTCCAACTCGTACGCTAAAAAATGTATCTTCAATCGCTTTCCAGCGCCTTTCCATCGACCGAAACCAGCCAACTGGAATGCCTTCAGGTTCTCCGTTCCTCGGGCTCGCTTGACGCACTCCGCCCGCGCTCAATCGAAATGCTGGAAAAGATTCTCACGGGACCATCCGGCATCGCGACGCGCCGGTTCTGTCCCGATGACCTCACCTCGGTTTTCCAATCCGATGCCGGCTCCCTGCATCGGCTTTTTG
This sequence comes from Terrimicrobiaceae bacterium, assembly GCA_023258235.1. Taxonomy (GTDB): domain Bacteria; phylum Verrucomicrobiota; class Verrucomicrobiia; order Chthoniobacterales; family Terrimicrobiaceae; genus UBA967. Next base: position 281 of record JALQZP010000058.1, on the reverse strand, counting down.
AGGAACATGCCCCGCGCCTTGCCGCACAGGCCTTGAGTGGCGCCTGCGAAAAAGCCAAAGTGAAGCCGGAAGAAATCGACGCCCTTCTCATTTGCACTTGTACCGGATATCTCTGTCCCGGCTTGACCAGTTACGTCGCCGAGAGGCTTGGACTGCGAAACAACATTCTTCTGCAGGATCTCCTTGGTTTGGGTTGCGGAGCGGCCCTCCCCATGCTCGAAACGGCGCGCGGCATCCTTGCCGCATCGCCCCACGCCCTTGTCGCCACCGTGGCTGTGGAG
>JALQZP010000057.1:3515-12182 GCA_023258235.1 Terrimicrobiaceae bacterium | reverse complement strand
AAACATTCTTCCCCGAGAAGCCTTGAGCGCGTCCACCAAAGTCATTGATCGTGGATACGATGGAGGGGTTGATTTCTTGATCGAGTGTTTCCTCGACGATTTTGATGGCAGTGGCATCGGTGACACGAAGTCCATCAATAAAGCGGGCGTGAAGGCCTGCATCGCGCATTCTGGAAGTAATGGCCTTCCCTCCCCCGTGAACCAGCACAGGATTGATGCCGACAGCCTCAAGAAAGACGATATCGCGGAGAAATCTTTCTACGATCTGCTCGTCTTCCATGGCCGCGCCGCCATATTTAATAACAAAGGTCTGGCCGCGATATTGCTGGATGTAGGGGAGCGCTTCAATGAGGGCCTCTGAGCGGGCTTCGGGAGACATATTCATTTTATTCACCAAGATTCAGGCGGACGTATTCCTCAGTGAGGTCGGTCGTCCAAACATAATAAGAAGCCTTGCCTACATTCAAATCGACGCAAACTTTGAATGCTTTTTTTGCTGTGATCTCGCGGAGTTTATTGAAAGGCGTGGCAGTGGCAACGCCACCTCGGACTGCGGCCAGTTTGTCATAGTGGATGTCAGTTTTGGACTCGTTCATCTTGATGCCGGAATACCCGATTGCATCGAGAATGCGACCCCAGTTGGGATCTCCACCGGCCCATGCGCATTTGACAAGAGTGGAATTTGCAATGGCCTCCGCTGCGGTGCGAGCATCCTTCTCGGTCGCAGCGCCGGCGACCTCGACTTCAACGAAGCGGGAAACCCCCTCCCCATCGCTAACGATCATGCGGGCCAGAGCACGCGTAACCTCATCCAAAGCTCCATCAAAAATACCTGTGGAAGGAGCGACTCCGCTAAGACCATTAGCGAGTAAGATGACCGTATCATTCGTGCTCATATCGCCGTCGATAGTGATGCGATTAAATGAATTTGCGACCGAGCGGCGGAGAGAGGCTCGAAGCGCCGTTTGCGGGATGGCTGCATCCGTGGTGATAACACAAAGCATGGTCGCCATGTTCGGATCGATCATCCCTGCCCCCTTCGCTATTCCTCCGATTCGAAACGAACCCTCCGTAGTTTGAACTTCGACAGCAAATTCCTTGGCGAAGGTGTCACTGGTCATGATGGATGCAGCCGCCGCCTTACTCCCAGTGCGCGTGGGATAGAGAGCCGCAATACCTTTTGTAATGCGATCCATCGGGAGAGGAACACCAATGCGACCTGTGGAGCAGACAAGCACCTCGGTCGGCTTGAGATCGAGGAGCGAAGCCGTGGCTGCGGCCATCGACTGTGCATTTTTGTATCCATCCTTGCCGGTACAGGCATTCGCATTGCCGCTATTGAGAATGACAGCGCGATTGCGACCAACTTTCAGATGCGACGCAGAAATGAGCACCGGGGCGGCTTTGACTTGATTCGTGGTGAAGGTGGCGGCGGAATGCGATGGGGCTTCGGAGAAGACGACAGCGATATCGTCACGCGTCACCTTGCCTGTTTTGATCCCGCATCCGGTAGCACCGGCAAGAAATCCTTCCGGAGCGCAAACGCCCCCTTTTATTTTTTTAATATCACTCATAGCAAACCAGCCGTTTCGTCGAGCGCGGCCATTAGATTGAAGTTCTGCACAGCTTGTCCAGCCGCACCTTTGACAAGATTGTCTTCCACTGACAACAACACCACCCTGCCTGTGCGAGCATCGAAACGGCAGGCAATGTCGCAGAAATTGGTGCCAGTCACATTTTTGGTGTCAGGCAAATTTTTGAGCACACGAACAAAGGGCTCGCGAGCGTAGGCAGCCTCGATCGCGGAAAAAACAGACTCGCCTGAAACTCCCTGAGCAGGCTTGACGAAAATGGTCGTGTGAATGCCTCGCGTCATCGGCGCAAGGTGTGGAACGAACGCGATCACTACCGCTTTGTTGGCAGCCAAGCTCAACTCCTGCTCAATCTCGGAAAGATGACGGTGTTTGGGGAGCCCATATGCACGAAGGCTCTCATTGCACTCTCCGAAGAGCAAAGACACATCGGCTTTGCGACCGGCCCCACTGACGCCACTGGCGCTGGAAACAAGAATATCCTCACCGGAAATGAGACCTTGGCGCAAGAGCGGCACCAGCGGCAGCAGGATGCTTGTTGGATAGCACCCCGCCGAACCAACCAACTGCGCAGAACGGATCGCCTCACGGTGAAGCTCAGGAAGACCGTAAACTGCCGTTTTTAAAATATCCGGCGCAGGATGATCCTCACCATAAAACTCCCGATACACCTCTTCGTCACGAAGTCGGAAATCCGCACTCAAATCAATAACCCGCTTGTCCGCACGGCAGAGCGGCAGGGCGAATTCCGCAGCCAACCCATGAGGGAGAGCCAAAAAGAAATACTCCGCACGCGAGGCCAGAAGAACTTCCACCGAGGGCTCGGTGAAAACCAGACGTGCAAAGTCTCCCACCCCGGCGAGACGCGGAAGCACGTCTCCAGCAGCTTTGCCAGCATGCTGACGGGATGTGATGGCGACGACCTCGACTTGCGGATGGCGAGCCAGAATCGCACATAACTCCTCGCCGGAATATCCATTCGCTCCGACAATGGCCACAGGGATGCGAGACATCGTTTCCATGGATGATTTTTATTCGGCAGCCAAAGACCGAGCACGCTCGAAGCGAGCCAACGTCCGATCTTTGCCCAAGACCTCAAAGATTTCGTAAAGGCCTGGCCCAACCGAACGACCGCTCACAGCCACACGCGCAGGATGAACGAGCTCACCGGTCTTGACTCCAAGCGCGAGCGCCGTTTCCTTGAGTGCTGCTTCGACAGTGACATGCGTCCAATCGCTGACCGTGAGAAGCGAGGCTTCGAGAGCCTTCAAACGACCGAGAGCGCCAGGTTTTTTGAGACTTTTTTCGACAGCCTCGGGATCAAACGAGAACTCATCCGAGAAAAGAAAAGCAATCCAATCCGGCACATCACTCAGGTGTTTGACTTTCGCCTTCACGATCGCCAGCGCCTGAATAAGAGCCTCATCCGTACCATAGGCGATCCCCGCCTTGTCCACAAACGGCTTCGCCAGCTCGGCAAAGCGAGCCAGGCTCATCGCAAGGATGTGCTGCCCATTGAGCCAAAAACATTTATCAAGGTCAAAAATGGCATTCCTGCGATTCACTTTCGCTAAATCAAAAAGGGAAAGAATTTCCGCCATGGTGAGACGCTCGCGATTGTCCCCAGGAGACCATCCGAGCAGGCAGAGGTAGTTCGCCACGGCCTCGGGCGTGTATCCGCCGTCCATGAAGAAAGTGATGCTAGAGCCGCCATCACGTTTACTCAGCTTCTTTCCCTCCGTATTCAAGATGAGCGGAATGTGGGCGAACTTCGGAGGGGTCACCCCGAGAGCGTTGTAAAGCTCAATGTGCTTCGGCGTGTTGGAAAGGTGATCCTCTCCACGAATCACGTGCGTGAGCTTCATTTCGATGTCGTCCACCACATTCACAAAATGAAAAATCCAGGAGCCATCGGGTCGACGGATCGTCATGTCGGGATGCGTAGCGGGATTCGACATATCGAACTCGATGCGACCGCAGATGAGGTCCTCGACGACGACAGTTTTGCGCGGAGAGCGGAAACGAATAGCGCCATTATCTTCGTAAAGATGACCACCGGCTTCAAGCACGGCCAAATGCTTGGCATAGATATCCGACCGCTCGCTCTGCTGGTAGGGCCCAAATGGTCCACCCTTGTCCGGACCCTCGTCCCAGTCCAATCCGAGCCAGTTCAAGCCATCATAAATCACTTGCCGTGCCTCTTCGGTATTCCGCTTCTCATCGGTATCTTCAATCCGGAGAATGAATGTCCCTCCGTGCTGTCGGGCGTAGAGCCAATTAAAAAGAGCGGTCCGGGCTCCCCCTACGTGAAGGTATCCGGTCGGTGATGGAGCAAAACGAGTGCGAACTGTCATTCCAAGAGGAAACGTGATTCCGCGCAGGAAAACAAGACTTCAAACCATCGTTTCCCCCGTCCCCATGAATGCCGCTTTTATCAAAGAGAACGCAAAAAATTCCCCCTTTCATTGCCCTGATCCTTTATGCCTGAATGTGGTTCCTGTGTCTGAAAAGAATTCCGCCATCATTTCTGTCGAAGCGACTCTTAAAAGCGGACAAGTCTTCCACTGGGAACCCTTACCCGATGGATCTTGGATCGGACTCATCGGCGACCATCTGGCCCGCGTTACAGAAAAAAACAATCAACTCGTAGTTGAAGAAGGTGACCCAAAAATCCTGCACCGCTATTTTGCCCTCGACCATCCACTGGAGGAAATTTACGCCGCTTTCCCGAAAGATCCCCTCAGTCAAGAATCCCTCGCCCTTTGCGCTGGCCTTCGCATCTTGCGCCAACCCCGATGGGAATGCCTCGCCACCTTCATCACGAGTTCCATGAAGCAGGTCGCGCACATAAGGGCCATGTCGATTGCGATTCGGAACCGCTTGGGCACCCCTGTGTCAGGCTCACCTCACCCAGCCTACCCGTCCTTTGAACGTCTAGCGGGTTCAGATGAAAAAACCCTGCTTAATTGCGGACTCGGCTATCGCGCCACGAACTTGCTCCAGACCGCCCGTCTGCTGGATGATGGATCGATCGACCTTGATGCTCTTGGCAAGCTATCAACACCCGAACTCCGCGCCGCGCTTATGACTTTTCCCGGTGTAGGAGTGAAGGTTGCCAATTGTGTTTTGCTTTTCGCCTACGAGCGTCTGGACGCTGTGCCGATCGATGTCTGGATCCACCGCATCCTTATCGCGATGAGAAAAGGTCGTACCGGAACCCCGAAACAACTTGCGAGCTATGCCCGACGACGCCTAGGTCCCTATGCCGGATATGTCCAACAATACCTCTTCCACCGAGCCAGAACGGACAAAAAGAAAGCGCCACCCAAGGCTACAAAAACCGCTTAACCCAAAAATCATACTCGAGACAAATCAGCCTTCATTTCTGACGACTACTTTTCGACAGAGGACGCTTGAGCCTTCACCGCGGCTTCAAACTTCGCCATCGCCTTGGCGGAATTTCTCTCAAACGTTTTTTTGCAATCGCGGCAACAGACCTTGATCTCCTGCCCCTCATAAATCAGTACGATAGGTTTCCCCAGCGATCCCAATTTTTCTTCAGAAATAACGCAGTCCGGGAGCGGATACGGCTTCACGTGCACCTCATCAACGGCATGCAAACACGGGAAAATGGTGACAAGCATCAAGATGGCAGTGATGCGTTTCATGAATGAATTCAGTTTGCCGTGATATCGGCATGAATCAAGCGCTCCTCGTTGCAAAAAAGCACAAGTTATTGCCCAGCGATAAATATTCCAGAGCACGGAAGAACGAGTATAAATAAAGAACGATGTCGAAAAGTTTCAGCCTCTTTTTAGCCCTTCGCTATCTCAAGCCCAAGCGAACGTTTCTCTCCACGATCACTCTCGTATCCATATTGGGGGTCACCTTAGGAATCATGGTTTTGATCCTCGTTATCTCGGTAATGACCGGGTTTGAGCAGGAACTTAGGCGAAAGGTGATCGGCTTCGACGCCCACTTGGTCGTCGCAAACAGTGGTGTTCTCGAGGACTGGGAAAAGACACGCGATATATGCACTGGCACACCTGGTGTGACTGCAGCAGCCCCCTTTGTGCAAGGTCCGGTGATAGTCGAGTTCCAGCACCGGCGTCTTGCACCCAAGATCCGCGGCGTCGATCCCGAACTCGAAAAAGAAGTGGTGAATATCTCCGATTTTATTGTTGAAGGAACCTATGATCTGGATGGCAGCAAGACGGTACTCGGTTCTGAATTGGCGAGGGAATTGGGCGTGAGCGTTGGAGAAAAAATCACGATATTTTCTCCCGGCAACTTCAACAATATCCTCGACGAGATCGACCGCATCGAGCATTCGCCCGATAAAAACAAGGATGTGTCGTCACTTAAGGAAATGATCCTCCCCACCGAACTGGAGGTGTCGGGCATTTTTGAAAGCGGTCGATACTTATACGATAGCGAGTTTCTCATCGTGCCGCTGCACATCGGCCAAGAACTCTACAATCTCGGAGGAGCCGCCCACGGACTTGCCCTGCGAACACAAAACGCCAATCTGGCGGATCAGATTCGCGAGAAACTTGCCCCACTGCTGCCGAGTTCCCAGCATGCAATGACTTGGATTGATATGAACAAGCAGATTTTTGATGCAATCCGGATGGAGCGGAACGTCATGTTTTTTCTCCTCATGTTCATCATCCTCGTAGCGGCTTTCGGTATCATGAACACTCTCATCACCGTCACTGTTCAGAAGACACGCGAGATCGGAGTGATGAAGGCCCTGGGAGCGCAAACCCACCAGATCATCGGCGTCTTCCTGGCCCAAGGGATGGTCGTGGGAGTTTTTGGAACGGCCACCGGTCTGGCGCTCGGGATCAGCATGGTTCAATATCGCAACGAAGTGAGCCGCTTTCTTTCCAACACATTCCACATCGAAATCTTCCCGCCCTCGGTTTACCAATTCAGCGAAATCCCGGCGGAGATCGTTCCCTCCGACGTCGCGATCATTTGCCTCAGTGCGTTTGCAATTTGCTCACTGGCGGCCTTGATTCCCGCTTGGTTCGCGGCTCGATTGGATCCCGTGAAAGCCCTCCGTCACGAGTGATTTGACAAATACCGGAAGCTTCTATTATCTAAAACCATGTCTGAAAAAATCACCGATCCGCAAGACCCACTTATCCGCACTGTTTTGATCTCGGCCAGTGTTGGTGCCGTTCTCGGATTTCTCACCACCGTCTTCGCTGTTACCGTGATGCTTTCCTTGAATTTCAATTTTCTAAATTGGATGGAGTAGGCCCCTCTTCGCCCTCTCCCTGCTCGGCGGCCGCGCAAAAACAGGCTCCCAGCAATATCAGCCCCCCGGCAATATAGACCCACATGAGTGCCAGCATAAGAGCGCCGAAAGGTCCGTAAATGGCGTTGTAGTTCACGATCTTGGCGACGTAGTTGCCAAAGAGCCCCTGCCCGACTTGGAGGGCCAGCGTAACAATGAGTGCGGCCAACCATATTTGCTTGAAGAAGATCTTTCGACCAGGCGCCAAAACGTAGAGCGCACAGAGGGCATAAAAAGTCAACCCGCCAGCCACAAGATACCTTCCGGCACTGAGAATCAGCGCGATCAAATGAAACTTCATGGTCGGAACTTGGTCTTGAAGCAACTCTTCCAAGGCTAAAAAAACCTTCCCCGCAGCTTGGAGAGCAACGGGAGCCACGAGTCCAACGCCCAACGCGCTTGCAAGAACCCCCATCATCAGGAGATTTTTAAGGGGAAGCTTCCACCAAGGTATGTCGATGCGATGCCAAGCCCGATTCACCCCCTGAACAAGGACTTGAAAAAAACGAATCGAACACCAGACCAGTATCAGCAGGGAGAGGAGGCTCACACCATTCCGGGACCTGTGCAGGGATTCGGCCATATGCCAAACAAGTTTTTGTTGGCCCAACTCCATCGGAAAAAAGCTTTCAGCCGTGGCGATGACCGCTTCTGGCTGAACTATCACCGAACCAAGCACAAGAAAAAGTGCGAAAAGGGGAACCAACGAAAACAGCGCGTAATAAGCAAAAGAAGCCGCCCGTTGCTCCCCCTCGATCTCCATAAAAATCAAAAAGGAATCACGGGCCAGCTTCCACCCATTCCGAAAAAAATTTTTTATGTGGGGCATTGCGGGAAGTTGAATGAATCCCCTTTTTTTTAGACAGGATTAAAAAGATTCACAGGAAATACTCAGGTGGTAATGCATACTGCACAAAAATTGTTTTCTCAGTCAGGCACCTCCGGCAAAGCCGGAGGCTTGTGAACTGGAGCCGCTCAAAGCGGCTGTTGTTAATCGTTAGTTTTTCTTGTTTGCGTTGGTTTGAGCTTCAATCCAAGGCATCTCGAGTTGGTCGAGCCTTTGGTCCTCTTTCTCTTGGTCGGCTATATACCGCCTGATCGTTTCGGTATCCCGCCCAACCGTGTCCACAAAATACCCTCGTGCCCAGAACATCTGCCCGCCGTAATTCCTCGCGCGCTTCAGGTAATGTCGCGCGATATGAATCGCACTTTTTCCTTTGATGTACCCCACAACGCTCGACACCGCTATCTTCGGCGGCACGTTCAATAACATATGCACATGGTCCGCCATTATATGCCCTTCCTCGATCCAACAGTCCTTGTGCCGCGCCAATGCGTGGAATGTTTCCCCAAGACGATTGCGTATGTGTCCATACAGCGTTCGCCGACGATATTTCGGTATGAATACAATGTGGTATTTGCACTGCCATTTTGTATGATTGAGTTTCTTGTAGTCTTCCATGGTTTGTTTGTTTTTGTGTGCTTTGAGCGGCTCACAAATCAAACGAACCTGGAGACTCCTCTATAAGTCAAACTCTGACAGTCTCCCCGGCATAGCCGGGGGATTACCTATTGGACTTTTAATAATCTGCGAGTCGGATTCAGCATAAAAAGCGCAAATCATTTTGCATTGGATTTTGGATTCAGAAAGCATTTTTTACAGAATCGGAGCGGAGCCGCATTGACTCAAATGAAAAGACACCAGCGGTGTTTTTGAAAAGTTGAGGCAGGAAGACGATGCCTCAATGAAAAAGACACCATGGGAGTGTC
>JALQZP010000057.1:0-3420 GCA_023258235.1 Terrimicrobiaceae bacterium | reverse complement strand
AGTCTTTAAAAATGAGTTCAAAAAGTCGATGTGAGGTATTGGAACGAGCAAGGCAGAGATATCTTAACCGTGGGAAGGAAGGGCGAGGAAGGTTGTTGGATGAGATCTGCTCACTTTGTGGCTACGAGCGCAAATACGCGATCAAGGTGCTCTGTGGAGCTAGGCCGATTGCGGGAGCGAGGGGCAAAAAGCGAGGCGGTTCGAATCCGAAATACGGAAAAGAGGAAAGGAAGGTCTTTGAGGTCATCTGGATGGCGGCCGAGCAACCCTGCGGCAAACGGATGAAGCCGACGGTGAAAGTTTGGCTTCCGCATTACGAGAGGCGGTACGGCAAGTTGGGGTCTCAGATTCGTCAGCGTGTTCTGAAAGCCAGCGCGGCGACAATCGACCGGTTGTTGGCACCAAGCCGGTTCCGGTATGGCAAGAGTCGTTGCGCCACGCGACCGGGGAGTTTGCTGCGCTCGCAGATCCCAGTGCGCACCGAGCATTGGGATGTCGAGGGACCTGGGTTTATGGAAGCCGACACGGTTGCCCATTGCGGAGGGAGTTTGAGTGGGGAACATTGCTGGAGCCTGACGGTGACCGATGTGCATACGCAGTGGACGGAAACGCGCGCGACGCCCAACCGGGGGCAGGAGGCGGTTCGGTACAAGATCGCCGATATCGAGAGGGTTCTGCCTTTTGCGATCCTGGGGTTTGATACCGATAACGGAGGGGAGTTCCTGAACTGGCATCTGGTGGACTATTTTCAAAAGCGCGAGAAGCCTGTGGCATTCACCCGCTCGCGGGCATACCGCAAGAACGACAATGCGCGAGTGGAGCAGAAAAACCGTACCCATGTACGTGAACTCATCGGCTACGGACGACTCGAGGGGGATGATGTGGCCGAGGCGCTCAACGACCTTTACGCCAAGGAGTGGAGCCAATTTCGCAACTTCTTCTGTCCAGTCATGAAGTTGGTCCGCACGGAGGTCAAGGGGAGTCGCAGGAGGCGAGTTTATGATGAAGCGATGACGCCGCTCGAAAGGTTGAAGGCATCCAAAAAGATCTCCGTCAAAGAACTGGATCGTCTGGAAAGGAAACTCGCCGATCTCGATCCCTTCGTGCTGAGGGAAAACATCGAAGCGAAACTGCGCAAAATTTGGAAACTGCAAAAAGTCAGGGAAAGCAAACACGCCGCCTGAAATGATGCGGTCGGTTTATTCACAAACCGGTAGCTCTGTCTTGGCGCCAGCGCCCGAGCTCTTTCCCTTCGGGGCTCGGGCTACCGCTACCTCGCCCTCCGGGCGTTCATGAATAAACCTTACCCTTGGTGTCTTTTTTGATTGAGGCAACGCGCGTCACAGAGTTTTATAGCTGCATAAAACGGCTACGAAATTCCAAAACCGCTCTATTATTCAGAGACGTTTTTTGCAGCCGTAAACTTTGCGACGCTTTGTGAATACTGGTTTGCGGGTCAGAAACCTTTGACTACACAAAAATTGAAACGCTATAACCTGAGCCGTTACTTCGACACGATCCTGCATGCGGGACTTCGCGTCTCTCGACCTGTGCGGGGCTTCCTACACCTCTTATTGCATACGAATGTCGAGGTGGAGAAAATCCAGTATATCCTCTGCCAAGCGGGATGCAGCTGCTTGTTTGCCGCAATTGATGCGAACGCGCCCGGTCATACCGATTTTCAACCCGTTCGGGGAGTTGGTGATTTGCAGCACCGCGAAATGAGTGTCAGCCACCGCTAGGGGAGCTGGTGCTGTAGCCAATCGTGGAGACAGCCTCAGCGGCGGGGACAGCACGGTGCCTTGCAATGTGGTTTCCGGGTAGGCGTTCAAGCGCATCTTGAAAGAAGACCCGGCCCTCACCAAACGGGCCTGTTTTTCATTCAATGTCACAAGCGCTTCGTCCAATCGATCGGGCTGAATCACGCAGAAAATCTCACCCGGTGCTATTTTTTTACCCATAAGCGAATCGAGTCGCCGCGAGGCGATGGTGCCGTCCGCATTGGCTTTCAAAACAAGTCCCTCCAACCGGCGCGAGGTTTCTTTAAACTGGGCGGTCATCGCAGCGACTTCGCTGCGCAGAATTCCCACAGCCGTGGGCTTGCCGCTCGCCATGGCTTCGCGAAGCATTGTTTTCTTTTTTTCCAATTCGGTGGCCGCTTTGGCAAAATTCGCGGAAATGGCATTGTTTTCCAGGACGGCCAGTGTCTGAGCCGCCGATATGCGATCTCCCTCGTTGACAAGAATGGCCCTCAAATACCCCTCCTCGACATTCCGGACGGTGCACGACTGCGCAGGTTGGAGCAGGCACTCGTCATCGATCCATCGCGGCAGCGGGATGAAGAGCGCAAAAACAAACAAAGCGGCAAAGGCAAGGAGGATCCTGTTGGCTCTGTTGCGGGACGGAGGGGGCGCGCTCCGATAGTTTTTAAAAATGGAAGCCGAGGTCGAAAGGGCGGGCATCGCAATGCCAGTGATGCCCCACGCCATGATCAGCGAGTCGCCCAACCACTTCATACCGTAGGGGGCTAGTGTGATCGAAACAAACTTCCAAACCCCAAAAAATACGAACAATAGATAAATGGAGCTGGCAAGCCCGTAGGAACCCAGGATCCAAGTATCGCGGCGGGAGATTTTAATCTTGGATTCCGCACCTGTCAAAAAACTGGATATAAGCGCGGTGACGTGGGCCCGGGCCCTCTGCCGCAGGTCCGGCATGTTCAACGCATCCGCCAGAATGTAGTATCCATCGTAGCGCATGAGCGGATTCCCGTTAAAAAAGATCGTGCTCACACTCGCCAGGATGATGAGGTGGGCTAGCAGTTGGCGCGTGAATCCCTCGGCCAGCACCAGCCAAATCGCGATAAGCCCTGCGGACGCGAGGATCTCGATCAGGATACCGGAGGATGCAACCGCAAGGCGTTGGGATTTCTTTGGGAAAAGATAGGAATCCGAAGCCTCGACATGGAAGAGCGGAAGTCCCGCCACAAGCGTGATTCCAACCTCGTGCACGCTGCCTCCGAATCTTCGGACGGCAAGCGCATGGCCTGCCTCGTGCACGAACTTCAGCCCCGCGATGCCTATATAAAGGGCGGCCAAAGAGGTGGCGGATCCAAACCAGCCCGCGTCGAACATTTCCATACCCCCGCGTCCCACAAAAAAGGAAAAGGTGAGGGCGAAAACGATAAGAATAAACCAAAGAAACCATCCTCGGAAAAACGGCCGGCTCAAATCGGCTGTTGCATCGAGCAAGGGTGTCGGATCAAAAAGCCGAAAGCGCCAGAAAAGAAGACGCGAGATTTTTCGCCCTGATGAAACCAGGGTTTCCAACGGGGACTTGTCCGTGGCGGTTGTAACCGAAGTGTGGGAAGACCCTTTTGCCAAGCCGGTGGAGCGAAGCTCCATCGAGATTCTCGAAATG
>JALQZP010000056.1:10450-12289 GCA_023258235.1 Terrimicrobiaceae bacterium | reverse complement strand
CCAAAGATCATGGGGTTGGTCAGGCTTGTTGAATACCGCTTGGGCGATTGGTTTTTTGAGAAATTCACGCACAAGGTTGGCCGCTTCGTTAGAAAAATCAGCCAACTGCAATGTAGTGGTTTGCATCCATTCAATGCGGGCCAGAGCCGCGTGGACCTCGGTTCCAAGTTCGGCGGCCTCGTGCGATAGGGTAAGAAATCCCCTACCCTCGCCGGCTTGGGCCTTGAACGAAGAAGGCGATGCCGGCTTGGGAGTTCCGTGGAGTGGAGTGCAAAACACACTGGGAGCAGCACCTGCTGGGGCATCGGCCACATTGATGGCGTGATTCTTATACCAGCCGGGATCGCCAATTTGGTGAGGAGATGAAGCGAACTTCAACATGAGATGACGAGCGAAGTTTTTTGTGGATGATTTTTTCTCATTCAACTCGGTCGTCACAACATAGAGTGCCTTTTTCGGCCGTGTGAGTGCGACGTAGGCGGTGCAGATCTCGCTGTATTTGCTCTCCGCGTCTTGGATTTGAAGTTGATTGTGGAGCGTGGCATCGTGCACGGCGAAATCTTTTGCGGGCATAAGAACACCCCACTCCACATTCTGGGCCTCGGGACCCAGGGCCAAATTTGAACCATCGTTACCCGCGCCTCTTTTATCGAGTCCGCTGACAATGACCATATCGAATCCGAGCCCTTTGGATTGATGGATCGTCATAATTCTCACAACATCGGTGGCTTCATTTTCCTGGGTTTGGCGGTATTCGACAAAACGAAGAAAGTCGGGGATGCCATCGGAGAATTTGCGGCAGGCATCGAATTCCTCGGCGGCAAGGAGGAAGGCGGCGGCGCGTTCTCTCAAAAACGGTTCACTCTCAAGATCCGATGATTCGATCCAACGGCGAATCGTCGGAGCGAACCCTTTTTGGGCGATATTGGCGAGAGTCTCATTCCGAAAAGTCCAAACGTTTCCAGAGAACCATCTTTTTGCGGATGAAAATCCCTGAACAACAATGAGGGAAAGCTTGTCATCCGGTGACGCGCAGAGGCGTAGAGCTGCTATGAAAGCGGCTCCGAGAGGATTATCCACACAGGGATTGGTTTTTCCTTCGACTGCAATGGGAACTCCCTTCGATTGCAAGAGAGCCGCAATCGACGCCACTCCTTTGTTGTCACGCTTGAGAACCGCACAGGAAAGGCCACGCTTCCAAGCTTCGGTTATTTGCAGGATTTCGAGGATTTTTTGATCCTGCGCATCGCCTTCAGACTCCTCGTCGCCTAGGTTTTTTGGCACTGCGATCCACTCGGCATACCCCTTGATATCGCAGGTTTTCGAAGAGGTCGTGTGATCTTCTTTCCAAGCACTCTGCCATTTTTCGACAGTGGCCGTGGGAATATCGAGTTCCACTTGGATGGACCCTAAATCCCCAAATGCGGTATTCACGAAATCCAGAATCTCTTTACATGAACGCCAGGATTGAGTGAGGGGATCGGCATCCTGGATGACCGGCGTGTATTTGTTAAATATCTCGAAAAACAAATCCGGGTCCCCTCCCCGCCACGAGTAGATCGCCTGCTTGGTGTCACCCACATAGAAAAAGCTCCGATTTCCCTCGGGATTCATCAGAATTTCTTCGATGAACGTTTCCAAAACGGCCCACTGCGGACGGCTGGTGTCTTGAAATTCATCAAGCAACCAGTGGTCGAATGTCTGGTCCATACGATAGCCTGCGGATAAGCGCCACGGCTCGTCTCCAGCCTTTCGAGCAAGCGAGTCCGTGATGTCGGCAAATGTAACCAGACCTACTGAACGGACGAGAGAGGCGTAGGACTTCTCAAATTTCTGCAT
>JALQZP010000056.1:0-10428 GCA_023258235.1 Terrimicrobiaceae bacterium | reverse complement strand
CAAAATAAATGCGCCCATTCTTCGGACTTCCTTGACCGTTTGCGATCATTTGACGTCCTGTTTTCGCCTCCTCTTTGAGAGAATGAAGTTTCTTAAAAAACTCCTTCACAGAAGCGGATGCCGTTGTTCCGTTCGTCCAGGATGCGGTTTCATCCGAAAAGGATAGCCATTTATTCCGCCACTCGTCCGACAGGTCTGGATTCGTTATTTGCATTCGGGTGCTGAATTCAGATGCGCAGACAGCAAGGGGTTTGTTTGAATTCAGTATCGCGCAACCTTCCTCTCCCCATATCTGATCGGCATCTCCCCAAATGCTAGCCTCTGGAGTGGCAAGAAATTTTCCGTGAAGGATTTTCGTTAATTTCAGGAGTTTTTTGAAGACATCACGCTCCCCGTGGGCTCGGTTGACTCGGCGAATAAGGTCAATGAAGTCGCTGAGTGTGGCGGTGGACTCCGCCGCAAAGACGGCGGACAGTGTTCGTTCGCGTGCGGCTTGGATTTCGGCCTCACCCGCCATAGCGAAGTCCTCAGCGAGGCCTGTCTCGAGAGGGAAGGCCCGGGCGATGCGCGCAAATAGGCTATCTATAGTCCCCATACCGAGCGAATCGAGTTGTCTAGCGAGTCGAGCCAGCATGGCGCGACATTTCGGCGCGTCTAGGCTGGCGAGTCCTTCCTTGCTTCGAAGCTCCGTGAGCTTATGGGGATCGAGCGCCGCCTCGGCGAGGCGCGCGAAGACGGCGGAGAGAAATTCTCCGGCTGATTTGCGGGTGAATGTAAGAGCAGCGATTTTGCGGGGCTCGACATCTTGGGCGAGGAGTTGGATCATGCGCGTGGTGAGCGCGTGGGTTTTTCCACTTCCGGCGTTGGCCATGAGTCGCTGGTTTATCATAGGCTCCCCTTTAAGAACGTGATGGTTTCCTCTTCTATGCAGTCTCCGGGTTTTCCATTCAGAAAGAGTGACTCAAAGGGGTCGTCCCACGAGGATTTTAAAGTTTGCGGTGGCCAGAAGTTGCCCTTGTGAACATGCTTGGCAATCGTCTCGGCGCAATTCATCGCTGAGTTCATGGCTTGCGCATCAAGTTCGAGAAATTCGTTCACTGCGGTCGCTTCGGGATCGGCAGAGAGAACGAAGTAGCCGGTTTGAACGGAGGCCTCGCCAATCTCAACTCCGTGCCAATGGCGCAAGATTTTCTCATAAAGCGGAAGCTGGAGATCTGCCCAGCGCTTGTTCGTGGGCTTATTGGAAATAATGCAATCGACTTCTGCTGCGGCCAACCATTCGGTTGAGAGTCGTGAACCCAAGTGCTTTTTCGCAGGCGAATCTGCTTGGGCGTAGGTTTTGTAATCCAACACACGCCAAGCCCCGCTAGTCACATTGCGTTCGATGCGATCGATTTTACCCGAGAGCTTGAGGGGACCAATGTCGAGCGTGCGTTCCCCTGTTGACTCCAGTTTACGCTCGACGGAAACAATCCGCCAACCTGCCTTATATTGCTCGGCTTGGACTCGCGCAAATCCCCTAAGCCTTACCCTAGCCGCCTCGATTTGAATACGCACGGCTGGAGATGGCGAGGGACCGAAAAGTCGTCGAACCGAGGCGTCAAGGTGACCAAGAACGAGACGCTCGATTACAACGGAGTCGGACGCGTTCGGGGTTTCATTGCCAAATTTCTCGAGTGCCTCGTGCACAAGAATCCCGAAGCGTTTCGCATCCATCTCTCGTGCATCCGAGGTGAACGTGTCTAGGTTCAGGACCTTTTTGAGGTAAAACCGAAAAGGACACGCAAGATATTCAGAAAAATCCGTCGGACTCATTTTACTGACTTGCTCGCGCTTATTCTCGGGCAGGCTCCACTTCCAACGGTTACGCCTCGGGGCACGATGACTCGCGCTGGGCAATTTGCCAAACAAGTCTAAAACCCGCTTCGGGAGATCGTCCTCGCCACAACGCAGGAAGAGTCTTGAGGGCAAAGCAGGACTACCCTCCGAATCAAAACGACTGAAAGAAGCGCGAAATTCCTCATTTGAGCGCGCGTGCAAGAGGCATTGGAAAAGGTAGGCGTCGCGAGCAAACCGAGATGCGTTGTCAGCGAGGCCGAGTGGTTGGCGTTTGGAATCAGGAAGGAAGGGATGTCCATTCACCGAAGACGGCAAAGAACCTTCCACACATCCGCAAACAGAAAGGCGCTGCGCTTCGACCCAAGGCGCTTCAAGCCAACCAGAAAACTCCACATCTCCCGGATTCGAGGACTCAAAGAGCGACTCGGATTTCAATGCACGCGAAAAGGCATCATCCACATCCAACTTGCCGACACAGAAGAGGGGAGACTTGGCAATGCTCTCGTAGAGACTCACCACTTTCCGTGCGGTTTCGAGCCCCTCTCCTCCTTGTTTCCAAGCCTTGGAGAGTAGTTCGGGAACATTTAGCGCGCAACAGGCTCTCACCATTTCAACAAAAACCGGCATCTGCTTCCGGCGATGCGATTTTTCATTATCTGCATCAAATTCCACATCTGCGAAAGCCTCCGCTTGAGTGAAATCGGATAGGACAGCCTCACCGATAAGGTAATCGCATACCGCGAGCGCATCGTCGGTTTTGAGATCCGAATTGACACGGAAGAAGTGATTGAATTTTGGCAACTCCAGTAAACGGCGCAGCACACGCAAGTCACCGCTTCTTCGAAATCGCGCCCACTCGAGTGCCATGATGCCCGCCTCGGTGAGATCCATACGACCTCCATCGGGAAGAAACGCGTTGCCACCGCGGGACTCCACCTCAGTGCGAAAAGGACTTCCCAGATTGGGATCCGCCAGCACCACCGCATAGTCGCCAGGTGCTTTTGACAACATAGCAAAGTCCATTGCCTGACGAGCCTCAACATCAGGCGAAGGGGAAACGAAAAACTGACTAGGTTCCAAACCCAACCGGGAATCAGCCCATTCTTTGGGATCAGGTCTTCCCCAAGCATCAAAGCCCCCACCCAAATCGCCAGGCAACCATGTAAGCACCTCCACACTGATACCGTGTGCAGCGAGCACCTCCGCATAACGCTGAGCAAGCAAAGTCAGATCGGGTATACAAGCGATAAACAACCGACGTAGATTTGCTGCCCGGGAGGGATTCGCCAGTTCAATGAAGCGCGCTTCATTCGGGTCATTGAGTTCGCAATCCTTCAAAGCGGCAAGATAGCATTGGTAAAGGCTGCCAAGGACCCTCCAGCGATCTGCATCGCCGTTACATACATCGACAACAAGTGCATCCGAAGGTCTCAACGCAGCCTCGGCCAAAAGGTCACAAAGATCACACAAAACACCTCCGCTTTTCAGACGAGACGCATCGGAATCCAACTTCGCTTCCGAGAAAAGGGGTTCCAAAAACGCACCATCCACTTTCTTCAACGCAAGTGCCCATGCGGCTTCACGCTCGAAGCGCTGGGCGATGCGTAAACCTTCTGGCAAAAGTGCGCGCATCGGTTGAGTGAAGCGCGGTGACAGCACGCCTCTCTCCGCTAACGCTCGACGTATTCTGCGACCGGCTCCTGCTGTGGGAATCCAAACTTCGGCTTGGCTTAAATCCTGACCGACCTTAAGCAAGGCCTCCGCTACTTGAGTTGCCAGCGGGGCTGATTTATCCTCTAAAAATGTCATATGGTTGACTTGGACTCTGTTTTTCAACATGCATTTGCCGATGTAGCCTGCATTTTCGCGATGAGGTAATTGCCGATCGCCAGCGAGGCGGTGGCTCCGGGGGACGGCGCGTTGAGGAGATGGAGTTGGCCGGGCTTTTGTTCGAGCGAAAAATCCATGAGCAAGGAACCGTCTCGATGGATCGCCTGAGCCCGAACGCCGCTCCCGCCCTCACGCGAGAGGTGCTCCATGCGAATATCCGGAATCAGTCGCTGCAGGTTTTTCAGGAATACCTGCTTGCTAAAGGAGTTTCTCAACTCGCTCCATGTCGTGCCGGGATATTTTTTTAAAAATCGGTAGAGGCCTGGAAATGTTAGCGTCTCCCATGTATCCTGCAGCGAGAAATCCGTGCGACAGTAGCCTTCCCGCTTGAAAGCAAGCACAGCATTAGGCCCAGCCTCAATGCCACCACCGATCATGCGAGTGAAGTGGACACCGAGGAACGGCAGGGTCGGATCCGGCACAGGATAAATCAGGTGCTTCACGAGAGGCTCGCCGGCGGGCGCGAGTTTCCAGTAGTCGCCACGGAACGGAATAATGCTGGACTCGGGATGAAGGCCAGCCGATCTGGCCACGCGATCGCAATGTAGCCCAGCGCAGTTGATCACGAAGTCCGCAGCGATATCCTCTTGGGGAGTGGATACGATTTGGCGGTTGCCACTGGCTTTGATCTTCAATGCCGGGGCGCCCGTCCGGACCTCATGACCGGCGTCGCGGAGAAGCTCCCCCATTTTTCGCATCACAGCGGCGTAGTCCACAATGCCCTCCTCAGGCACACGCAGAGCGGCTCTACCGACGGCGTGCGGCTCTATTTCTTGAATCTCGCGACCCTCGAGCCATTGCAGTCCGCGCAGACCGTTGGCAACCCCGCGGGCCATCAAATCACTCAATCGGGACACCTCCGGCTCGTCCACAGCGAGAACGATCTTGCCGCAAATCTCATGAGAAATGCTGTGTTCCCGACAAAAAGAAACCATCTCCCGAATGCCCTCCACAGCGAGTCTGGCTTTGAGCGAACCGGGCTTGTAGTAGAGGCCGCAATGCAAGACGCCGGAGTTATGGCTGCTCTGGTGTCCGCCGGTCCGCACGTCCTTTTCCAGCACAATGATCTCGCGTGCGAGCCGCTTGCGAGAGGCTTGAAGGGCGGTAGCCAAGCCGATGATTCCTCCGCCAATAATGATGAGACGATCCATGTTATTTCAAAAAGAGGCCGATTCGTTTGCACTGAAGCCCCATAGATAGGGGGGAAATTCCTTGCATTTTGGCGGTGTCATAAAGTTTCAGACGGAGCTTGGTTGATGATATGAAACGAACTGCGTCCCGAATAATGACAACTCCTCGCATGAAATCACCTACGGTGAGATCAAAAACTGAAAAATCACTAATATGTGAACGCATTGGCTCGGGTTGTATATTGTGCGCCACAAATGAATCTTCATTCCTATTTTTGCAATCCGAGCGGACCTTTTTTTGAAAAAAATCGTCTATTTTTGGGTAATCTAAAACAGGGTTTTAGCAGGAAAAATCGCTAATTCGTTCAAAAACAGCGACCGCTCTTGAAAAAGTTGGCCCGATTTATGCTTATAGCCGAACCCCAATATATGGTGGTTTTCATTTTTTTCACCACAATATGGTGATTTATTTTGACATATTTTGCAACCCTTGGAAAATCGCCGAACGTATCCCCAGACGAAATCGAGTCTACGCTTCATTTCCAAAACATCCGCATTCACACACCAATCCAAGAATCAAACATGGCCACAACGACAATCACACTCGGTGATAGACAATTCATCCTCGACCGCGACAAAGCCGAAGCCGCTCTGTCAGCGAAGCGCGTCATCAATGGAAGGCAGACGATGTTCTTCAATATGCTTCCGCTAAAATACACATGGGCCTACGACATCTACAAAAAGATGAAGGCCAACCACTGGGAACCGGAAGACATCCAGATGCAGAAGGATTGCGAGCATTGGAGGGATACAAGCGGCTTCATTTCCGATGTGGATCGCTGGATTATCAAAATGGGAATCGGGTATTTTTCTGCAGCGGAAGGCATCGTGGGCGACAATATTCTGCATGTGATCCGCGAGGCGGTGACAGCCCCTGAACTCAAGCTGGTGCTGGGTCGCCATGCCCAAGAGGAAAACATCCACGCGGACTCCCTCGTCTATATGATCAGCTCGCTGGGCATCAATCCTCACGAGTGCGAAGCCATGTTTGAAGACGTGAAGACGATCAAAAACAAAACGGATTTTGTCGTCAGCAACAGCCGCGCACTGCGTCGTGATATGGATTTCACGCTTTTGGAAAACAAATTCGCGATCGCGAAAAACATCTTCCTGTTCGGTCAATGCATGGAAGGCACGCAATTCTACGGCCTGTTCGGGATGGTCCTCGCGCTCTACCGCCAGAACAAATTTCCCGGCATAGGCCAGATGTTCAGTTACACGCTCCGCGACGAGTCGAACCACATTGAGCTGCTCCGTCAGTTGTTCCAGGACCTCGTTGACGAGAACCCCGAGATCTGGACCGAGTCCTTCCGCGAAGAACTCCGCCAAACCATGGCCGAAGCCATCACGCTGGAGAAACAATTCATCCGTGATTGCCTCCCTGTTGCCGCAGTGGGCCTCACCGCTGACGAGTTCTGCAGCTACATCGATTTCATTGCGGACCGCCGTCTGGTGGGTGTCGGCCTCGAGCCATTCCACAAGGAACTGACCAATCCCCTCCCCTGGCTCTCCGAGATGATGGAAATCAAAAAGGAAACCAACTTCTTCGAAGGCCGGGTCACAGAATACCGCCGCGGGCTCGATCTCGCGGGCGTCAACGACGACGACCTTTAATCTTACAACCCCTGAAACAAAACAATACTCATGCCTCGTCTCCTGTCACTAGATGAAGATCTGGCGCTCAAGCGCCTCGTTACAACTCCACGCGACCAAAAGCCCGAATATTCGTGGCGCGATTCACTCAGCGTCGACGCCCTCTCGCATCCTGGAATCACCGTCACCCGCAGCACCGGCGAAGAAACGGGATTTGACCTGTCCAAGGTGGCGGATGAGATCGGCCAAGCCCTCACGGACCTCCTTCTCTCACGCGAAGAAAAAAACATCTTCAATGAGGAGAATCGCGGATTCGTCGCCAATGTCGCCCATTCCGTAGCCTCGCGCTTGATCGAGCAAGCCCGGGAGTCAGGTGGACTCAGGCTTTCCGAGCACGATCTTTCCCTTTTGATCGAAAAAGCCCTCATCGACAACGACGCCCACGATGTGGCCAAGAGTCTTGTTTTCAAGCGCTCCATACGTTCATCGTCGAATCCCGACGCCTATCCGGAAGCGGCCCCGATCAAAGTCCGCCTCATTCGCAGAAACGGAAACGTAGTTCCATGGATGCCATCCAAGATCGAGGAGGCGTGCCGCCAAGCCTTCCTCTCGATGAAAGAAAATGCAGAAGGGGCCATCTCGATCGCTCGTGGAGTGACGGAGCGTGTGCGTCTCCGCGACAGTGCCTTCGTTCACATCGAGGACGTGCAGGATATGGTTCAAGAGGAATTGATGCGCCAAGGTTTCTACAAGGTCGCCGAAAGCTACATTCTCTACCGCGCTCAACGCAGCCGCCACCGCGAGGATACAGCAGCCAATTCCACCTCCGAATCCGAAGTCAAGGAAACCCAAGACTCCCTCATCGTCGTCACCCAACGCGATGGACAGACGGTTTTCTGGGATGGTTCCGAGCTCAAGCGCCGCATCCAATTTGCCATGATCGGCCTTGATTTGAACCTCGACCAACTCCAAATCGAACGCGAACTCCGCCGCTCGCTCGCCACCGAGGTCGATGAGGACATTTTGAAGAGCACGATCATCCTCAATGCGCGCACTCTCATCGAACGCGATGCGGATTTTGCAAAGTTCGCCGCCCGCATTATGCTCTCGTATATCTACGAGGAGGTACTGGATTGGAAAATCATGCGCGACGGCATCGAGGGGCTTCGCGAGGCACACCGCAAGGCCTTCAAGAGCTACCTCCGCTCCGGAGTGACGATCGAGCGCCTGACGCCCAAGATGCTCGGCTACGACTTGGATGCGCTCGCCAATGCGATCGACCCCTCCGCCGACATGGACTTCGACTTCCTCGGCATCCAAACCCTCTATGACCGCTACTTGATCGTAGACAAGACACGCAAACAACCCCGCCGCCTTGAGACGCCCCAGTTTTTCTGGATGCGTGTGGCAATGGGTCTCTTCCTGGAGGAATCCGGCAACCGCGAAGACTGGGTCATCCGTCTTTACAACCTCTATAAAAGCCGACGCTTTTGCTCCAGCACACCCACGCTCTTCAATTCCGGCACGCTGCACAGCCAACTCTCGAGCTGCTACCTCTACAAGGTCGATGACTCGATTGAATCCATCATGCAACGCGGCATCGCGGAAAATGCGTACTTGTCAAAATGGGCAGGTGGACTTGGTGGATCCTGGACGACCGTTCGGGGCACAGGCAGCTACATAAAAGGCACCAATGGCGAAAGCCAAGGTGTGATTCCCTTCCTCAAACTCCACAATGATCAACTCGTCGCCGTCAACCAAGGCGGCAAGCGTCGCGGATCCGGTTGCGCTTATCTGGAGACATGGCACAACGACATGGAGGACTTCCTGCAACTCCGCCGCAACACGGGCGATGATCGCCGCCGCACCCACGACCTGAATACCGCGAACTGGGTTCCCGATTTGTTCATGAAGCGGATGGAAGCGCGTGAGAACTGGACCCTCTTCCGCTCGAATGAAGTTCCTGATCTCCACGAGACCTATGGACGGAAATTTGAAGAGCGCTACACCTATTACGAAGGCCTTGCCAAAGAAGGGAAGATCACCTCGAAGGAACTTCCAGCCATCGAAGTCTGGAAACAGATGCTCAAAATGCTTCTCGAAACCGGGCATCCCTGGATCACCTTCAAGGATCCCTGCAATCTGCGCAGCCCACAGGACCACGTGGGCGTCATCCATTCCTCGAATCTTTGCACCGAGATCACCCTCAACACCAGCGAGGATGAAACCGCCGTCTGCAACTTGGGTTCCGTCGTTCTCGACTCGCACATGCGAGCCGATGGTTCGCTCGACCACGACATGCTCCGCGAGACCATCCAAGTCGCCATCCGCGCATTGGACAATGTGATCGACATTAACTTCTATCCGACCGAAGCTGCCAAGCGTTCGAACATACGCCATCGTCCAATCGGACTCGGCGTTATGGGCCTCCAAAACGCTCTCTTCAAGCGTGGCCTGGGATTTGCCTCCAAGGAAGCCGTCGAGTTCAACGATGAGTTCATGGAAGCCATCGCCTACCACGCCTACTCCGCCTCCAGCGATCTTGCCGCCGAGCGCGGCGCGTACAGCAGCTACCGCGGATCGAAGTGGGATCGCGGCATCCTTCCCCAAGACAGCATCGACATTCTCGAGCGCGAGCGCGGAGTCAAAATCGATGTTCCTCGCGGTGGACAGATGGATTGGACGCCTGTTCGTGAAAAAATCAAAACACATGGCATGCGCAACTCGAATGTGCTGGCGATCGCGCCGACAGCGACGATTTCCAACATCATGGGCACCACGCCCTGCATCGAGCCCAACTACAAGAACCTCTACGCAAAGGAAAATCTTGGCGGGAAATTCACCATTCTCTGCACCGAGCTTGTCCAGGATCTCAAAAAGATCGGCAAATGGGACAGCCAGATGCTCGAACAAATCAAATACTTCGAAGGCGAACTCGGCAACATCGAGAATATTCCAAATTCCCTCCGCGAGAAGTACCGGACCGTTTTTACGATCCCATTCGACTTCGTCATCGATGCCGCCGCACGGCGTCAGAAGTGGATCGATCAGGCGCAATCCGTGAACCTCTTCATCGGCGAACCCGACCTGAAAGTCACCAGCCGCATGTATCGCCGCGCCTGGCACACCGGACTCAAGACGACCTACTACCTCCGCACCCTTGGTGCCTCCAGCATCGAAGGTCCCACCACGAATGTGAAAAAGGAGCTTCGCGGCGTGGTGGCAGGATCCAAACCCGAATACACCGAAGAGCAAAAAATGGCCTGCTCGATCGAAGCCATGCGCAACGGCGGAGAGTGCGAAGCCTGCCAATAAACCGACCTCAAAATAAAAACCAAAAACCCAAGGCAGGCGCTCTAAACCAGCACCTCCTTGGGTTTTTATTACTCCGCCCCTTCTCCGGACCCATGGCGAGAGAATTCGACGCCCTCATTCCTCAGATGGGAAACGAGATATTTCCGCCATTCTGCTTGACGATGACGTGAGAGGTTTTAGCATAGCGATCAGAGGTCTGGGCTGAGGCTTTCTATCTTGGTTACAAAGCCAAGTATCAAAAGCCTTAAAAGATCGAACCGGTCAATATCAACCCATTCTATTACAATTTATTAGCGCGATTAGCTCAGTGGTAGAGCGCTTGCTTCACACGCAAGAAGTCACAGGTTCGAACCCTGTATCGCGCACCATCTCCTCCTCCCCGCTGCCGCCTCGGGAAACCGCTTAAAACCTAGCTCTGCGGGCCTCGCTTCAAAAACAGCGAGTTTTTAGAAGTTGCTCGAAATGGGGAAAAGTTTGTCACGAATTGTCACGAAAAATCATCACACTTTTTCCCCCTGTATTTTTGAAAGCATTCTTGAAGCCAAAAAACCAAAAAAAACTTGGTCTTGCTCCAATGGTCTTCAGATCGGAAGAGCACACG
>JALQZP010000055.1 GCA_023258235.1 Terrimicrobiaceae bacterium | reverse complement strand
CAACCTCGACGCTGAGGGTTTTGAAGACCGCCGCAGCCTCGCTGGTGCGGGATGCTTTGCCAGTCAAGTTGTTGAATAAGGGGGTGCCGGTTGCACCTGCTCCCTGTGAGAAATTTCCCAGTGAGGACTCGGAGGAACCTCCTGTCGTTTGAACGGGCGAAACGCTCGATTCATCGGCCATGGAGGCCTCCATCGAATTGGTTACTGGGGTGGATGCGAGCGACAACCCATTGAGTGGGGAAGTCCCAAATTCCATCGCATCGCTAGTTACTATCGAAATCATTTGAGTATCATTCGGAGCATTTTCTATGCCATAATGGGCTGGTTGAGCAGTTGATTCGATGGAGTTCTTCAATTGGAGATCTTCAACACATTCTTTTTCCAGTTTATCCTCCGTGTTTGCAACCTTTGTGTCCTGATCGGCAGATTTCTTCGGGCCTTTGTCAGTCGAGCGTAGTGAATCGGAGTTGGTCTTTTCAGTTTCTTCGCGTATCTCCCCATTTGATATCGGGGCATCCAAGTCGGGTGTCGCGCAAAGCGCGGTCGGCACGGAAGTTGGAAGGGTTACGCCCTGCTGGTCAACTTGCTGTTGCGCTTTTTTCCGTTTTTTTGCGGACTCTATTTCCTCCTGATCCTCATCCTTGCGCTGTTTCGCGTCATTTTTAGGGATCAGACTTTCAAATGAGCAAGAGGATTGCGGTGAAGCAAACCCAGGTAATGGGAAAAAATTGCCGACATCTCTCCGAGTCGATTCTGAGGCCAGAGGAGTTGGTAGTTTTGAACTGGAGAGATGATTGTTCATCAGTTGGTTTGTTGCTGTTTGAAGAGGCGAAGTTGATCGCTCAACTGCGCCGCTCTGGGAGCTAGCGTAGCATTTCCCGAGCCAGCGGAAATTGCAGGATCTGGAGTCTTGGCCATTTCCGCAAGGATCCTGGCTTGGACATCGGGTTTCATGAGGGCAAGGATTTTAACGATATTGGCATCGGTCATTTCTGAGATGATTGCCACGGCCTGTGTGGGCTTCATGTTCGAGTAGGTGCGCGAGAGGTTGCGAACATTGCTCTTTTCCGCTCCTTGCATTTCTGTGGTTTTTTCAGTGAGTTCAGCCCTCATTTTTTCGATTTCTTGGCGGATTCGAATGAGTTCCTTCTTCTCGGTCGCAATACGCAGTTCGACGGCGTCGAAATCTTTTGCTTTCTTTTGGTATTTCTCGCGCTCGGTTTTGAGTTCGTTCACCAAGTTGTCAATTTCGGTTGTATAAAAATCCCAATCCTTCGATTGCGATGTGATCCGTGTTTTGACGGTGGAGGGCGCGTGGGATGACGCCGG
The DNA here is from genome assembly GCA_023258235.1 of Terrimicrobiaceae bacterium. Taxonomy (GTDB): domain Bacteria; phylum Verrucomicrobiota; class Verrucomicrobiia; order Chthoniobacterales; family Terrimicrobiaceae; genus UBA967. Next base: position 11,001 of record JALQZP010000055.1, on the reverse strand, counting down.
ATTCGAGGACGCGGTGATGCTCGGGAGGCGCCACATAAGGACGCCGGCGGAGGTGGCGATGCCGAGGATGATGGCGGCAAGAATCGGCATCCAATTGGAAGCGGGTTTCTCGTCGGGGTCGGCGAAGGGATTGAGTGTGGGTGTGGTGTTCATTTAGGTGGTTGCGGATTGAAGGAATCGGGCGGCCGTGACAAAATCTTCGAGTTGCTTTTCTTCATGGCGAGCGTACTCAAGGTCTTGAGTGGCGGTCCATTTTTCCTTAAGTTTTTCGACCAGTTTTTGGTCGCGATCGGCATGGATGAGAATTTCCCGTTTGGCAGAGACTTTTTTTTCTGCCTGCAGCAAGCGAGCTTCCAGGGCCCGGATGAGATCCCGCTGGGCGTTAATGGCATTCCAGCCCTGCGAGCGCACGTAAGCGGCAAAGCGTTCGCCTGTGATCATGCGGGTGAGTTCCTCAAGATGGGCGATGGCTTCGGCGCATCGGGCTGCGGCGATATCCCGATCCCGTATGGCCGCCGCAAGAGCTTCTTCTGCTTTTTCCCGGGCTTTCACGCGGAGATCTAAAACGGTCTGGAGGCTGAATCTTTTTGGTTTCATCCTACGATTTGAGTGAGTTCAGCGAAGCTCTTGGATCTTGTCCATTTGTCCTCGATCGGTTGGCGGAGAAGATTGCGAAGCAGGGGCTGTTTTTCAATGGCAAGATCCACGCTTGGGCTACTTCCTTTCGTGTAGGCCCCGATGGTGATGACGTCTTCGTTTTTACGGTAAACGGAAAGTAAATCGCGGGCTTTGCTGATCGTTGCTATTTCTTTTTCCTCGCAAACTTCCAGCGTCACGCGGCTCACGCTCTCGAGGACATCCACCGCAGGAAAATGGTTGGCGGTTGCCAGGGAGCGGCTCAAGACCACGTGACCATCCAAAATGCCTCGCACGGCATCCGCGATGGGTTCATTCATGTCATCACCATCGACAAGGACAGTGTAAAGTGCCGTTATGGAGCCTGTATCACCCATGCCTGTTCGTTCGAGAAGGCGGGGTAGGACGGAGAAAACGGAGGGTGTGTAGCCTCGACTGGTGGGAGGTTCTCCCACGGCCAAGCCGATCTCGCGTTGAGCCATGGCATAGCGAGTCACGGAATCCATCATAAAAAGCACCTTGCGACCTTCATCGCGAAAATGCTCTGCGATGGCTGTGGCGATGAGGGCGGCGCGCCGACGAACGAGCGCGGGTTGATCCGATGTGGAAACGACAATGATCGAGCGCGCCATTCCTTCGGGGCCAAGATCTTTCTCGATGAATTCGCGAAGCTCGCGACCACGCTCACCGACGAGTGCGATGACGTTGATTTCCGATTCCGCCCCACGGGCGATCATGCCAAGAAGGGTCGACTTGCCGACGCCGCTGCCGGCAAAAATGCCCAACCTCTGTCCGCAGCCCACGGGCGTAAACAGATCCAAGGCCTTAACGCCTGTTTGGAATGGCTTGCTGATTCGTTGGCGGGTGAGGGGATTCGGAGGGGTGCAGTGCAATGGGCGGGGCGTCCCCGCTGGAAGCGGGCCCTTTCCGTCAATCGGACGACCGATGCCGTCAATGATCCTGCCGATCAATGCTTCGCTCACGTTGATGCCTGCGGCACGACCGGTCGCGGCGACCTCGCAACCGGCATGGATATCTTGCATCTCGCCCAGAGGCATGAGCAAAACGCGATGGTCGCGAAATCCCACCACCTCGGCCTGCAAGCCTGATAAACGCGGGGAGCTGATTTCGCAGATATCGCCGAGTGAAACATTCGGGCCGATGGATTCAATGACGAGCCCCGTCACCTGCACGACCTCGCCCATACGAACGACCGGAACGGTCGCCTCGATGCGGCTCCGCAGGTTTTGCATGAGTGATGGTAGGACAGGCGATTCCATTGTTATTTCAGGGAACGGCCGACATTTTGAAGTTTAGTGAAAATACGGGCATCGATCATTCCGAAGCGGCTTTTTGCGCGGCAGTCTCCGGGGATGAGTTCCGGATCCGAGGAAAGTTTGATGCCGGGATATTTCTGATCGAAGTCCTTGTCGATACCGGTCACCAGAGCGAGGTCGTCGGGGTGGAGCATCACTTCCACATCCACGGAGCCAGGGGCAATTTCCGAGAGGGTTTCTTCCACGATGCGCTTGACTGCGCCGGAATCGGGTTTCATGCCCACCATGACGCGGCGCGCAATGTCCATCACCAGTTCCGGGAGTATTTGCGAGACTTGCTGGGCCAGGTTGCTGGACTGCGCCGAGATCGATTTGAAAACAGCATCTTGAAGTTGGGCTACTTCGCTTCGTTGATCCAGAATCTGCTTGGTGAGCGCCTCATTGGCCTCTTGGAATCCTTTCCGATAGGCGGCATCGCAAGCGGCTTCGTGCTCTTCGAGGGTGACTGTCGTATCAACCGCATCAGGCGTGGATTCGATTTCTCCCTCCAAGATCGATACGATGAGCGGAGGAGCCGTGAAATCAATTTGTCTGATGAAGGATGTCACTAGTCCTCTGGAGATATATTGATTTCATCACCCTCGGCGAGCTGCATGATTTGGGCAATGATACGGTCTTGGGCTTTTTCGATCTCCTTCGCGCGAGCAGAAGTGAGGAGTTCGATTTCTTCTTTGAGTGTGGCCGCCGCACGTTTTGACATCGCGTTGGCGATGGTCCGTTTGACAGGTTCGGGAGCGTTTTTGAGAGCGAGTGCCAAATCCTGGGTTTCCACATCGCGAAGGAGGCGCTGGACGTCGCTTTGGCTGAGACGGGCGATGTCTTCGAAGCGGAAAAGCTTCTTGCGAATCGCTCCGCCCAGTTCCGCGTTCTTTTCCTCGATACGAGTGAGAAGAGTTTTGCTGAGTTCCTTGTCCAGGGAGTTGAGGAGCTGGGCAGCTGCTTCCGCGCCGCCGCGGCGATGGAGGCTGTATTTCTGAGTCCCGGAGGCCAGATGTTTGCCGAGGCTTTTGAGGACTTTTCCGATCAATTCACTGGAAATCGAATCCATCGAACCCAAGCGCTCTACGATTTCCTCGCGGTCTTGGGGGGAGAACAAAGGAACGATCTGTGAGACTTGTTTTGATTCCAAATAGGAAAGAATGAATGCCACCGTCTGGGGTTGCTCATTCTTGATCAAATTAAATATCTGCCTGGTGTCCATCTGGCTGAGCTCGCGAACGGCATCGATGGAGTTGCTGGCGGGCAGGGCCTTGAGCAAAATATCGGAAGCGGCTTGTGGTCCGCGTGCGGCTTCCAGTGTCTTTTGGACAAATGACATTCCGCCCAGGGAGGCGGACATGCCCTCACCAATGAGCTCGCAGAACTCATCCATGATTTTTTCTTGAAGCTTGAAATCGACCACGTTCATCGCGGCCATTTCTCTGGCGACGTCTTCGATTTCCTGGTCGCGAAGTTGCTTCATGAGCTCGGGAGCGAGTTCCGGTCCGACAATAATGAAAAACGCAGCAAGTCTCTGCGTTTTCGACATTGTTTCGTAGTCAATCGTTGCCATGGCCTAGCTTTCGTCTTTCGTTATGAGCCACTCACGCAGGGTGGCGCCGACATTTTCGGGCTTCTGGCGAATGAGTGAGTTGAGGAGTTCCGGTGAGACTTTGAGACTCTTGCTTGCAGGGAGAAGTTGTTGTGGATCCTCTGCATCGGTGAGGGCTTGGGTGTTTGCGGCCATATCTGCGTCATCCACCAGCTCGAAAGAGATCTCCTCGGGTTTCGCGCGGCGGAGCATGAAAAAGAAAACGGCAAACACGATGGCGGCAATGGCGAGGGCTGCGATGGGTCGCGCCATTTCCATATAGCCGGTGACTTTGTCGACCGGAGTGTCCAGAGAGTTGACGGCGGGGGGGAATACCACTTCTTGAATTGAAACGAAATTGGTCGCGTTTTCATTTTTCGGAATCGTAATGCCGAGTGCATTCACAACCATATTTCGCAACTCGTTGATTTGTTCAGGAGTGCGCGGGGTTGGTGCGTTGGTTTCGGGATTTATTTTTTCCGACAAGAAGACGGCCGCCGAGATGCGTGTGATGGCGCCAGGGTTTTTTACGACATTGGTGAGTGTCTTATTGATCTCGTAGCTCTGGGTTTTTGAAGAGCGGACGGTGTTGCTGGTTTTGGTTGGGCCCTTTTCGGCATCGGTCGCCCCGCTGGGAGCGGGAACATTCGCGGCAGTGCCGGCGCCGGCAGGTTTATCAGCAGCTTTTTCGAGCGTGGATGTGGTGTCCTCCGTTGCAACTTCTTGGCGTGGCACTTGACCTTCGGGATCAAATTTTTCTTCCGTCGTGGTGGAGGCTTCGGTGTTGATCGTGGCCGATACGCGTACTACAGCTTTTCCTGGTCCGAGGACTTTTGCCAGCATCGTTTCGACTTTTGCTGTGAGGTACTCCTCCGTTTGTTGGCGGTATTTGACTTGGCTGGAAGCGGATCCAAGCTGGGGATCCGATTTGAGGTCTTCGGAGAGGACGTTGCCGGCATTGTCTATGACCGCCACGTCGTCCAATTTGAGGCCCTCAACTGAGCTGGCCACGAGCGAGCGGATTGAATTCACGGCTTGGGCATCCAGTTTCGAGCTGCCGGTATCCACAAAGACAGAGGCGGTCGGGCGCGAGTCGGTTGTTTTTACAAGCAAACGGCTTTCGGGCATGACTACCATCACGCGCGCGGACTTAACCCCTTTCATTTGAGCCACAGTGCGACTCAACTCACCCTGTAGTGCCCGAGAATAGTTGGTGCGTTGAACGAAATCGCTGATTCCAAAGTTGCTGCGGTCGAAGATTTCAAATCCCACACCGTCCGCGTTTGGCAGGCCTTTTGCGGCAAGATCCATACGAACACGATACACATCGTTGGCTGGGACATAAATCGAGGTTCCGCCGCCACGCAGTTCAAACTTGATATTCTTTTGCTCGAGCGCGGCAACGACTTCGGACGCTTCTTTTTCGCCGAGCTTCCCGTAGAGAAGCTTCATATCCGGACTCTGGGCCCAGTATAACAGGGCCCCAATGCCGGCCACAACGGCCACGGCTGCAGCGGATACAATGACCCGCTGTGGAGTGCCTAGCTCAGTCCAAATTTTAGTGATCTGCTGGAAAAACTGTTTCATCAGTGGGAAGGGACGGCAATGACCTCAAATAAGCTCAAATAAACTCAGACCTGAGCGCGCATGAGTTCTTGGTAGCTCTCGACAAGTTTGTTGCGAAGCTCGACCATGAGTGTGAAGGCCACGCTGGATTCCTGACCTGCGAGAACAGCTTGGTGAAGGTTGGTGGATTCTCCTGTCATCACCTTGTTGTTTTCTGTAGCGCTCACCTTCATTTTGGCGTCAACGTCGTTAACAAATTTCTTCATCATGGTTCCGAAAGGATCTGTGCCTGACGTCTGTGTGGCTCCCGATGCAAGTCCAGCTTCCTTCAGTCCGCCTGTCCGTTCCAGGTCGGCTTGAAAGTTGCGCATCGTCAAAGGTGCGGCGGCTCCAGTGAAGTTATTGGCGGGAATAGAGGAGATGGGTGTCATAATATTATAAAATCAAAAAAGTGTTATCTTCCGATGGAGAGGGCTTGGTTGGCGAGTTGGCGGGCATTGCGTACAACGGCGAGATTGGCTTCGTAGGAGCGGGTAGCCGTCATCATGTCCACCATCTCGAAGGCGACATTCACATTGGGCATCTGCACGTTGCCATTTTCATCCGCATGCGGATGCTGGGGGTTGTTGATCACTTCTCCCTGCGATTTGTCGGCAGAAATTTCGGAAACCCGAACTCCCTGAAGCCCGTTGGCGTTGGCGGCGTCCAACATGGATTCAAAGGCCACAATCTTACGCTGGTAGGGTTTGCCGTCGATGCCCTTTGTCGTATTGGCATTGGCGATGTTCTGGGATGTGATATCAACCCGAATTTTTTCAGCGTCGAGAGCGCTCCCGGTGATGCTACTGGCTCCTAGAATATTCATATTTTAGATATGGGTTAAAAATTAAGCGGTGCGACCGGTGATGGCGACGCGCAGTTGCTTGAGCGATCCACTGGCAAACTGGGTGAGGGCATCGAAATTCGATGTATTGGTCGTCATTTTGAGCAATTCCGAGTCCAGTTGGACGTTGTTGCCGTCCGCGCGTGTTGACGGCGTGAGGGTGTCCACCTCGACAGACGGCTGCAATGCGGAAATTTTGGAAGCATCCCGGCCCTCGATGGTCTTATTGAGTTCTTGCTCAAAGGATCTTCCTAGATCGACGCGCTTGTAGCCTGGAGTTGATACGTTAGCGATATTGCTCGCGATGGCGGCGTGGCGAAGGGCCGCGACGTCCATCATTTTTTTCACAGCCGTGTAGTTATCGCTGCTGAAGAGTGAGGCAACCATTTCCATGGTGAATTACCTAGCATACCTTGTGCCATCTTCCGTTCTCTTTCAAATGCCTCATTCAAGCGACTCCTTTGGCAGATCATTCCCCAAATGAAATTCCCCATGCGGCAGAAATTGCCGTTTTGATAATGGAATTTTTTTCAAGGCACACGAAAGGGCGTGCGAACCCGGATTGGTAAATCGGAAGAGGCGTGAATCGAAAAAAAGGCCGACCCAGCGGATTTGTGGCGCGCCTACTCGGGCGTTTCAGCCTGAGTCGCAGTTCAGTTGCCCGAATTAGAGGCAGAGCGTTGATCTGCCGCCGGGAACGATGTGGAGGTATCCCTGACCTTGATCCGCTCCGCATGTGCCCTTTGGGTAGGCAACTTTGACGCTTTCCATAATCTGAAGGGCGTTTTGTGAAGTTTCCTTGAGATTGCCCTCTAGGTTGACGATGTGTTCAACGCCATCCGCCGTTTTGACCGACACATTTCCGTCCGGCAGAAACTTCAAGTCGAATGCCTCGGATCGACCGCCAGTGATGGCCGACACTTCAGGAGACTGAAGTATCTTTTGAGAGATTTGATTGAGTGTGAATTCGGCATCGCCCCGGTTTCCGATGCCTTGGCTGTGAAGAAAATCGGCATTCTTCACCTCGGGAGACGAGGTGACCTTCGCCATCATCTGGGCAAAAGCAACCTTCTTCGCTGCATTGGCATTGGCTTCCGAAGCCGCATTCGCATTGTTGGTGATGTTGGTCGCGGCATTACTGAGAAGATTGGAGCCAACTTTGGCGGCGGCGATGGCGAGAAGTGGATACATAGCTTTGAGGCAGCAAATGCCGTGCCAATTACGGAATGGGGAAAAGGGACCAGGTAGAGTTTTAGACGTAATCGAGTGCCGTGGCAGGGGGATCCGTTGCACGAATGGGGCTTTCAAGAAAGATACATCCACACGCGAGTTTGCGATTTCGTTTTCTGACTCCCTATCCCGGTAGGCTGTGATCTGACTGCCGTGAGCGCTGTGCGTCTGCAAAACTGCGCTCCGTAAACTTGCTGGACTCTCTGCATTTGGTTGAAAGCTCCTTATTGTAAAATCATCCTTTTTGTGCCATCGTCCATGCCCATGTTTTATTGGTTTGGCCGTCAGACATTACAGCTCATTTTCGGGATAGGCGATTACTCGCTTTTTACCGCAAAGGCTTTTTGCGCTCTGGCGAAGTCCAGAAGACTCGTGCGGAGGATCGTTTCCGCCGTTCACGAGCAGGGGACGGTTTGCCTGCCGGTGATTCTGATTGTCGGGGTGTTCACTGGCTTGGTGCTTGGCTTGCAGGGATATCATGTTCTGAGTCGATTTGGATCGCAGGGCCTTTTGGGAACGCTGGTTTCGCTGAGTCTGGTCCGCGAGATGGGACCGGTGCTGGCGGCACTGATGTTGATTGGGCAGGCGGGATCGGCTCTGGCCGCAGAGCTTGGGATCCAACGCAACACAGAGCAAATTGTGGCCTTGGAGACGATGGGTGTGAATAGCCATGGCTACCTGGTGGTGCCCCGACTCTTGGCCTCTTTACTGGTTTTTCCTCTACAGACGGCCGTATTTGTGGTGGTTGGTTTTTGGGGTGGCAGCCTTTCGGGTTCCTTGCTTCTCGGGGTGGACTCGGGCGTGTATTGGTCGGCGGTGCAGCGGGCCGTGGAAGTCCAAGACATGAAGGAGTGTTTCATCAAGGCGGCGGCCTTTGGGATCTTGTCGATTAGCATTTGTGCCTATCAGGGATTTCACTCAGACCGAAATGCCTCCGCGATGGGCGCTCGTGCGGTGAGCGTCTCTACGACGCGGGCGGTCGTATTTTCCAGTATTCTGGTTTTGGTGGCCGATTACATTATTAGCTCGTTTTTTGTCTGAGTATGGAAAAAACAAGCCCCAAATTTGCACTCCAAGTCAAAGGTCTCAACAAGGCCTTCAATGGAAAGCCTGTTTTGACCGGGGTGGAGCTGGGTGTTCCGCTCGGCAGTATCTTCACCGTGCTCGGGCCGAGCGGGGCCGGAAAATCCGTATTTTTGAAGTGTCTAGCCAACATCATTCAACCCGATGCCGGTCGAATCCTTTTCGATGGCAGCGAGCTCACTTTCGGTGATCGAGCTTCCCAACTCGAGTTTCGCAGGCGCTGCAGTTTTCTTTTCCAGAGCAACGCTCTCTTTGACTCATTGACGGCTTTGGAGAATGTCGCCCTTCCGCTGGAGCAGACCGCCGACATCGCCAATGAAGAGATCCAGCGACGCAGCCTCGAAGCCCTGCGGCAACTCGAAATGGAAGACTATGTGGGCCACTATCCAGCCCAACTCTCAGGCGGAATGCAAAAGCGCCTCGCCCTCGCTCGTGCGATCGTGACTCAACCGGAGCTCGTTTTATTCGATGAGCCGACTGCAGGACTCGATCCACTGCGCCGCAATGCTGTTTTTGAGATGATTGCAAAATACCAGCGCCAATTCGGTTTCACGGCACTCATTGTTACGCATGATGTACCTGAGGCCCTCGTGGCCAGCGACCGTGTTGCACTTTTAAATCAGGGACGGATATGCTTTGAGGGAACGCCTGCTGAGTTTTCTGCTTCCAATCACTCTGTTGTATCCGATTTTAGGGACAGTGCCGCTGCACTTCAAAGATCATTGGCGGCCATTCGAATATCTGACAGGTAGATTTTTTTATGAAAAACACGAAACTTGAATTTTCTGTTGGCATCTTCGTGATGCTGGGGATTGCCGCCATTACCTATCTGACTATTCAGGTTGGCACGGGATCGATGTTGAGTGGCGACACCTACCTCATCGAGTCACGGTTTGCCAACGCTGGGGGGCTCCACACTGGCAGCAGTGTGCTCCTCGCTGGCGTCACGGTTGGGCGGGTTGAGGAGATCCGGATGGAGCCCTCGGATTATAGTGCGATCGTCACGCTGCGCGTCTTATCGACTCTGAGGCTTCCGACGGATTCCATGGCTTCCATCAAAACCACAGGTCTCATCGGAGATAAATTCATTTCACTTTCGCCGGGGGCTGATGACACCTACATGTCACCGGGATCAAGGATCACCATGACGGAATCCGCTGTCGATCTCGAGTCCTTGATCGGTAAAATGGCTTTTGGATCCGTCGATAAAGAAAAAGCCCAACAAGAAACCAAGTAAGTCATGCGTTTTATTTTTCTCCTTTTTGCCTCGCTCGCCATCACTCAAAGCTATTTGCCCGCATCCGTTCTCGAAGCGGAGCAATGCCTGAAAAAAGCTGTCAGCGAGGTGGCCCGCATAGCGGATCATTCTGCAAACAGCAGTGCTCTGGCTGTGAGCGTGCGTCCGGTTTTAGTCAATATCATCAGCTTCGATCTCATGACTCGACGAGCTGTGGGACCTGGATGGCGTGAATTCACGGTGGCCCAACAAAAAGAAGCCACCGATCTTTTTACCACGCTGGTCATTCGCACATATGCGGGCAAATTCACTCCGGGAGAATTTCCTGAAATCACCTACAAGAGTGCTTTGTCTCCGGTGCCCGGTCGGGTGGAGATTTCGACAAGCATTTTATACAAGGGGAGTCATTATGAGGTTATCTACCGTCAGGAGGAATCCGTTGCATGGCGCATCACGGATGTCGTGATCGAAGGGGTCAGTATGATTGCTACCTACCGAACTCAATTTGATTCCCAGTTCAAGCAAGGTGGGGCCCCGGCCGTCATTAACGCACTTAAAAAATCGGTCGCTTCTCAGCCATAAAGATACCTTCCTCTTATGAACAAAACTTTGCTCGCTCTGCTCAGCGTCATCTTTCCGCTTTCCGCGCTTCACGCCGCTGCCGCCAGGGGGGAAGGTTCACCTGTATCGGATATCGTCGTCATCACAAAAACGGGAGTGAAGCCTGTGACTCTTGAGGGGGGGCGGTTGCCAAAAAACTCCACGGAAACTTACTTTTTAAAAAGCGCAGTTGAAACCAAAACCCGACCTGTTGCAAAGCCAACATCGGCTCCCAAGCCAACGCCCAAGCCCAAGCCCAGCCCGAAACCTGTTTCCCCACCGGCACAGACGGTCTCCAAATCTGGGAAAGCAGATATAGTGTCTGCCCCGCAACAGAAGTTGCCGCCTGCTCCATCCCCCCGGAAGGTCAAAGCCATTGTTCAAAAGGAAGTGCAGAAGCGCCAGTCGGCTTCTCAGCAAGCGCCTTCGGTCGCGAGTGCGACACAGTCCAAAACATCTGCGCCCCAAGCTCCGTCAAATAATGGAACGCCGAATATCACGATCACCAAAAAATCTCCCGCAGGCGATGTTCCTAAAGAGGACATCGACGAATACAGTCAAGTTGAAGTTATCCCCGACACGATTGAGCCCCTGAATCGCGGTTTCTTTTGGTTCAACCACCAGCTCTATACTTTTGTGTTCCGTCCGGTTTCCAAAGTCTATGGTGTTCTGCCCAAGCCAGCCCGGACGGCTGTTTTCAATGTGTATGACAACATCGAATTCCCTGTTCGTTTTGTGAATGATCTTTTGCAATTGAAATTCAAAAATGCCGATTTGGAATTGCGAAAGTTTCTCGTGAATTCTGTGGCTGGGGTCGGGGGCATCATTCGGGTGAGCGATCGCATTCCAGTCCTTGCCA
>JALQZP010000054.1 GCA_023258235.1 Terrimicrobiaceae bacterium | reverse complement strand
ATAAATTAAAAACTTTAGAGATTCATGGTCAAATCAGCAATAAGTTGGAGGTAACAAACAAGGAGTTATCTAAGTTTTTGGAAAATAAGTCCATTCTACTTTAGTTCTATTCTTTCCAAGAAGCCCGAGTCGCTTTGCGAAAATGGGCAAATGTAGCGGGAGGTTTGACGACAAAGAAAACGACGATGTCATTCGTATCATAACAAAGCGAGGGTCACATCACTGAATATGCCATTTTGTTTAGAGCAAAAAGCCCAAGTCAATTTTATAACACTGATCCGGTGACCGGACTTTGAGTCAACGGGCTTGGCCTTTCGGAACAAAGGGCGGTTCTTGGCCAAAAAGTGAACGCGGCTTTTTATCACAATCAAAAAGCGAAAAAAAATGGGCAGTGAGGGGATCGAACCCCCGACCAATAGTGTGTAAAACTACCGCTCTACCGCTGAGCTAACTGCCCTCAATCCAATGCGGCAAATTTTCTGCATTAGAAAGTGGGATATTTCTATATCAGCATGAAGCGTCCGTGGCAAGCTGCCAATTTACGAAAATACAGACTTTCTTCCAATGTGTTGGTCAGCAATTCCAGGACTCCTGAAAAAGGAAGACATAGGCAAATAAAAAAGGCGCCCGATTATTCATCCGGGCGCCTGATTTTATGATCGGCGGACTTATCTATTTTAAAAAGAGGCCCCGATCTCGGGATCAGCTTATTGGCGTAGCGGCAATCACTACTGGGGCATTTTTAAGACGGTAAACACCTCTGCGGATGTTGTCGACCAAGCCGGCTTTTTTTGCGTTGCTAAACCAAACGGAGACATTGCTGCTGGGTTTATCGAGGCTGGTGACCACGCTCTGAACGCTCACGCCTTGATCGCCGGCGATCTCGAGCATCTTCTTGATTTCGGTAGTCATAAAGCCATGAGGGGAACGACGCTTGCGACCGCTTCGCTTGACGCCTTTGAGCAACTTTGATCCAGCCGCCAAGATGTCTTGGGAGGTCTTGCCTGGTTCCGCCTGGGCGGCGATTTCCTCCATTTGTTTCTCGATGGTCTCGATTTGATGGATTAATTTGTCTTTTTTCTTGGTTAAAGAAAGAAGCGCCTTAAGGGTCGTTGTTTTGATGTTTGTGACTTTCATTGAAAAACAAGAAAGATCTCTTATTTTGTAATAAGCAAGACTTTTTATTTAAAAAAAAGCGATTGATTTCCCAAACTAAATTCCATTTTTAATACTTATGAAGAACGTGATTTGGATTTGGAGGATGAGGAAATCCCCTGACATTTCCAATTTAACCGAATCGGAAACGACCTTTTCCGAGAGATATGCATTGGCTGATTCCAGAGAGGCCTATTTGAAGGGAAGATCTGGCTTGCGGGCGTTTGCTTCACTCTATGCATCCATCGCTCCGAGTGACGTTAAGATAGAAATATCCAAATCCGGAAAACCTTTTTTCGGGAATATAGCGAATCTCCATTTTAATATCAGCCATTCGGGATCCGAGGTGGCCATCGCCTTTTCGACTCAGCCTGTGGGGTTCGATATGGAACTGCTCGATCGAAAGCGGGACTGCCTCGCGATAGCGGATCGATTTTTTACCAAGCAGGAAGCGATGGAGTTGAAAGGCGCGGGGGATTCGGTAAACGAATTATTTGTAAAAACATGGACAGCAAAGGAAGCGATGCTGAAACTCTCTGGTGATGGATTGGTGGGAGGATTGGATCGCGCAACGGCGCTCAGTGAGCGGGAGGGTCGCTTGGCCGATCGAACGATCCATCTTGCCCGCTTGAACTGGGAAGGGGTGGTCGGATGCGTGGCCTCGTTCGAGACTATTGCCAAAGTGGAAATACAGACCCACTAGAGCAACGGCTTGCATGAGCTTGGTTCAGAATCTGATCAACGATTTTCTTTCGCTTTCATCGCGAAAATTAAATTTTCTTTGGCATCATTGAGATTCGGATCGATTTCGAGGGCCTGCTTGAAGGAAGTGATGGCTTCGTCTATCCGCCCGGCATTGAAAAGTGTGACTCCAAGATTGCAGTGGAACTCCGGACGGGAAGGCGCTTTTTTGACCAAGTCCGCATAGACCAAAATGGCTTCGTCATTTTGACCGTCAAGCATGAGCGCTCGTCCCAAGTTCGCTTGGATGGCGATAATATCCGGCGAAAGCCGAAGGGCTTCGCGAAAACGACGGATGGCCGCCTTCGTATCTTTTGCCGCCAACAACCCGGAGCCGAGGTTGTTTTGTGTCTCGGCGAGATCAGGCCTTAATGCGGTGGCTCGTTCGAAATGAGCGAGGGCGATCATGTGATTGCCTCGGTTGAACTCTCGGGAGCCATAGCGATTGTGGGCCTGCCAACAGCTTTCGTTATATTTCAGGGTATGGAGCCAGAGCACATCCTCGTTAGCCCAAATGGCAGCATAGTTGTGGCTTTGGATCAGGAGTCCGCCCAAGGCGGCAACGATACCCAACCAAGCAGCATTTCGCACGATGGGTAGTAACTTGTTTGACAGTTGGGTGCATATACTCGCGATGAGAGCGAGAATCCCAATCATCGGGATATAGACAAAATGATCCGACACCCAGCCGACCCGCATGTAGGACATCGCAACAAATCCGAGAACGGGAAGGAGAGTGATGAAGTAAAATCCAAAGGCCATCATGGCGTGGCGGCCCCAGGATTTTTGCTTCGTCCAAAAAAGCACGGCAACGGCCAGTATAGGAATCCACGCAGCAAATTGAATGGGTTGGGGCGGATTGGCAACCCATTGAGGATAGATTGGCAGCAAGTCGAAGGGCCAAAAAATCTTGCTCAGATAAAAGAGCGTACCCATTCCCGCGATCGCCAAGCGGGAGTCAAATCCCCCAATCGGAATAGGTTCATTGCCAATTGCCCGGTGCAGTTGAAAAAGAAGGGTGACCGAGCCCAGCGCGAGCGAAACGAAAAAAAACGGGGCCGAACGGACAAGGTCACGGCGCGAAATAACCCCCCTCTGCCACCATGCATAGAGAAGAATCAAAAACGGGAACATCACGACCGAGCTCTTGGAAAGCATCGCCGCCAGAAATGCGAGAAGTGCCAAAAAGTAGTATTTCCGCGATTCCCTCTGGTCGAACGTGACGTAAAAAAACGCAGCCAAGAGAAAAAAAGGGAGCGAAAAAGTGTTTTTCTGCTCGGCCACCCAGGAGACCGATTCCACGCAAAGCGGGTGAACCGCAAAAAGCAGGGCCGCGAGCCAAGCGCCTGGGATTTTTGTCCTCACTAGAAGCATCCACAAAAGACAGGCCCCCAGCGCATGGAGGACGATGGACACAATATGATACCCGGTTGGATCCATGCCGAAAAATTGCCATTGGATCCAAAGCGAACTCAGCGTGAGTGGAAGGAAGTCCGCTGTCGAGGGAGCGAACCAAAGACGCCAAAGACCGTCCACGGAACGCATGGCGGGATTGGCGGTAATCAAATAGTCGTCATCCCAAAGCCATTCCCCGTGATAGACAGGTGTGTAAATCCAGAGGCAGGCGAGAACGATCAGCGCCCCTTGGAGGCAAAGGACCTCCCAGCGGGCGGGGCGTGTATGCGAGGCATGCGACATGGTAAAGCGATCTCCTGCCATGCAGTACGTAATCGCTCCAACGCGCAAGGGGAAAATGATCCCCCGAAATCGGATGGTTGCGCTTGGAGGCTTCGCAAAGGATAGTGGCGGATTATGGATTTTCAGTTGGATTCCAAATACGAGCCTCGAGGGGACCAAGGCAGGGCCATTGCGAATCTCACCCGCTCGCTTCGGGCCGGCAATCGTCACCAGACACTCCTGGGCGTGACCGGCTCGGGAAAAACATTCACCATCGCGAATGTGATCCGCGACATGGGCCGCCCGACGCTCATCATGTCTCACAATAAAACGCTCGCCGCGCAACTTTACAGCGAGTTCAAGCAATTCTTCCCCCGCAATGCCGTCGAATATTTTGTGAGCTACTTCGACTACTACCAACCGGAAGCCTACCTTCCCAGGTCGGATACCTACATTGAAAAAGATTCCTCGATCAACGAGGAGATCGAGCGCCTCCGCCTATCCACTGTGAGCTCGATCCTCACGCGCCGCGACACGATCATTGTGGCCAGCGTGTCGTGCATTTATGGTCTCGCCTCGCCGGAAGACTTTCTTCAAATGCTCATCACTATCAAGCCCGGGCAGGCCATGACCCGGGAGGCGTTCCTCGCCAAGATCGTGGAGATGCTCTACGAGCGGAATGACATCGCCTTCACACGGGGAAAGTTTCGCGTTCGCGGCGACGTGGTTGAAGTGCATCCCGCCCAAGTCGAGGATGAGGCCGTTCGCGTGGAATTCTTCGGGGACGAAATCGAGCGGATCAGCCTCTTTGATCCCCTCACCGGACGCGTAAGCGGAACCCTCACCACCTTTACGCTGTTTCCCGCCAAGCAATTCGTGACCCCCCACGACAAGTTGCGCGTCGCGATGGTGGAAATCCGAAAGGAACTCGAGGCCCGAGTGGAGGAGTTTGAGCGGGAAGGCAAACTCATCGAAGCCCAGCGCATTCGCATGCGTACCGAGTTTGACCTCGAAATGATGCAGGAGATGGGGTTCTGCAACGGCATCGAAAATTACTCCCGCCAACTGACCGGACGTCCACCGGGATCGCGACCCTACACGCTCATGGACTTTTTGCCGGAGGATTACCTGTTGGTCGTGGACGAGTCCCACGCGACTATTCCGCAAGTCGGCGGAATGTATGCCGGCGACCGGGCAAGGAAGTCCGTGCTTGTGAATTACGGATTCCGTCTCCCCAGCGCTCTCGACAATCGTCCGCTGAACTTCGACGAGTTCATGCAGGAAAGCACACAGGGAATTTATGTGAGTGCCACACCCGGCCAATTTGAAATCCGCAACAGCATCGTTGGAAACACAAAATGGATTCCCAATCCGGAAAAAACCTTTGGCGAAGGGGGTCGCAACCTCGACTTCAAAAAATACGGAGAAGGTCAGGAAAACCTCGATGTGACCACGGCGGGGATGCCTCTCGTGGTCGAGCAGATCATTCGCCCAACCGGGCTGCTCGATCCCAAGATCACGGTGCGCCCGCTCAAAGCTCAGATCGATGAGACCATCGAGTTGTGCCGACGCCGGGTGGAAAAAAAAGAACGGGTCCTTGTCACCACTCTCACAAAAAAAACAGCTGAGGACTTGGCCGACTACCTGCGCGAAGTCGGACTCAAGGTCCGTTATCTCCACAGCGACATCGACACGATCGAGCGGGTCGAAATTCTTCGCACGCTCCGCGCGGGCGATTGCGATATTCTTGTCGGCATCAATCTTCTTCGTGAGGGTCTGGATCTCCCCGAAGTCTCCCTGGTTTGCATCTTGGATGCGGACAAGGAGGGTTACCTTCGAAGCCAGACCAGTCTCATCCAGACGGCCGGGCGTGCCGCGCGTCACCTCCATGGAGAAGTGGTGCTGTTTGCCGATGTCCTCACAGGCAGCATCCGTGCCCTGCTGGAGGTATCGGATTACCGGCGCACGCGGCAAGAGGCCTACAACAAAGAAAACGGCATCACGCCGCGCAGCGTCGTTCGGGCCGTGCAGGAAAGTCTGCACGTGATCGTCAAGGGCGATGGGGAAAATTCCCATTCGCTGCGAGAAGATCCGACGTCATTTGATGCAGGCGAGCTCATTCGTGAGCTTGAGAAGGATATGGCCGAGGCTTCGTCAAGGCTTGAATACGAGCGCGCCGCACTGCTCCGCGACCAGATAGCGGAGCTGAAAAGTGGAACCGCTGACGGCACAACGCCCGCCCCGATGAAAAAAATTTCCTATTCCAAACCATCCCGAAAAAAACGGGGATGAAAACGGGCGCAGTAAAATCCCGAAAATCCGGCTTGCATGCGGTAGCGGAAACATTAGGGTGAAACCTCACATCCAGCTCGGGTGGTGAAATGGCAGACACGTGCGTTTGAGGGGCGCATGCCGCAAGGCATGGGGGTTCGAGTCCCCCCCCGAGCAGTTTTTACCTTCCAATCAACCCCACTCCCAAAACCTTACTTTATTTAGAGTGGGGGTACTTTTTCGCCCTGCATATTTTAACAGCTTGCCATTGTGGGCTGGTCGCTATTGATAGGTTCCATGCGAAAGACCAAGATCATCTGCACTTTGGGGCCGGCTTCGGATTCGGAGGAAAAAATTCGCGAGATTCTTTTGGCTGGGGCTAATATTTTCCGCCTCAACATGAGCCATGCCCAGCACGATTGGGTGAGGGGCGTGGTGAAACGTGTGCGGAATATTGCGGCTGATCTAAATGTCAACTGCGGCATTCTCCTAGATACGCAGGGTCCGGCGATTCGTACGGGCGATCTTCCAGTGAAGCTGAATCTCAAGCCGGGCCAGATTTTTGAATTCACGGTGCGAGGCTCACGGAGCGAGGAGGAACACTCCGTGGATGTGAATTACGATGGATTGGTGAATGACATCCACGTTGGGGATACGGTGCTGGTGGATAATGGGGTGATTCATATGAAGGTGTTGGCGAAGGATTCCAACCGTGTGCGCTGTGAGGTTCTCACGGAAGGCCTACTCGGATCCAAGCGGCACATCAACCTTCCGGGGGTGAAGGTGAACCTGCCGCCGCTGACCGAGAAAGATCATGAAGACATTGCTCTTGGTGTTTCTTTGGATGTGGATTTTGTGGCACTGAGTTTCTGCCGCGAGGCGGCCGACATATTGGAACTCAAGCGTGTGCTTATGGAACACGGGAGCCGCGCAAGAACGGTGGCCAAGATCGAGGATCAGAATGCCGTGCGATTCATCAAAGACATTATCGTGGCATCGGATGCCGTGATGATCGCCCGCGGCGACCTCGGCGTGGAGTGCAAGATGGAGGAGCTTCCGATCATCCAGCGTCGGATTATTAAAAAATGTCTGGAGATCGGTCGTCCGGTCATCGTGGCCACCCATATGCTCGAAAGCATGATAGAGAATCCCATCCCGACACGGGCGGAGATCACGGATGTCGCCAATGCCGTCTTCGAACAGGCGGATGCCGTCATGCTAAGCGGGGAGACGGCGACGGGAAAATATCCGGTTGAATGTGTGAAAGTCCTCGACCGCGTTGCGAAGCGTATCGCTCTGAGCGGCGGTGCTGGCTACGCCTCCAGCGCAATTTTGGAAACGCAAAGACAGAAAACCGTGCATGCCGCCGTGACCCTTGCGAACTCCCTCGAAAACGCAAGGCTGGTTGTTTTCACTCGCGAGGGCCGGATGGCCGATGAGGCAAGTCATCTTCGTCCCGAACGAGCGCCCATTTTCGCTTTCACCCCGAGCGAGGAGGTCATGCGGCGTCTCACGTTGAATTGGAACACGCACGCGATCTGCCTCCCGTTCGGAGTCAATCCCGAGCACAACGTGGTCGATGCGGAGCAGGAATTGCATCGGCGTGGTCTCATTGTGAGCGGAGACAAGCTCATTATTCTAAGCGACGTGATGTTTGCCGAAGAGCGTTTCGACTCCATTCAAATACGGACGGTTTTGTAAGAATTGGGGTTTTTTAAAAAACACCCGCACGAAGATCACGGAAAGCCCCGCCGAGGCTGTTGATAACATCGCTTGCGGTGAGCGATTCCTGCGAAACCATATTGTCAAGGATGGCCAACTCTGCCGCGCGCCCACAAACCCAAGCGGCGAGTTGCGCGGATTCCACGATGTCCCTGCCTTGTCCGATCAGCGCGGCGGATACGCCAGTTAAGACATCACCCATCCCGCCGCTGGCCATCCCAGGGTGGCCGGTGGTATTGAAGGAAATCGGCGTTTTGTTATTTCCAACGAGCGTTCTCGCGCCCTTGAGAAGGAGAGTTACTGGATATCGGGAAATAAAATCGGCCAGCCACTGCCGCCGATCACGGTTTCTGCGTGGGTAGAGCCTTTCCAGTTCCAACGGATGAGGCGTAAGCAACCTTGGAGCGATGGTTTCTTCCAGAAGATGCACTTGGCCAGCCAGAGCATTCAGGGCATCGGCATCCACGACGCACGGAACGGAACAAAGCCGCAAAAAATCGCAAATCATTTCATCCCTCTCCCGTCCGAGGCCCGGCCCAATCCCAAAGGCATCCCATTTCTCGTTCAAGAGGACGCGGAAATCATCCAACGGGCGGACCATCACCTCCGGAATCACGGATGAGGAAAGTGGGGCGACACAATCCGGCGGGACGACGAGAGTGACCAATCCCGCACCCGCTTTCACTGCAGCCGCCGAACAAAGCCGGGCCGCGCCCGGATAACACCGCGAGCCGGCAAGGATGGCGACGCGACCGCACAGTCCCTTGTGCCTATCGAAAGACCGGGGGGGCAGGGAGAGGATCTTTGGCGTGAGGATTTCTGCGGAATCCGATTCCGTCGGTGCGCGTAGGGCGGGAAGGTCCGCCAAGGCAAGGCGTCCAACGAAATCGGTCGCGTGGTCGGCCACGAGGCAGGATTTCACAAACCCCATCGCCATGGTGGCATCCGCCTTCACGCACGGATTACCGACCGTTCCCTCCCGAAGGCCGCTGGGCAAATCCGCAGCGAGAACCCATGCCGCCTTGTGCTCCCGGAGGTGATTGACGCGATGGATTGCCGAGGCAACAGGTTCACGCGGGTCACCCTGAGTGCCGATGCCAAGGATGCCGTCCAGAACAACCAAAGGCCTTACTCTGCCAATGGAACTTGGCGGTATCCGCGAGAGTTGGATCGCTGTGAGCGGGGACAGGGCGGCTTCAGGAAAAACCGGCTCCAATGTGATCATCCAACCCTCAGCGGCCAGATGGCGTGCGGCGACAAGGACGTCGCCACCGTTGTGGCCTTTGCCAAAAAAGACTCGGCAAGTACCCGGTGAGGGATGGAACTGGCGAACCAATGCCGCCAACTGCCATCCCGCCTGTTCCATGAGTTCCTCCGCCGTGTGGCCCTCCGCAAAAGCCTTGGCTTCCGCGTCGAGCATTTGGGCGGTGGAGAGAATCATGGACTCAGGTGAAAAAAGATTTCACACGATCGTAGAAGCCTTTGTTAATCGGATTGTTTTCTTCACCGCAAAGTTCCGCAAAGGCCTGTAGGGCTTCTCGCTGATCCGGGTTCAAACGGGTGGGGACTTCGACCTGGACATAGGTGAGGATGTCGCCCTTTGCCAAGCCTTGAAGAGCCGGCATGCCCAGACCGCGAATGCGGAAGGTGGATGCGCTCTGTGTTCCCGCAGGAATTTTCAAGGACACGGTCCCATCCAGCGTGGGCACCTCGATCTCGCCGCCGAGTGCAGCTGTGGAAAAGGGGATCGGCACTTCGCAGGTAAGATCCATCCCATTGCGTGTAAAAACCTCGTGTTCCTTGATGTGGACCACCACATAGAGATCGCCGGGCGGGCCACCGCGCAATCCCGCTTCGCCGCCACCGGTGCTGCGAAGACGCGACTCGCTGTCGATACCGGGCGGGATTTTGATTTTAACGCGGCTGGTTTTTTCAACCCGCCCGTCGCCCTGACACGAAGAGCATGGTTTTTCGATGATTCTTCCGCTTCCGTGGCAGGCTGGACAGGTTTGCGCAACTTGAAAGAAGCCACGGGCGACGGCGACCTGGCCGCGTCCCCGACAAGTCGTACAGGTGACGGCTTTCGAGCCCTTTTGCGAACCGCTTCCTCCACAGGGTTCGCAACTGTCGAGTTTGCGAATTTCGATTTCCTTCTCGCAACCCTTGGCCGCCTCTTCCAGTGTGATCTGCAAATCATAGCGGAGATCCGAGCCGCGCTGACGACCCGAGGAATCCATCCCTCCGCCATTGCCGCCACCAAAAAACTGTTCGAATATTCCGCCGCCTCCTCCTGCGCCGCTGAAAACCTCGCGGAAGAGATCGAAGGGATCGTGGAAACCTCCCCCGCCTCCACCCATGCCGCCTTGAAAAGCAGCGTGTCCGTAGCGATCATAAGCTGCACGCTTCGACGAGTCGCTCAGAACCTCGTAGGCCTCGCCCAATTCTTTGAACTTGTCTTCCGCCTCGGCATCGTCAGGATTTTTATCCGGATGGAATTTAATCGCGAGCTTGCGGTAGCTCCGCTTGATCTCGTCGTCAGACGATGTTTTCTCGACGCAGAGAATCTCGTAGTAATCGCGCTTGCGACTCATTTTTGTGGACCCTTGGAAACGATCACGGACGAGGCCCGGATGAGGCGGTCCTTGAGATTGTAGCCTTTTCGAACCTGACGGATAACCTGGCCTTCAGGTATATCGTCGCTGAACTCCTGTGCGACGGCGTCATGTTTCTTGGGATCAAAAATCTCCCCCTCGGTTTTGACCTCCTCGAGACCTTGGCTGCGCACAAATTCCTGAAGCTGTTTTTGCACCATGGACATGCCGAGAAGCACAGACGCCGCGTCGGGAGCGGTTTTGGCTGCATCCAGACCGAGTTCGAAATTGTCCAGAACCGGCAGAAGTTTTTCGAGCAGTCCATTGTTGGCATAGCGAATGGCGTCCTCTTTTTCGCGGAGCGAGCGTTTGCGAAAATTATCCAGATCCGCACGGGCTCGAAGGGCAAGGTCCTTCAGTTTCGCCGCCTCGGATTCAAAATCGACCTCGGCTATTTCGGTGTTGCTCGAGGCCTTTGCGGCTGAGTCCTCGGACTCGGAGTCGAGGGGTTCGGATTCTTGTGAATGATTCATTTTTTTGATATGGCAATAAGAGTGATGTCGTCGTGTTTCAGGTCGGAGCCGGTAAAGTTTCTGACTTCATCCGCGACGTAATTTACGACTTGGGCGGCTCCCTGCGGCGCCGCTGACTGCAGGGCCTCAATCAACCTTTCAACGCCATATTCAAGACCCTGATGGTTCAATGATTCCGTAGCGCCGTCGGTGTAGAGCAGGATGCAGTCACCGGTTTCCATCTCGAAACTCAAATCGGTGCAAACTCTATTGAAGACCTCGCCGCTGTCAATGCCGAGAGCCATGCCTTTCGGGCTGAGTTTTTCGACCTGGCCCGACGCGGCGCGATAAAGCAAAGGCGCATCGTGTCCCGCGCGCGCCATTTCCACACGTCCGCTTGTCGAATCCAAAATTAAATAGGCCATGCTGATGAACATGTCTTCTTTGATGTCCGGGTAAAGTTGGCGATTCACCCTACGAAGGACATCCGATGGCAAAGGAGACTCGTTGGCCTCGCGGCGCAACACCCCGCGACACATCGCCGTGATAAGCGAGGCTGGGATGCCTTTGCCCGAAACGTCGGCGATGGCAACGCCGAGACGATTTGGAGCCAAGGGAATGTAATCAAAATAATCCCCGCTCACATGCCTGGCGGCGATACTCAAGGCACTGAAGCCATAGCCATCAAAAACGGGAGCCTCGGATGGCAAAAGAATTCGCTGAATGTCCCTCGCTATTTCCAAGTCGCGATCGAGAAGTTTTTTTTCGCCAGCCTCAAAATAAATCGCCTCGTTGTAGAGGGCGAATGCGCTTTGCTCGGCGATGGCGCGGAAGACTTTCAGGTCGGCATCGGAAAAAGGAATGCTTTCCTCCCCATTGGCCACGGCTAGAACGCCGAGAATTTTATGACGGTAGATCAGCGGACCAACGATGGCCGAATTGGATTTGCCTGCTGAAAACTCCTGACCGCTGGCAATGCGGAACTGTCCGCTCAACCAGCACTCCCCGATGAGACCCTCGCCGGAAACGGCGGGTTGGAGTTGCTGGAAGCTGTCGAGCGAGGCCTGCTTGTTGGCGGCGTGGGTTTGTATGTGTTCCGGTATGGTAACAAATGGAGGGCATGACGGCGTGATGAACGAGGGCGTGAGCGTGCTGCAGTCCTTGTTGGCCAGATACAAAGCCCCTGAGGCGCCGTCCATGATCCGGACAGCGCTCTCCACTATGAGCCGGTGCAACTCCGAGCTTCTTACACCCTCGGAAAATGCAGCTCCGATTCCATGTAGAAAGTCAAAGACGTGATCCTCCTCTGTCTCAAGCTCCGAAAGTCGCCGCTCCAGTTCGCGGGAATTCTTTCTCGCGTGCCCCATGAAATAAGCAAGGGCGGCAAGGGCGGCAACAAAGAGTGCGAGGTTAATAAAAGTCCACATGGGAACCGAAGACGACTAGCTTTCCGAATCCTCCGCCCGCAGGCAAGATAGATTAAAATAAAAACCCAATTCGAACCTCCCTCCGCAACGAGGCGATTGTTTTTAAACCCGAATCCGGCTTTTGAAGAACGTTGTTTACTGGGGTGGGGAAGGTGTGCGGTGGTCGTGTGAACAAAACAGACTCCGCCAACCCCTTTTTAAGGGTCAACTATGTAGTGCCGAAAACGGAGTGAAAATCGCGCAAACCATTGGAAAACAGCAAACGACTTTTTAAACTGCGGTACTTGGTTTAGAATATTTCAACAAAAGCAATAGCCGCATGAGATGAACCAATTGAGGGCATCTTTGGCTGTGACCTTGGCCAAGGCATCGCCTATGGCGATGACAAGATCTTCGGGGGTTCGCGCCTCGGCACTGCGCAGTAGAGCTTTGATTTTGCTCCACATTTTTTCGATTGGGTTGAGGTCCGGGGAGTAGGCAGGTAGATGACATGAAACCGACAGGGGGCAAGAGTCGTGCCACCCTGTCGGCGTGATGAATACTGACAACTAAAACGAAAATAGTTCTGAGGCGAAAGCCAAGGAAGAAACAGCGACACTCAAACTGGGGCTAGACCTCCGACAAGGCTACAATAGCAGACAATTACCCATTGAGCGATCCGAATGCATTTCGGATGATACGCGTGTTATGAATTTCCTCAGATCGCCATTTGCTCTTACCCCTGACAAAATGGACATGATTAGGGGAATTCAGAAGTTGTTGGCGTGATGCGGGTGGCTTCGCCGCAGGGAGTCGGA
>JALQZP010000053.1 GCA_023258235.1 Terrimicrobiaceae bacterium | reverse complement strand
AGCAAGGGCAAGAGATTGTCATCAAAGATGGATACTACCCTCTGCCAGGCGAAGCTGTTTCGGATGTGTTGGAAAAACTCACAAAATAATTTGAGGATCTAAAACACGTGGCGGCAGCGGAAAAATTTCCGCTGCCGCTTTTGGATTTATTAAAGGATGACCCGCAAGCTTCCAGACTACGCAAATGACGAGAGCCGCTTCCAGACTTCGCGTTCGACGCTTTTTGTGGATCGCCTGATGACTGTTTTTATCAAGCTCGGGGGAGTGTTGGTGACCACCTCGGTGCTGGGAATCTTTGCTTTCATCCTTATTCAAATCTGGCCACTTTTTGCCCCCGCCCGCATCGAGGAGATCAAGTCGGTGCAACTGCCGCAGACTCCTTTTGCGCTGCTAGGCATCGACGAGTGGGGAGCCCTGCCTTTCCTTGTCGAGCCCGATGGTCGAATGCTGACCGTTGATGGAGAAACGGGTGAAATCTCCGAAAAGAATATCGATTTCGGAACGCCGATGAAAATCACGGCGGCGACTCTCAACAAGAGGGAACAAAAAATCATCGTCGGAACCGATGATGGTCGGTTTTCTATCATTTCGCCCAATTACACGTCCATCGAGTCGGACGGTAGTCAGATCATTAAAATCGACCCTCAAGCGGAGGCTGCCATTCCGCTCGGGCTCCCGAATGTGCCGATTGAGGATATTGCCTACGGTGATTCTGGAACGAGCAAGCTCGTCGTGGTCTTGCAGTCAATCGATGGAAAGCCTCATTTGTCTGCGGCTGTGTTTAAACGAAAAAAAACCCTCATGGGGTTTGGAAAAGAACAGCGTGTAGGCACCTATGATCCCACACCTCTCATCTCCGGTCGCCCGACTAAAATTCTTGTTCCGGGCTCGGGGGATTCCGTACTCATCATTACAGACGATGGCCGTGTCCATTATCTCGCGGTATCGGAGAACGGGTTCGAGTTAAGACAAACCTTCACCCCCTTCGAGGATCTTCCCGACAGGCATATCAAGACGGCGGCCTTCATCTTCGGCGACGTTTCCATCAGTTTTGCCAGCAACTCGGGTGCAAATCGTGTTTTCAGCCTCTACTATCCGAAGGGGCGCGACCAACGGGCCTTCGGTCTCACCCATCGTTTCCCCGATTTGGGTACAGGGCCCACATTTCTTATATCCACCCTCCGCAACAAGGCATTCCTTCTTGGAGGGGGATCGGAACTCTCGCTCCGTTACTCAACGACGGACTCGATACGGTGGCAGGAAAAAATGCCCTACAACGTCGTGAATGCGGCCATCAGTGGCAAATACCACCGCCTTGTTGTGCTGGATGGCACGAACCGACTTCACTTCTTCAAAATTCACGACCCGCACTCAGACTCGTCCTGGAAGGCGCTTTTCAGCAAAGTCTGGTATGAAGGGGCGCCGGAGCCGAGTTGGGAATGGCAGAGCACGGGTGGCAGTGACGATTTCGAGCCAAAGTATTCCCTCGTACCGCTCATTTTTGGAACGATCAAAGGGACTTTCTATGCGATGATGTTCGCGATCCCGATTGCTTTGCTGGCGGCTCTCTACACTTCACAGTTTCTCGATCCGTGCTTTCGCTCCGTGGTCAAACCCACGATGGAAATCATGGCTTCGCTTCCCTCGGTTGTCTTGGGGTTCCTTGCAGCCATCTATATCGCACCCCTTATCGAAGACCAGATTCCATCCCTGTTGCTCGTCGCCGTGGGGCTTCCCATCATGGCGGCAATCACAGGTTTGGTTTGGAGTCGCCTGCCCATCCAAACCCGGCAATGGATCCACCCCGGCTGGGAGTGGATTGTTTTTCTGCCCTTGCTCCTTGGAAGCGGGTGGATCCTATGGTCGCTCGGTCCACGGCTTGAAGCAGCCTGCTTCCTTGTCACCGATTCCTCCACGGGCCTGAAATCGGCCGACTTCCGGGCCTGGTGGCCGATTGTGACTGGGACAGGCTTTGACCAAAGAAACTCTCTTGTTGTCGGTTTTATGATGGGATTTGCTGTTATCCCGATCATCTTCACCATCGCGGAGGATGCGCTCTCCAACGTGCCGACCTCCCTCATTACGGCCTCCATGGCCTGTGGTGCGAGTCGCTGGCAAACCGCGACCCGGATCGTTCTGCCCACAGCATCATCCGGCATTTTTTCAGCTCTCATGATCGGTCTTGGCCGTGCCGTGGGCGAAACCATGATTGTTGTCATGGCCACCGGCAACACGCCCATCATGGAGTGGAATATTTTTTCCGGAATGCGTACGCTTTCGGCGAATATCGCCGTGGAACTTTCCGAGGCACCTCACCACAGCACGTTGTACAGAACACTCTTTCTGGGTGCGCTCCTTCTTTTCATGCTGACTTTTGCAGTCAACACGGTCGCTGAAATTCTTCGCCACCGACTGCGGGCTAAATTTAAGACGGTATAAATGAACGTGCCTGAAAAACGGAAATACGATTTTACGAAAGCGCCTGCAGCCAAGGGCGAGCCCTTTGTCTGGCTGACTGCAATGGGGTTGGCTCTGGGCCTGCTCATGGTGGTGGGGCTTCTCGGTGTCATCGTGTCCAATGGAATTCCTGTGTTCTGGCCGAAGCAGGTTCTCGAGATCAAACTCAAGCCCGGAGTGCAAAACCCCGTTCCAGAAGGTGGAGACATGATTGTCGGGGAACTCGTTCAGAAACGCACCAAGCGCATTCCTGTTCTGAACGAACAGGGGCAAAGAAATAACGACCAAACCGAGATACAGGTCTTTCTCGGAAACAAGGATACCTATAACATCAATTTCGCTTTTGCGAATCAGGCTGACATCACCTCTATTTCGGAGGCAAAAAATATCTATCGTTTGGAGCGCCTCGAGTATGGAATCGCATTTGGATATCCCACGGCCATACGCCTCTCGGACGGGACCCTGATTGAGGTCAATGCCGCCTCGTTTGGGAGCACGCTCGCGCGACTTTGTGAGGAGGCGGCGAGCCGGCGCGCTCAAATCGAAAAGATCGAAAAAACCGAAATCGGCCGGATCAATTCGCGCCTCAACGACCTTCGTGTCTCGCAAAAAGGGGACTCAACGCCCTCACCCGAAGCCGCCAAACTGGACGCCGAATACCAAAAATTGGCCGCGCAGGCTGCAAAGTTGCGGGCGGAACAGGGGGCAATCGCACTTATCTACAAAACGCCTACGGGAGTGGAACGCACGCTTTCACTCGGGGATCTTGTCTCGTATAGCAAACCGAACCAACTCACCTTGCTGGATAAAGTCCGCCTCTTTTCGCACAATATCTGGTCTTTTTTGACCGAGAATCCCCGAGAAGCCAATACCGAGGGGGGAATCTTTCCTGCGATTTTCGGTACGTTTGCGATGACTCTCCTGATGAGCTTGGCGGTTGTTCCATTCGGTGTGGTCGCTGCCATTTACCTGAGGGAATACGCCAAGCAGGGATTGTTTGTTCACTGTGTCCGCATCGCCGTCAATAACCTTGCCGGTGTTCCCTCGATTGTTTTTGGAGTCTTTGGATTGGGATTTTTTGTCTATTTTGTGGGAGGTTCGATAGACCAACTTTTTTTCGGAAAATATCTGCCGACGCCCACTTTCGGAACGGGTGGTGTTTTTTGGGCGGCCTTGACCTTGGCGCTCATGACGGTTCCCGTCGTCATCGTGGCGACCGAGGAAGCCATGGCGGCCGTCCCACGCGGAATCCGCGAGGGCTCGCTTTCCTGCGGTGCTTCCAAGTGGCAGACCATCCAGCGGATCGTCCTCCCAGCTTCCTTGCCGGGTATTCTCACCGGGTTGGTTCTCGCCATGGCCCGAGGGGCGGGGGAGGTCGCTCCGCTCATGCTGGTCGGTGTCGTTAAACTTGCTCCCAGTCTGCCGCTCGATGGGGACTTCCCATTCGCTCATTTGGAGCGCAAGTTCATGCATTTGGGCTTTCATATCTATGACCTCGGATTTCAGTCTCCCGATTCCGAAGCGGCCAAGCCGATGGTTTTTGCCACGGCGCTATTGCTGATCCTTCTCGTCATCACCCTGAATTTAGCCGCTATTCTTACCCGTGAAAAACTCAGAAAAAAATATGCCGGCGGTGCTTTCTGAGCCCGTCAGCTCCGATTTTCCAACCACTGTGAACACCTCAACCGACGGTCGCCCCGACTTTATTTCCATACAGAACTTCAGTTTTTTCTATGGAGCCAAGCAAGCGCTCTTCGATATCAGTATGGATATCCCCGAGCGGCAAGTGACCGCCTTCATCGGTCCTTCGGGCTGCGGAAAATCAACGCTGCTTCGCAACCTGAATCGTATGAATGAACTCATCGACGGCATTCGGCACACCGGTGATATCGTCATTCACGGCCATAGCATCTACGATCCACTCATCGAGGTCATCTCGCTTCGCAAGCGCGTGGGTATGGTTTTTCAGAAATCGAACCCGTTTCCCAAATCCATCTACGAGAATGTCGTCTACCCCTTGCGCGTGGCCGGACAGAAGACAAAGACCATCCTTGATGAAACAGTTGAGCGCAGCTTGAAGGGAGCCGCGCTTTGGGATGAGGTGAAAGACCGTCTTCACGAGAGCGCCCTCAGCCTTTCTGGAGGTCAGATGCAGCGCCTGTGCATTGCCAGAGCGATTGCCAACAGGCCGGAAATCCTGCTCATGGATGAGCCATGCTCCGCGCTGGATCCCGTTGCGACCGTGAAAGTCGAGGAACTCATCCAAGAGCTCAAATCCCAGTTCACTATTGTGATCGTCACCCATAACATGCAACAGGCGACTCGCTGCTCCGACAAAACCGCCTTTTTTTATCTGGGGCGCCTAGTCGAATTCGCAGACACCCAGAAAATCTTCGCCAACCCCTCAAACAAACAGACCGAGGACTACATAACCGGTCGTTTCGGTTGATTGGCTCCACCCGCCACGAATTCAAAATGGAATCAACTCGACACATTCTCACCAGTTTCGAATCCGCATTGGATAATCTCCGTCAAGACGTCCTGCTGATGTCCAGTCTGGCCATACGCAGCCTTGAAAACGCAAAAGCTGGTCTCCTGGAGCGGGACGAAGACAAGTGCAATACTGTCATCGCGGACGACGGTGAAATCGACGATCTCGAGATCCGAGTCGATAGCGAGGGCATAGAAATCATGTTGCGATTCCACCCCTTTGCTTCCGACCTGCGCAACGTGATTGCCGCCATGAAAACCAGCGTCAACCTGGAGCGGGCCGCCGACCAGTGTGTTGGTATTGCCCGCCGCGTCCGAAAACTCCTCCTCCACGAGCAGATTCCTGAAACCCTCCGAATAGAACCTATCTTCCAGATGGCGGCCTCGCTTTTCCATGATGCCATTCAAGCTTATGCCGAGAGTGATATTGAGCTAGCGAGCACCATCAAGGCTCGCGACAAGGAACTCGACGTTCTCAATCGCGAATTCGCCGATGCTCTCACGGATTTAATGCCACAGAACGCGGGCCACATCCGTGCTTTTATCGAACTCATTTTTATTGCTCGTTCTTTGGAGCGAATCGGCGACCAAGCGAAGAACATAGCCGAAGACACCATCTACGCGGTTACGGTCAAGGATGTCCGTCACACCTTGAAATCCTAAGCCAGCAAATTCTCACTGTAGGGAAGTCGATTTTTTCACCCAGCCAGATTCAAATAAGAGCGCTTGGTGGTATGTGGCGTTTGAGACGTTCGATTACGTGATGCAACAACGAGGTTGTGGAAACAAAAAAGATCCCCGCCACAGCACAAGGCTGCGACGGGGAAAGGTTGGCACCTGACATTCACCATCCATAAACTGCGCACAGTAGTCAATGCGGTTCGAAAAAAGATGAAATCACCCCACCTTCCCGGATCGTTTCCGGTGTCATGTCCTTTTGAGGCATCGGTCATCCAACGACGAGCCAATAGCTTTAGAAATTTCCACAGCTACCGCTTGCGCGACATCGCTCATTGCAGTTAAGCAAAAAATCAATAAATGAACTAATCCCCGTTTTTTGGTAAAGAGACAGCAGGGTGGTGGAGCCTAGGGGATTCGAACCCCTGACCTCCTCAATGCCATTGAGGCGCTCTACCAACTGAGCTAAGACCCCGCATGCGAGGGATTCGGAATATGGTGGAAAATATTTTCAAGATCAAGACCGAATCTTTGCAAATGTTGCTGCGCCGATGATCCCGGCATCATTCTGCATCTTTGCGGCTTCGATCGGCACGGTCGTTTTTGCTGTCAGATAGGGAAGGAACTTGTCCGCTTTTTTACTGATGCCGCCGCCGATGAGGAAAAGCTCGGGGGAAAAGAGTTTCTCGAGCTCCTCGAGGTATTCGCTGACGATACCGGCCCACTTTTTGAACGACAGGTGTTTCTTCTCGCGGATGCGCCCGGAGGCTCGAAGTTCCGCATCTTTGCCACGGATTTTCAGGTGTCCGAATTCGGTGTTGGGTAGAAGGACTCCGTCGCAGAAAATGGCGGATCCAATGCCAGTGCCGAAAGTGAGGAGGATCACGACACCGTGGCGTCCGACTCCAGCGCCAAAGCGCATTTCAGCAATGCCGGCTGCATCCGCATCGTTGACCACGGTTACAGGTCCTCTCAAGCGGCTTTGAAAGAGTTTTGAAGCATCGAGATCAATCCAGGATTTATCGACGTTCGAGGCGGAGTAAATAACGCCATTTTTAACGATCCCCGGGAAGGTTATCCCGGTAGGCCCCGAGTAATGGAAGTGTTTCGCGATATCTTGAACGACATCGGCGACGGCATCGGGCTTCGCTGGGTGCGGGGTTTCGATCCGAAAACGCTCTTTCGTTAGTGCTCCGGTTTGAACATTCACAGGGGCGCCCTTGATGCCAGTGCCACCGATGTCGATGCCGAGTATGATGTTTGAGTTTGGGGGACGCATATAGAGATTCCGCATCACCTCAAGGATATCCTCTTAGGTCAAGGCTGACCTTTGCAGTCGGGAGATTTTCCGTGTAGAGGTGAATTTATGTCATCGATGCACATTCCGCTCCGTTCCGAAGTTCCCGAGTCAGACCAATGGGATCTCAAGCCGCTTTTCCCTTCCGCTTCGGATTGGGAGAAAGACCTAGTTCGCTTGCAGCAAACGTTTGAAGGGATAGCCAAGTTCCGTGGCCATTTGGGTGATTCTGCCCAATCGCTGGCTGAGGCTTTGGAGTTTGAAAAGGAAATCGATCTTCTCACAGACCAACTCAATCAGTATGCGGCTCTCTGCACGGCGGGCGACAGTGCGGATGCGGAGGCTCTTTCCCGAGAGGCTCGTTTGGATAGTTTGCTTGTGAGGGTGGGGGAGGCTTTTTCATTCATTTCTCCGGAAATTCAAGCGATCTCCGATGAGCGTTTTGAGGAGTTTCTTGCTGCCCCGGAATTGGTGGAGTGGACGATTCCCTTGCGAAAACTTCGTCGGCGTAAATTGCACACGCTGGATGCCGGTGAGGAACGCTTGCTTGCCCTGGGATCGGCGGCAATACGTGGCCACAGTGAGACCTTCTCGCAGCTCACCAATGTGGACATGAAGTTTGGAAAACTGAAGGATGCGGATGGCAATGAGCGGGAGTTGACGCAGAGTTCTTTCTCCTCATTTCTACAACAGCGTGATCCACAGGTGAGGAAAGCGGCTTTCCATCAGTTTTATGATGAATTCAAGGACCATCAGTTCACGCTGGCAGCGAGTCTGGCGAGTTCCATTCGGGCGGATGTGTTTCATGCACGGGCGAGGAATTATCCCTCGGCCCGCGAGGCCGCTCTTTTCAGTGACGACGTGCCGGTCAGCATCTACGACAACCTGATCTCGACCGTCCGAGGCAATCTGGACGCTCTATTCCGCTATTTTGAGCTACGTCGCCGTGTCCTGAAGCTCGATGAGATCCATCATTACGACACTTACGTTCCCATGGTGGAAAACATACAAACCAATGTTCCTTGGGATGGAGCGGTTCAGCAGGTGATGGATTCGCTCCACCCGTTGGGGCAGGAGTATACTTCAACGCTCGCCCATGGTCTGCGGGACGGGAGGTGGTGTGATCGTTACGAAAATAAAGGCAAGCGCAGTGGAGCCTTTTCCTATGGCACATTCACAAGCCCGCCATACATCATGATGAACTACAAGGCGGACGTCTTTTCGGATGTATACACCCTAGCCCACGAGGCCGGGCATTCGATGCACACTTGGT
The DNA here is from genome assembly GCA_023258235.1 of Terrimicrobiaceae bacterium. Classification (GTDB taxonomy): domain Bacteria; phylum Verrucomicrobiota; class Verrucomicrobiia; order Chthoniobacterales; family Terrimicrobiaceae; genus UBA967. Next base: position 4,858 of record JALQZP010000053.1, on the reverse strand, counting down.
ATGCGAGAGGCGCGCAGCTTTACCAGAACTACGGATATCCGATCTTTCTGGCTGAGGTGGCATCGACCTTCAATGAGATACTTCTCACGGAGCATTTGCTCCAAAAAACAACCGATACAAAAATGAGGGCGTATATTTTAAATCGCCAGATTGATGACTTGAGAGGGACACTCTATCGCCAGACGATGTTCGCGGAGTTTGAGCGTGAGGCGCATGCCGCCGAGGAGTCCGGAGAGGCACTAACGCTTGAAGGATTTAAAAAGATTTACCGTACATTGTTGACGACCTATTTCGGTCAACGCTTCGTGGTCGATGAAGAACTCGAAATCGAGTGCCTGCGAATCCCTCATTTTTACAGTGCATTTTATGTCTATAAATATGCCACCGGCATATCAGCTGCGGTCGCTCTGGCCGCCCAGGTTCTTGAAAGTGGTGATGCTGCCCGGTATATCGATTTTCTCAAGAGTGGGGGCAGCAGATTTCCTGTGGAGACATTGTGCAGAGCGGGAGTCGATATGAGTTCACCGGCTCCGATACAAGCTGCGTTGGACCTCTTCTCCCGTCGCGTTGCTGAATTGGAAACGCTGATCGGTTGATCCCATCAAGAGGCAAGCTGACGATTATAGGAATTGTTCCATCCAACCTCACTGGGCGATGGGGCTGAATCAACATTTCCGCGATTTTACCACACAACGAAGCGTGAGGTCAGTTGCGAAGCATTCATGCTCGGGGTGAGTTTTTCGTTCGAAAAGAAAATGATTCGCGCCATTTAGGAGATATGGAAATACTCAATGTATGTTACCGAATTTCGTGCTAACGGGCTTCATGGGGTGTGGCAAGTCCACTGTCGGACGACGCTTGGCCGCCCTCACCGGCCACCGCTTTGTGGATACCGATGAGCTGATCGTGAAGGCCCAAAAGAAAAGCATTCCGGAAATCTTTGCGGAGTTGGGCGAGGAGGGGTTTCGTGATATCGAGCAGGCTGTGTTGCGTGATCTGGTGGGCGTGGCCGGTATCGTTCTTTCGACAGGAGGGGGGGCTATATTGCGTCAAGAGAACCGTGAGGCCTTGCAGCAAGTGGGCATCATCGTCTGGCTCGATGCGGAACCGGATATTCTATTTGAGAGGGCCTCGCGTAGCACGCGTCGCCCGCTGCTTCAGACCGACAACCCCCGCGAATCTTTCGATCGCCTCTTTGCAGCGAGAAAATCCATCTACGAGTCGCTGGCGAACTTCCGGTTCGACTCCACAAACATCGATCACGATAGCGTTGCCCGCAAGGTCCTTGATCAGGCGATGCGCTTTCACGCGCAGCGGCCCTGAACAAAAAAAGGCAGGTCCTGAGACCTGCCTTTTTTTGTGATTCTTTACGGTGCTTATAGATGACTCAGGGCAGCGGGAAACGAGCGGTGAAGCTCGTCACTTGCTTGCGGATTTGAGCCAGAGCGGCATCGTCGTTGCGGGCTTTCAGAGCAGCGTCAATGAAGTCCGCAACCTGCATCATGTCATCTTCGCGCAGTCCGCGAGTCGTCATGGCAGGAGTGCCGATGCGGATGCCGCCGGTCTTGGTGATCGGCTCCGTGTCGAACGGGATCGCATTTTTGTTCACTGTGATCGCTGCTTTGTCGAGGGTGGTCTGGGCATCGACGCCGTTGAGCCCCGCCGAGCGGAGATCGACCAGAAGGACGTGGTTGTCCGTGCCGCCGGAAACGATGCGGAGTCCGAGCATGGAGAGACGTGCGGCAATCGCCTTGGCATTGCTCACGACTTGTTGCGAGTAGTTGCGGAATCCGGGTTGAAGGGCCTCGTGGAAGCAGACCGCCTTGGCGGCGATGACATGCATAAGTGGTCCGCCTTGGACGCCTGGAAACATCTGTCCGTCGACCTTCTTGGCAAATTCCTCGCGGCACATGATGAGTCCAGCGCGTGGTCCGCGTAGGCTTTTGTGGGTGGTGGTGGTCACGAAGTCGGCGAAGGGAATCGGGGAGGGATGGGCTCCTCCGGCAACGAGTCCCGAAATGTGGGCCATGTCCACGAAGAGATAAGCACCTACGGAATCGGCAATTTCCCTCATTCGTTTGAAGTCGATCGTGCGCGAGTAAGCCGAAGCGCCGGCGGTGATCATTTTTGGTTTCACTTCGTCCGCTTGTTTGGCAAGGGCATCGTAATCGATCATCTCGGTTTCGCGACTTACCCCGTAATGATGGACCTCGTAGAGTTTACCGGAAAAATTCGCTTTGTGTCCGTGGGTGAGGTGGCCGCCATGGGCGAGATCCATCGTCAGAATTTTATCGCCCGGTTGGAGAACGCTGAAATAAACAGCCATGTTGGCTTGGCTGCCGCTGTGGGCTTGGACGTTGACATGCTGGGCACCAAAGAGCTTCTTCGCCCGCTCGATGGCGAGTGTTTCCACGATGTCCACATACTCGCAGCCGCCATACCAGCGGCGACCGGGGTAGCCCTCGGCGTATTTGTTGGTGAGGCAGGATCCTTGTGCTTCCATCACCGCACGGCTGGTGAAGTTCTCAGAGGCGATCAGCTCGATATGCTCAAACTGGCGGTGGTATTCCTTCTTGATCGCGGAGGCGATTTCGGGGTCGGTCTCGGCGAGGGATGGCAGCACGGGTGTGTCTTCTGTGATGGTGGGCATGGATGGATTGGTGATCATTTTAAGAACGGATGGAAGGGCTTTTTGGATGGTGCGTTTGCATTCGTTGTAGACGCTGCGGCCTTGTCCAATGGGGTCGGGAACGTCAGGGGTTCCCTTTTCATCGAAACGCAGCAACTTCACTTTGTGGACAAATTCGGGGTAAAACAAATCAATCAGACGCGCATGGTCTTGTGTCATCACAAAAACATGGGTGGCCTCGCCAAGCAGTTTTTCTGTGAGGCTCTGGCTGCGGAACTTCCTGAGATCGAGTCCATCGCTTGCGACGGCATCGACCGCGTCGCGGCTGGCTGTTTGGCCTTGGCCGGCGCTGATTCCGGCGGATTCGATGTGGATGTCTTTGCCGGATTTTTTAGCCAAATGACGAAAAAGAACCTCTGCCATCGGACTTCTGCAGACATTCCCTGTGCAAACAAATAAAACGTGAGGTCTTTTCAGGTGGCTCATTGATTCGCGAGCATACTAGGTTAGAAGCGACTCAAGTCAAATGCCGAGCACACCCCACGAACATCAAATCGGTCACTCCGAAAAGGGGAGAAACGGGTGGGTATCAGTTGCGGATGGCCTGAAGTTGGGCGGCGGCGCGGGATTGGAACTCCTCCCAGCGAGGAGCCGAGGGGTCGGCAGCGTGAACAATATGACGGAGAAGACTTTTCCACTCCAGAAGGGCGCGTTCCAGATCGCCGCGCCGGAGCGACTCGGTTTCCTTCTGAAGTGATTTGAGTCCCTCGGCGTTGTAAATCTCGAGGGCTTCCCAAGTGCCTTCCCCAAATCCGGGGCACAATCCGGCGGCGAGGTATCCTTCATAATCGACATGGCCATAGATTTCACGCGCGTTCGTGGCCAGTCTCAGGCTGGGGCCGTCCGCAAACTCCGTGAAACGGGGACCGCCTCTCAGGTTGGCGAGATGTTTGACGATGTCTTCCACGGGATAGTTTGGGTCCTCAAGCGCGGCGGCGATCATGAGACCCTCGCCGTTTTGGAAACGGCTAAAAACCCGTCCCCTCGCGGTGGGAATGCCCGCCGCATCGACCAAGCCAAGTTTTTTCCAAATAAACGCGGGTGATCCACGGGGGGGATCAAATTCCGCAGAGGGACTGCTTGTTGAGAGCTCGGAAATATCGACGCGACGATTGGGGGCGTTGATCAAGGCTCTGCCGTCCGGCATCACGAGTGCAGGCGCGGTGAGGGATTCCAAGTCCAACTGCGCCATGAGATGATTGCCGTGCTGTTGGAGTTGGTGAAATCGGGCCGGTTCCCACCTTGGGGCGAGGAGAGACACTATGGTTTTCTCTAGCGATTGGAGGCTGAAGGATTCTTTTTTACCCAGGCCAAGTATTTTTTGGATCCAAGGGAGGGGTAGCCAGGTTCCGCTGCATGCGCGTGCGATGGAAATTTCCTTTCCATATCGGAAATGGGTTCCTTTCCCGATTTTGCAGGGTCTCCCCGAGGGAAAAAAGTCCAGGCAGGCAGGCGATCTCAAGATCGGTATCCACCGTTCCCGATAGAGCGTGAGGCATTCGCTCAGGGGTTTCGTAACAACTCGTGCGAGCTTTTGGGGATGCCAGAGGTGGTCTGGGCCAAGGTATTCTGCGCGGGTAGGTTCGTAGTGTTGCTTCATTCCGTCTTGCTTGAGGGAATCTTCGAGGAACGGGGAAATGCTTTGTCGGCTGAAAAGACGTTCGCAAAGTTTCACCGCCCTTGAGATCGGTGCCTCGCCGCTTTGGTTCCCTTCCTCCATCACGCGCAACAGTGTGGGCCAATCGATTTGGTTCACACGGCGGAGTTGGCGTGGGGCGGCGTCCATGAGTCTCGGGGTATCATTTCCCACAAGGACGAAACCTTCCTCATCGATGCCTCGACGCCCGGCACGACCAAACATTTGGAGCAATTCGTCCGCACGAAGTTCGCGTTGGAAGCGGCCGTCACCATAGGTTGTGGAAGAAACCATTACGGCTTTAACAGAAAAATTGATCCCGGCTGCGAGACCGGTTGTGGCTACAATCACATCCAGCTTTCCCTCCTTGCCAAGTGGTTCGATCCACTTCGATCGAGCCGAATAAGGGAGACCGCTGTGATGGTAGGCGACTCGCTTTTGTAGGAGTCGCGTGAGGTCGCGCCCGAGAAGAGCTTGATCGTTTTGCGGGATGGTGAGAGGGGATTCCTCTGTGAGGGCTGCCGCGATTTGTT